>JBBINO010000069.1:0-11092 GCA_037443845.1 Acidobacteriota bacterium
TTTCCCGCCGCGAAGCGGCGGCGGCTGGCGCGCGGGGGGCATCGCGGTTATACTCCATTTCTGCGGAGGAACCATGGCTAAGAGCGCGCCGAGTCATTTCGACATCCAGGTTGAAAAACACGTTCTGAAGAACGGCCTGTGCGTGTTGGTGCACGAGGACCACGCGCTGCCGCAGGTGGCGGTGAACCTCTGGTACCACGTCGGCAGCAAGGACGAGGAGCCGGGACGCACCGGCTTCGCGCACCTCTTCGAGCACATGATGTTTCAGGGGTCGGAGCACTACCCGGACGATTTCTTCCGCCCGCTTGAGGAAATCGGCGCGAGGCTCAACGGCTCTACCTCCGAGGACCGCACCAACTACTGGGAGGTCGTTCCGTCGGCCTACCTCGAACGCGCCCTCTGGCTCGAGTCGGACCGCATGGGCTGGCTTCTGGGCGCGCTGACTCAGGAGAAGCTCGACAACCAGCGCGACGTCGTCAAGAACGAAAGGCGGGAGACGCTTGAGAACGAGCCTTACGGAGTGGCCGAGGAGATTCTTCCCTCCGTGCTCTATCCGAAGGGCCATCCGTACGACCATCCCGTCATAGGCTCGATGGAAGACCTGGACCGCGCGTCGCTCGGGGACGTCGGCGCCTTCTTCCGCCGCTACTACACTCCGCGCAACTCGTCGCTCTGCATCGCGGGCGACGTGAAGGTGGAGGAGGCTCTCGCGCTCGCCGACAAGTATTTCGGATCAGTACCTTCCGGCCCGGTCATTCCGCCGGTGGCCGCTTCGGTCCCCAGACTCGCGGCTCCTCGCCGAGTGGTACAGGAGGACAACGTCCAATTGCCGAGGCTGTATATTTGCTGGCCCGCGCCGCAGCAATTCACGGCGGAGGACGCGGCCCTCTCCATGCTCGGCTCGGTGTTGAGCTGGGGCAAGGATTCTAGGCTCGTGAAAAAGCTTCAAGTGGACGAGAACCTAGCGCAATCGGTGATAGCCTACCAGTCGAGCGGAGAAGTGTGCGGCGCGTTCACGGTCATAGTGACGGCTCAGCCCGGCGTGGAGATCGAAAGAATCGAGGAGATCGTCTGGAAGGAACTGGACGGGCTAAAGCGCGGAGGCCCGGCGGCGCGGGAGATACGGGCGGCGGTGGCCGGGCTCAAGACGCGCGTCATCAAAAAGCTTCAGGCCATCGGAGGCTTCGGCGGAGTGAGCGACCTCCTGAACTACTACCAGACTTTCCTTGGCCGCCCGAACTCGCTGGCCGAGGAGATCGGCAGGTACGAGGCCGTCGAGCCCGAAGACGTCCAAGAGGCCGCGTCGCGCCACCTCGATTCTAGCGGTTACGGCCTCATTCAGATTACGCCGAGGAGAGAAAGAACAACGGTCGAGCCCGGGAGGGCCTCCTTGCCCGGGGCGGGCGGCGAGGGGCGCTTCGACCTCGGGGAGCCCCGCCGTTTCGACCTCCCCTGCAAAGCGCAGCTCTGGGTGCTTCAGCGGAAAGGGCTCCCTTACGTCACGATCCAGGCCGCGGTGCGGTCGGGTGCGGCGTTCGATCCCGTGGGGTTTCCGGGCATGGCCAGCCTCACGGGCGACCTTCTCGACGAGGGCGCCGCGGGGCTCGACGCGCTGGCGCTGGCGAAAAGGATCAAGGACGTGGCATCTTCGCTGGCGACGGACGTCGGGCGTGAGCAGGCGGCCTTCACGTTGGGCCTTTTGAGCGAGAACTTCGCCGGCGGTTTTGGGATTCTGGCTGACGTTCTCGCGCGGCCCAACCTGGCTGACGCCGATCTGGCGAGGCTCTGCAAGGCCCACGCCGCTGATCTGGCGAGCGATTTGGACGACGCGTCGGAGCTCGGAAACCGCGCCTTGCGGGCGGTGCTCTTCGGCGAACAATCGCCTTACGGCCATCCGGTCGAGGGAATTCCGGCGACGTTCAAGGCTCCTCCGGCCGAGGAGACGCTCCGCTTTTTCAAGCGGTTCTACCGGCCCGAGCGCGCCCTGTTCGTCGTCACGGGAGACGTCGAGCCGGAGGAGGCGTTCGACGCCGCGAGCGCGGCGTTGGCTGGCTGGGAGCCGGGTGGAGGCGATGACGAAAGGCCCGAGCCCAAGTACGCCTTCTCATCGGGTGTCAACGTCGTTGACAAGCCGTCGGCTCCGCAGACGTACATCGCCGTGGGCTCCGCGGGTCTGGCCAGAACCGGCGGCGATTACCCCGCGGCGCTCATATTCAATGAAATCTTCGGCGGACAGTTCACTAGCCGCCTCAACATGAACCTGAGGGAGGACAAGGGCTACACCTACGGCGCCAGGTCCCTCTTCTCGAACCAGCGGGGCGTGTTGCCGTGGGTCATCGTCACGGCCGTGCAGGCCGACAAGACCGTCGAATCTTTCCGGGAGATTCTGAAAGAGATTGAAGACGTCGGCGGAAAGAGGCCGATAACCCAGGATGAATTGGAAATGGCGAAGTCCAACTGGGCGCTCAGCTTCCCTCAGAGCTTCGAGACGCAGAAGCAGGTCGCGGACGGAATGAGCGCGCTGTGGGTGCAGGGCTTGCCCGGCGACTTCTATAAGCAAGTCCTCGCCAAGGTGAAGTCGCTCACCCTAGACGAAGTGCGCGCAGCCGGTGCGCGGCTCTTGGCCGCGCCCAAAGCATTCGTGGCCGTGGGCGACCGCGCATCCTTGGAGAAGCCGCTGTCGTCAATCGGCCTTGGCGAGGCTCTCGTCATCCGCGCGCCAGGGCAGTAGAAGCAAGGGAATCATGCGGGGCGCGAAGAGTTACGCGCGCGGTGCATTCGCCGCCGCTCCGCCGCTCTTGCGATATCGGTTTTTTCGGGTACAATTATAGAAGCGGTCGTTCTTTCCGGTTCCGCTTTTCGGGTGCCGGGCGAGCGGGCGCGCATTTGGGAAATACTTTTCGTCGCACAGGGGTTGAAGAAGACAACCAGAGGAGAAGAGATGGCTCGCATGGATCCCCATTCCTATTTTGACGGAACCCAGCCAAGAACCGTCCACGTTGAGTTCAAGTGGGACGTTGATTTTTCAGCGAAGATAATTCGAGGCAGGGTGGCGCTAAAGCTGGAACGCCCCTCTTCTGGAACGATGGACCTTGACAGCCGCGACCTCCTGGTGGCTTCAGTGGCGACGAGCGACGGACGGCCCGTCCCGTTCGCCTTCGCGCCGCCCGATCCGGTTCTCGGAAGCCGCCTTAGGCTCGAGTTGCCGGCCGGAACCGAAGCCGTCATCATCGAGTACGAAACCTCGCCTGGCGCGGTCGCTTTGCAGTGGCTCGACCCCGAGCAAACCCGCGGCCGCCGCCATCCTTTCCTTTTCAGCCAGTGCCAGCCTCACCACGCGCGAACGATAGCTCCGCTTCAGGACAGCCCCGTGGCCCGCGTGACCTACGATGCCGAAGTGACCGTGCCCGACGGCATCACCGCCGTCATGTCGGCTGGCCCGTCGGGCTCGAAGGAGGCGGCCAAAGGCAAGCGCGTTTTCACTTTCCACATGCCGCAGCCGATCCCGACCTACCTCATCGCCCTCGCGGCGGGAGGGCTCGCCTCGCGCGAGATCGGCCCGCGCTCGACCATCTGGGCGGAGCCCGAAGTGGTTGACGCCGCCGCGTGGGAGTTCGGCGAGATTGAGTCAATGATCAGGACGGCCGAGAAGATGTTCGGCCCGTACGAGTGGGAGCGGTACGACATGCTGGTCCTTCCGCCCTCCTTCCCTTACGGCGGAATGGAGAACCCGAGGCTGACGTTCCTGACGCCGACCCTGCTTGCGGGCGACCGCTCCCTCGTGACGGTCGTGGCCCACGAGTTGGCTCACTCCTGGACCGGAAACCTCGTGACGAACGCGACCGTTGAGCACTTCTGGCTTAACGAGGGATTCACCGTTTGGGCCGAGCGGCGGATTCTCGAAGCGCTCAACGGCACGGCGCGCGCTTCGCTGGCCCAGGCGCTTGGCCTCGTGGCGCTCCGCCAGGCCATGGCCCGTTTTGGGGAGGGCTCGCCGCTGACCTGCTTGGTCACCAAGCTCGAAGGCATCAACCCGGACGACGTCTATTCCGAGGTTCCGTACGAAAAGGGGGCGTTGTTCGTGACGCTCCTCGAAAAGAAGGCCGGGCGCGACATCTGGGACAGGTTCATCCGCTCATACATCGCCCGGTTCAAGTTTACTTCGATAACAACCGAAGAGTTCATGGCGTTCTTGGAACACGAGCTTCCGGGCCTCGCCAAGGAGGCGGGCGCCGAGGAGTGGCTCTACCAGCCGGGGCTTCCGGCCAACGCTCCGCTGCCGCAGTCAGGGGCGCTGGACGCGATCCAGAGCGAGGCGCGGGGGTTCAGCGGCGGCAAGAAACCGAGCACCGACGAGGTGACGGGGTGGACGCCCGACCAGTTGCTCCTCTTTCTCCAGGGGCTCCCGAGGCCGCTTCCGAAGGAGGAGTGCGCATGGCTCGCCGACAAGCTCGACCTTCCGAACGGCCGCAACTACGAGATCGTCGTGGAATGGCTTTCGATAGCCCTCGCGTCCGGGTACGAGCCGGCCTTCTCCGACGCGAAGGAGGTCCTCTCAGAAGTTGGCCGCATGAAATACCTGCGGCCGCTCTATCAGGCGATGGCCTACACGCCGAGAACGCGCGCCATGGCTCGTGAAATCTACGCCTCGACGCAGCAAAGGCTCCACGCCCTTTCGCGCCAGGTCGTCGAAAGCACGATCAAGGAGTACCCGCCCGATTGAGCGCCGGCGCCCTGGCGCTGAACTGTTGAATTGTACTACCCCGACATCGGTGAAGGTGTTTTTTTCAAAGGAATGCTTCGAAGTGGGGATGGGTGAGCAGCGAGGCCGAAGCCCTGGGCGGGCCCGCGTTGCCAGCCCTCCAGGGTCGGCTTTGCCGAGCCGAGCGCTGAGCGGGAAGGGGCCAGCCCCTGCCCGCTCGGATTAGTAAATGCTAAATTGAGGAATGAATATTTGTTCGTCGGTTTAAAATTCCAAATTTAGAATTCAGCATTTGGCGATTGCCGCGCCCCTCTCCATGATGTAAACTCGGCGCATGGGCGGGCGAAGCGAGCTTCTTGCGTCTTTGCTTGAGAAGCGCATCCTTCTTCTGGACGGGGCGACGGGCACGGCGCTGGCCTCGATGGGGCTTGGCCCTTCCGACTACGGCGGCGAAGCGCTCGCCGGTTGCCACGAGGCGCTCGTGCTCAACAAGCCCGAAGCGGTCCTCGCGCTGCACAAGCTCTACCTCGACGCCGGAGCCGACATCGTCGAAACCGACAGCTTCGGCGGAACGCCCGTAGTTCTTGGCGAGTACGGCCTCGAAGCCAGGGCGGCCGAGATCAACCGCAGGGCCGCCGAGCTGGCGAAGGAAGCGTGCGCCAGGGCGGAGGCGGCGGACCGCTCCCGTCCACGCTTCGTGGCAGGCTCAATAGGCCCGACGACGAAATCTCTGACGCTAACCGGGGGAATCACTTTTGACGAGATGGTTCGTTCGTACGCGGTCCAGGCAGGAGGCTTGGCCGAAGGCGGGGCCGATGTCCTGCTGATCGAAACGGTCCAGGACGCGCTAAACATGAAGGCGGCGCTGATTGCCTGCCGTGACGCGGCGCCATCCCTTCCAGTGGCCGTTTCGGCCACGATGCAGCCTTCAGGCACGACGCTCGGCGGGCAGACGATAGAGGCGCTCTGGGTGACCGCCGCCCCGTGGAACCCATTGTGGATTGGGATCAACTGCGCGACGGGGCCGTCTGCCATGGCCGAGCACGTGAGGGCGCTTGCCGCGCTGGCGTCATCGTTCGTCTCGGTCGTGCCGAACGCCGGGCTTCCAGACGCCAACGGGCGCTACCTTGAAACTCCGCGGCAGATGGCTCAAGTCCTTGAAAGATACGCCGCCTCCGGGCTGGTCAACATTCTGGGAGGCTGCTGCGGAACAACGGCGGCGCACATAAAGGCGCTTCGCGAGGTCGCGTCGAAAAACAAGCCGCGCATCGCTCCACATTACGACCCTGGGCACACCGCTGGAGGCGAAGCGAAGGGGCTCGTCCAGGAGCGCCCGCCGCTCCTGATCGGCGAGAGGACCAACGCCTTGGGGTCGCGCGCCTTCAAGAAGCTGATCGGCGAAGGCCGGTTCGCGGAAGCCGCCGAGATCGGGCGCAGGCAGGCGAAGGGCGGCGCCCAGGTCTTGGACGTTTGCCTCGCGGACGCGCGCGGCGACGAGAAGGCGGCCATGAGGGAGATGGCACTCGCCTTGAGAAAAGCCGTCCGGCTGCCGCTGATGGTTGACACGACCGACGCGGCCGTCATGGAAGAAGCGCTGAAGCTGATCCCAGGCCGGCCGGTGTTGAACTCGGTCAACCTTGAGGACGGTGGCGCCAGGCTGGAGCGGGTGGCACGGCTGGCGAAGCGCTACGGCGCGGCGCTCGTGGCCGGCTGCATTGACGACGACCCGGAGGAAGGCATGGCCCGCACGGCCGGTCGAAAAGTCCAGGTCGCCCGGAAACTTCTCGGCCGCCTGGAGGCGCTCGGTTTCAGCCGCCGCGAGATTCTTCTGGACGCGCTGGTCTTCCCGGCGGCCACGGGCGATCCCAAATTTCGAGGCGCGGCGAAGGAGACCATCGAGGGAGTGCGGGCGATCAAGGCGGAGCTGCCCGGCGCGGTCACCGTGCTCGGAATAAGCAACGTCTCGTTCGGCCTTCCTCCGGCGGCGCGCGAAGTGCTCAACGCCGTCTTCCTCCACCACTGCGTCCAGGCCGGGCTTGACGCGGCGATAGTCAACACGGAACAGCTCGTCCGCTACCCGGGGCTTCAACTCGAAGAGATTTCCATCGCCGAGGAGCTTCTTTTCACGGGTTCGCCAGCGTCGGTGGAAGCGTTCGCGCAAAGGTACCGCGAGCGGAACACGTCCAAAGCGGGGCGAGCCGCGAATGAAAATATCCCAGCCCGCGACCGCTTGAAGAGGATGGTCGTGGATGGTGAAAGGTCCGGATTGACGAACCTTTTGGACGAGATGCTGGCCTCTTGGGACCCGCTCTCAATAATTTCCGGCCCTTTGATGGAGGGCATGGACGAAGTCGGGCGCCTCTTCGGCAAAGGCGAGCTGATCGTCGCCGAAGTTCTCGTTTCGGCGGAGGTGATGCAGGCCGCCGCCGATTACCTGCGGCCTGGCCTCAAGGCTGACGAGGCGAAGCGCGGCTCCATCCTTCTCGCCACGGTGCGCGGCGACGTCCACGACATAGGGAAAAATCTTGTTGGCATGCTCTTCGCCAGCAACGGATACGAAGTCGTTGACCTGGGCGTCCAGGTATCTTCCGAGAGGCTCATAGAAGAATGGCGCAAGCGCAAGACGGACCTGGTCGGGCTCTCGGGGCTTCTCGTCCGCTCCGCCCGCCAGATGGCGGAAACGGCGAGGGACATGGCCGCTGAAAATATCTCGGTACCGATGCTCGTGGGCGGCGCGGCGTTGAGCGCGGCATTCACGCGCGAGCATATTTCACCCAACTACAAAGGCGCGGTGGCGTACGCGCCCGACGCGATGGCCGGGCTCAAAGAGGCGCGCGAGATCCTTGAAGGGGCTTCGGACGGAACTGGCGGCTCCGCCGCTGGCGGCGATGGAAACCGATTGGAGCAGGATTCGCCATCGCCTCCAGGCCCCTTGCCGTCCGGACCGCCCCTCGATCCATCGGCCATTCCGCGCGCGCCTTGGCTCGGCGGAAAGGTCCTTCCTTCGCTCAGCCTCGACGAGATATTTCCATACCTCAACGAGCAGGTGCTCTTTGGAAAGCACCTCGGCTTGAAGGGCTCGGTGTCGCGGCTCCTCGAACGGAAGGACGCCAGGGCGGAGAAGATTGCTTCCATGGTCGAGGAGCTGAAAGACGCAGCCGTCGCGCGCGAGTGGCTGAATCCCTCGGCCGTCTTCGGCTTCTTCAGGGCGGTCGGAAGAGGCGAGAGCGTCGTCGTGATGGAGCCCGGCGGCGAGCCTCTTGCCGAATTGCCCTTCCCGAGAACGTCCAGGCCGCCCCACCGCTCGGCGGCCGAGTGGGTGCACCCGCAAGCCCAAGCCAACGACAGCGTCGCCCTTTTCTGCGTGACGGCGGGCGGGCGGGCGCAGGCGGAGGCGGCAAGGCTGAGGGCCAAAGGAGACCTCCTGAGAAGCTACGCGCTGCAAGCCCTGGCGCTCGAAACGGCGGAGGCGGCGGCCGAGTGGCTGCACAAGCGGATCCGCGAGCTTTGGGGGATCGCCGGTCCCGGGGAGCTGGCGCTTCAGGACCTCTTCCACGCGAGGTACCGCGGGATAAGGCTTTCCTTCGGCTATCCTGCCTGCCCAAGGATGGAGGCGCAGCGGGACCTTTTCAGGATTTTGCGCCCTGAGGAGATAGGAGTACGCCTGACGGAATCGTTCATGATGGACCCGGAGGCCAGCGTGAGCGCCGTCGTCTTCCATCACCCCGAAGCGAAGTACCTTGGATAAGGAGAGAACGCGAATGAAAAGAGCGGCGGTTGTCCTAGCGGCATTCTTCGTTTGCATCGTAGCCTCGGCGCTTTCCCCCGGCTACCACCTGATCAAGGAGATCAAGATTGGCGGCGAGGGCGGCTGGGACTACCTGACGGTTGATCCCGCGGCGGGACGGCTCTACGTCTCCCACTGGATGAAGGTGGTGGTTCTCGACATGAAGAGCGGAAAGGTCATCGGGGAGATCCCCGATACGGAAGGAGTCCACGGCATAGCACTCGCGCCCGAGCTCGGCCGCGGCTTCGTCAGCTGCGGCAAAGCCGACAAGGCGCTCATCTTCGACCTCAAGACGCTCAAAGTGACCGGCGATGTGAAGACGGGGAAGATGCCGGATTGCATCCTTTACGATGCTTCTTCCAAGCGGGTTTTCACCTTCAACGGGCGCGGCAAGGACGCGACCGTCTTCGAGGCCGCGACCGGCAAGATCGTCGGGACGATTCCGCTGGAAGGCAAGCCCGAATTCGCCGCGGCCGACGGCAAGGGCACGATTTACGTCAACATCGAGGACAAGAGCGAGGTCGTGGAGATCAGCAGCATGAAGATGGCCGTCACCAGGCGCTTCTCGATAGCGCCGGGGGAGGAACCGTCCGGCCTTGCCTTTGACGTGAAGGACGGCCTGGTTTTCTCCGGCTGTTCGAACGAAATGATGACCGTGCTCGACGTGAAGTCAGGAAAGGTCATCGCGACCATTCCAATCGGCCGGGGTGTAGACGGAAACGGCTTCGACCCGAAGACGGGGCTGATCTTCAGCTCCAACGGAGAGGGGACGCTCACCGTCGCCAAACGAAAGTCCGGCGGCACCTTCGAGGTGGTTCAGACGGTCGAAACGAAGCGGGGCGCGCGCACAATGGTGCTTGATCCCAAGACGCACCTGATCTACCTCTCCACCGCCGAGTTCGGCCCCGCGCCAAAGCCGTCGCCGGAGAACCCGCACGCGAGGCCGCCCATGATCAAGGACACCTTCGAGGTGCTCGTCCTGGGGCGGTAGAGGAGGCCACGGGCCAACTGCCCCGGGCCCGATTGATTGACCCGGGCCCCGCTGATGGGGTAAGATTCCTCACTCGGAGAGATGGCCGAGTGGTCGAAGGCGCCTGACTCGAAATCAGGTGTGCCCGTAAGGGTACCGGGGGTTCAAATCCCTCTCTCTCCGCCACATTTTGGGCAGGCGGGAGACCCTCCCGCCCAACGCTCGGCTGGGCAAAGCCCGCTCCGGCGGGGGGGGCCGGAGAGAGCCCGGGACTTTGGCCCTACCGAATTGAATCAGGGGCCGCCAACCCTCCTATCGAAGAGGTCCAGCGCCGTCCGCGGACGGTCAATGGCTGTTCGGTGCCAATCGCGCGCCGCAACCCTCTCCGCATTACCACTTCAACGAGAGGTCAACGCGGCTGGGCTTGGCCTTCGCCGCTTCAGCCGAGGGCTTGGTATCGGCCGAAAGGAAAACGCGCGCGGCCTCAACTCCGCCAGGCTTGCAAATCGCGTCTTTGACGGCTTGCGCGCGCTCTTGGGCCAGCCGCCTCAAATCTTCGTCGGTTACGACGGTGTTGGCGAGCATGACCTGCTCCATCTCTTCGGCGGGAAGTTCCTTTGCAGTTCCGAGAATTGTCCTGGGTTTTGGGAACTTCATGTGCTTGTAAGCCTTGAAGAGCAGGGCCGTATATTCCTTGGGGTCAATGGTGACGTCGTCCAGCGACGGAGGTTCGGTGCCTCGTTTGACAAGCTCTTTCATATTCTCGGCCTTCACGAGCCGTTCGACCCGGACCTTCTTGAGCCCCTCCTTGTCCGAGGCGGGGTCGGAGCGGCCGGTAATGTCCAGGCGCAGCCCAGGCCTGTCCTTCAGGGCCTTTTCGATTTTGGCCACTTTGTCACGCGCCGCGGCGTCCAGCGTGGCGGCGCCAGGGTCGAATTCTATGTAGCTGAGCGTCTGGCCGCCGCCGCCGAAGAGATGGCCCAGGAGGGCGAAGGGCGACGTGACGGCTTTGGCGATCAGGTTGACGAAGATTCTCAGAATGACCCGGCCGAGCTTGAATCGCGGGTCGTTGAGCGAGCCGCTCACCGGAAGAGTAAGGTCAATTCTGCCCTGGCGATCCTTGAGAAGCGCGATGGCAAGCTTGATTGGCAACTTCGTGGCGTCCTTGCTTGCCACCTTGTCTCCCAGCGTGAACTGGTCCAGGAAGATGTGGTTGGTGGCGTTCAGCTTGTTGTTTTCGACGTGGTAGCTCACGTCCACGTTTAACTTGCCCTTCTCGATGATGTAGCCGGCGAACCGTCCCGAATAGGGCGACATGGGGCTCAGCTCAACGTCCGTCGCCTTGCCTTTGATGTCAAGAAAAATCGGCTTGGCCAGCGGGTTGAGGGTGCCGGTCACCTCTATCGGAGCTTGATGATCGAGTTTTGCCCTGATCTCCATGTCGGCCCGCGTGGCGGGATCGGACGAGAGCCCGGAGATTCTTCCGGCGACGTCGGTCATGTTTGCGTTGTAGTTCGGCTTGATGAAGTGGTCCGAGTAGTTGATGTTGCCGCCTGAGAGGGTGATGTTCTCGACCGAGAGCGAGAAGGGTTGGGCCGTGGTCGTCGCCGCGGCTCCCGCTGGCGGCTGCGGC
>JBBINO010000069.1:11192-13398 GCA_037443845.1 Acidobacteriota bacterium
AGGTGCAACGATTTCCACTTCAGGAAATCCTGCATCTGCGCCTTGTCCACGGTGGCCAGATCGGTCACGTCCAGGTCTCCCGCGAAGGAGCCTTGGACGGCGCCGGTCTCAGGGATTTTCAGCGTGACGCGCCCTTTCGCCGACGTCGCTCCGCCCGTCAGTTGGACTTCCAAAAGATCGGCGAAGTAAGGCTCGAATGGCATGACCGGCAGTCCTTTCGCGCTGACTCTCCAATCCAGCGACAAGGGAGCGAGGGCCGTCGGCCCATTCGCGTACAAATTGCCGGCTCCGTTGAGCGAGGCGCTCAGGCTGATGCGGCCTTCGGCGCCGGGCCTGGTGGAGAGGTCTTGCGCCTCGACGCTTTTCAAGGCGACCGAGATGAGGGCTGGCCGCGAAGGGGTGAGGTCCTCCATCTCCACCGTGGACTTCCGAATGGCCAGCTTCGTGATCCCAACCTGCCATGAGGGCGATGCCTCTGCCGCCGGCCCTGAAGGCGCGGGGAAGAGCGCCGTCGCAAGGTCGACGTTTCCGTCCTTGGCCCGTGTCAGTGAGAGGCGCGCGCCGTCCGCCGAAAAGTCGCCGAGCTGGGCCGTCATGTGGCCGATGTCCACGGCGCCGTCCTTCAGCGCTGCCGAGGCGACCTTGAGGAAAGGGGCTTTCCCGCCGGGAAGCCGGGCCGTGAAGTCGCTCAGGTTGCCGGCGAGGCCCGCGAGCGTTCCTGAAAGCCCGGCCTTGCCTTGCTGAAGGTCGTACTTGGACGAGACCTGCAGAGTTCCACCCTCCACGGTGACGGGGATGAATGATCGTAAGTATGGTTCCAGCAGGGCGAGCGGGAGGCCGGCCGCCTCAAGAGAACCTCTTGCGGCCAGTGGACTTGGCGTGACGACGCCATCGTTCTTGACTTCCGCCCCTTTGTCCGTGGTGAAGCTGACCGCCACGTTCATGGGAACGGTCATCGAGCTGTTGAACGACGCAACCGTGGCGTCAAACGGTTTCAAGACCATTCTTACCGCTGGCCGGACGCCCTCGTCGTCCCAATGGAGCGTGCCGCCAGTAACGGAAATTTCGCCGACGGAGAACTGGGTGGTTGGTTGCGCGTCCTGCTTTGAGCTGGAGGAGTCCGCGGGCAGAAGAGCATCAATATTCCAGCGCCCGTTGGGTTTGCGCGCGAGGGTCACTTCCGGGGCATCGAAGGCGAGCCGGCTCAGACTGTAGCGCCCGTTAAGAAGGTCGGCGGAGACGACCTTCGCTTGAGCGCGCGGCAGGCGCGCCAGCGTGCCGCCGCCCCTTTCCTCCAGGTCGAGCCCGTTGGCCACGAAGTCGCCAGAGAGCACCAACGCGCGCGTGCCGTCCTTGTTCTCCTTGAAGGAGAGGCTTCCATTCGCGTCCAGGGTGCCGGCTGGTATGCTTACGCCAAGGTCCGCGGGGAGATAGGCCAGATACTTCGGCAAGTCCAGCCCTTGCGCGCGCACGTCCAAGACCATCTCCGGAAGGTCGCTGAACGGGCGAGCCTGCCCGTGCACCTCCACGGGCTGCCCGTCCACCTTGGCCGAGAAGACCGGCTCCGTGTTGATATCAACCTTGCTGGGGAGGTTCGACAAAAAGGGGATGCCTACCTGAATGTCGGTCACCTGGTGGGTGGCGTGCATGGGCTTGTCATCAAAGTCCACCACTCCGCCGGAGATCCTAATGTTGTTGAACGAGTAGCGCGCGGGCTTGGCGGCGGGTTGTTCCGGGGGCTTCCTGCTCAGCAGGTCGGAGAAGTTGTAGCTCCCGTCCTTGTTTCGGACGACGTGCAATGACGGCCGCTCCAGATTTATCGAGGCCACGACAGCGGTGCCCGAGAAGAGCGACGCTAAGGCTCCAAGGCGCACCCGCAGCGAATCGAAGCTGGCGAAGGGCCCGCCCCCGCGCTCCTCTATTTGAAGGCCGCGCACCGTCACCGACAGCGTGAATGGGTTCACCTGGACTGACTTGATGTGGATCTGCCTGTGGAGTTCCGCCGTGGCTTTGCGCAGCAGGTATGACTTGACAAAAGGCGGAGCCACGAAGAATCCGCCTATGGCGACGAGGCACAGCACGCCGCCCAGGACCAGAGCGATCTTCTTGAGGGGGACCTTCCACCTTGATATCCACGCTATTGCTTTCATGGATGCCGCCTCCGTCTGACTGATACTAACACGATTTATTCAAGCGAAATTTTCCA
>JBBINO010000070.1:0-13248 GCA_037443845.1 Acidobacteriota bacterium
GTCAAGTGCTTCCGAAGAACCAGGAGGAAGCGGCCCGGCGACCTTCATCCATTGCGTCTCTCCGGGTGCCTTGCGCTGGACAACAGAAAGATCAAGCCCGGGCGCCGGCGTGAAGGTGACAATGACCTGCGGGAACGGGCTCGAAACGTACTTCGCCGACGGAGGTGGCGGAGCGGAAAGCGTCCTCTCTCCAACCCGAACCGTAACCGGGGCGGAAGGCTCGCTGTGGTTCTGCGCCGCGTCCACCGCCACTATTCGGTAGACGTAGGTTGCGCCGGAGAAGACCATGTCGTCCACGAAGTTTCTTGCGCTCGCGCCAACAAGCTTGGGCGTTATGACTTCCGGCACCGCCGTGAGGGTTTGTGCCCTTAGCACGAGGAATCCAGCGGCGTCATTGGCGGGCCCGCCGGGCTCGAAATCGAGAGAGACACTGCCTTGCGAAGCGTCAAACGACGTTATGCGCGGCGCTGATGGAGGGCGGCTCGGCGGAAGCGCCACGACGACCGTGGCCGAAGGTTCGCTCGGCTGGCCGTCCTGGCCAATGGCGACGATCCTGTAGGTCATCGCGCCGCCCTGTCCCATGACGAGAGGGTCCTGGTACTTTGGTTCCGGGGTGATTCTATCGGAGAGCCTCTCCCACTTGCCGCCGTTTGCGCGCTCGACGCGGAACCCCGCCACCGGAGCGGCCGGGGCATCCCAGCGCAAGACAACAGTCTGCGCGCCTATCGTGGCCGAGAGCCCGGTTGGAGAAAGCGGCGGCACGGCTCCACGGGCCGCCGCCATGACGGCGGCGGAGGGGACGCCCGTTTTCTGGTGGTTGTCCTGCGAGGCCAGCCTGTAGTAATAACGCTGGCCGGGTTGGATTGAGCCGTCAACGTATTTCGATACGCCGCGCCCCAGAGGCTTGTCCATCAAGCTTTTGAACGGGCCTTCAAAAAAGTTGGACCGCTCGACGAAATAGCCCGTTGTTTTTTGATCAGTACTGGGCTGCCATGAAAGGGCGACCTTGCCTGGCTGGACTTCCGCCTTGAGCCCCTTCGGAGGATACGAGGCTTCGAAATCGGGGACAAAAATCGAGATGGGCTCGGTCTGGGCGGTCTCGCGGCCGAAAACGTCAACGCCAACGGCGGTGTAACGCACCTCCTGGTCAACTGGCGGCTTGTCGTCAACAAAGCGCGGCAGGCGAACCTTGCGCTCCTCGTCGTCCCCGGAGAGAACCGGTCCCTTTGAGATTGTCTCGAACCCCTTCGCTCCTTCCCGCTTCACGCGGAAGGCCAAGACCGGAAGCCCGGGCTTCGGTTCTGGCAGGTCCCAGTCGAGCGCCACGCCGTTTGGCGTCGCGGCCCCGCGGAAATTGAGCGGCGCTTCGCCAGGCGGCGTCGCCTCCCTGGGATTCACCGGCATGGAGAGTCCAACGACTTTCCCACCCGGCTCCTTGAGCTGGTAGACAACCGGCCCTGTTGAATCGGTATGGTCTTCCCACGCAAGCCCCATCGCCTTGGCGAAGGAAAAATCATCCATGGCGAAGAGCAGGAGGAAATTCTTGAAGCCGTTAAAATCGCCAGGGTTCTTGCCCGCCGCGACCTGGCGGTCCCAAGAGTCGAGCTGCTTCAAGGGATCGCGCCGCGACGCGGCGAGGCTCTCGGCCAAGCGCGGGTCATACCCGGGGCGCAGCCCCTGGGCGATAACCGCGCTGGCTCCTTGAGGAGAGATGCGTTCAACCGTGTATCCGGCCGATGGCCAGGTTCCGTCCGGTATGGGCCAGAACAATTTCACCGTGCCATTGCCGTCGCTCGCCGCCGCGACGTAGCCTCTCAGATTGTCCTGCGCAAAAACGGCGCTGGCGGCAAAAAGGGCGGACGCCGCAAATAGTATAAAGATCGTTCGCGATTTCATCTTTTCCCTCCTGACACCTCAATTTCACAGTGAATATTTTTACCTTTGGAAACGATACTGCCAAACCGAAAGAAGGGCCATTCCCTCCCCCTCCGCGGGCAAAGCCAGCCGGAGGGACCCTCGCCTTTGGGCGCCCTCTTCGCCTTCGGCTCGAAGGCCCCCAGTCCCTTATCGGCTAAATAGCCACTTTGTCTGATGTCAGCATACGCCAGCATCTATAGCTCCTTGCCCCGCTTCAGTCGCGGGATGGGGGTCACAAACATACGTTGAGGGTGACGCCGTAGCATTTCTTGCAGCCGACGACGCACCATTTGATGCAACCGAACCTCACGTAAAGGCCGCCGCAAACACTCACCGGCATGGCGTCCGCCGTGAAGTCAATCCCGGCGCTGGGGCTGACGCAGAGGCACCCCACCGGAGTATCAATGCCAGCGCTTATGCCAACCCACGCGCTGAATTCTCCATGGACGTGGATGCCGTAAGTAGAATCCGGGGAGATCGCGACGCCCATCGCTACCCCATAATCGAAATCAACGTGGGCGCCGAAACCCCAGAGAGAGCCGCCATAGTGATAATGGTTGCTGATGCTGCCGCCGACGGCAAGGCCGTTGTTGTCCAGCATCAGGTAGCCTTGGCAGTCGGTCACCAGGACGTGGGCCTGGAGCATCAGCCCGTCCGCGTTCTGCCCCATGTAGATGTGCCAGCCGTCCGGCCCGAAGTGAATGCTTATGGCGCCGTTGGGAGCCTTCACCCATACGTAGTCACTGAGAAGATGGATTTCGCCCGACAGGCCGGCGTCGAACGAGGAGCCTGCATACTGGATGAAACCCTGGAATTGGCCGTCGCCCGAATGGTCGGAGGTGAGCAACCACGCCTTGGCGTCTATCCTGAAGCCGGCGTCGGCGCCAGTGGCCTTGACCGTGAGGTCCCCCTGGAAGGTGTATACCCAGCCTCCCTCGCTGTCGCCGAGGCGCGCGCCCGCGTTGAAGCAATAAGAACCGTCCATAGTGGGCTGGAGTGTTTCGAGGCCTCCGTTGCTGGCGAACGATGAGAGGGGTATGTTGTGGCCCATGCCGCCGTGAATTTCGTAGAGGCTCAGAAACGGCGGGAAGAGCGGGACGCCTTGTGGGCCGAGGCCAACCGAGACGCGGCATAGCCAATAGTCCTTGCCGCCCTGGTAGCCAAGGAGAAAATCGGCGCCGATCGAGCCGGTGTCTAGGATGGAAAGATTGCCGTGGCCGAGGAACTTGGTGTTGCCCTGCGAGTCCTTGCTCCAGGTCACCTTGGCGTCCAGCGTGGCGACCGGCGAGACCTCCGGGTAGGAAGCGTTGAGAGAGAATTCCGAGACGGTTGGTTCGGGCGCCTCGACCGGGTCGCCCCCGCCCGTGTTGACCGCCGCCATGGAGTAGTTGAACGTGTTGGGCGCCGGGGCCAGGACGTCGCTTACCAGGAATTTGCCGTCGAGAGCGAAATCGAGTTTTGGCTGGCCCGACTGCGTTCCCAGCTTCACGCCAAGCTGCACCAGGTCCACCTTGACCGGCCCCAGGTGGGCGGTCCCGCCCAAAGGCAGCGTCGTGCCTGACGAGCCGTCCTTCCAGAAACAGCCGCCGCTGCCGGTGATCCGCAGCCCGTCAATGTACTGGCCGAGGAGCTCTTCGCCCTGGGCGTGGAACGTGAATGTGCCACCCAGAGCGACGCGCCAGCCGTAGCTTGCCTCCATAGAAAAATCGGCCGAGGCGAGGTCGAGCGAGACTGTGCCGAAGTCGTGGTGCGATGCGCCTGGAGGATAGGAGAAGAGCGAGCAGAGGTTGCTCTGCATGTCCATTTGCAGGTAACCGGAGAGGCCGGCCTGCAAGAGAGGCACGTTCTGGACGACGACGCCGTACTTTGCCTGGAGGTATGAGCCGCAAAGTTTCACGTACAAGTCGGTCAGGCGTACGCTGAAGCCGTTGAGGTTGAACGTCCTGTTCAGCGTTGTCTTCGGCATCTCTCCAGAAACGCCCGACCAGCCTATGGACCAGCCGTCAATCGCCGGCGTGAATCCCAATGAGCCCTGGCCGAAGTCGTAGGGCGCCATCGTCCCCTTCTTGATGACAAGCCCGACCCACGCGTTCCCCGTGGCATTCTGAGAGCACGCCTGTGATGGCGGTCCGCCCTCCTTGCGGCTCCAGTCCACGATGAGCTGCGTCCCCTGGATGTAGAAGCCCGAATGGCCTATCTCCGCGGGAGGAAGTTGGAGCGTTGGATCGTCCGCGTAAAAATCGCCGTCGCTCGTGATGGGGCCGGACGCGGTGAAAGAAAGCGCCTGGCTCTTTGGAGAAAGCTCCGCCATGCCGGAGACGGAGAGCGCGAAGGTCACGTTCAGCGGGTTGCTTGGCCCCGCGTCACCCGAAACGTGAGTTACCGATCCGTTAAGGCCAGCCACGCCGCCGGCGATTTCCTTCGGCGGATTCACCGTCACATCGAGCTTTCCGGCCGTCGCGGTCCGGCTGTCTCCCGCGCCGGCCAGCGTCAAATGGCTGAACGAGATGGGGACAAAGAGCGGATCGTAGCCGTCCAGGCCGTTTGGGACGGCTAGGTGAAGCTTGCCGTTTCCTGAGTAGGTATTGTCTGCCTCTTGCGTGAGCGACGTCAGGTCGCTGATCTTGAAGGGGCCGTCCTTGGCAGTGAACCAGAGGTTGCATGGGATGTTAGGATCGTGCGGAACGACTTGATAAGGCGCCGCGGGTGACCAGACGTCCCTGTCGGTTTGCTGCTGCGTGACCTTGATCATCAAGGGGGGAGCATTGGCGAAGGAGAGGTTGCTGGACATGAATAAGCCGCTCTGGCCTTGCTGTTGCGAAGCTCCGGCCTGGAGCGGCATAGATGCGCCGGCGTTTACCACCTGTCCGGCGCCGGCGAAACTCGCGGTTGATGGGCGCATTACCGTTGTTGTCATGGTTGTAAGGGCGGAGTAGGGCCCGCCGCCGGAGGGCGTCGAGTCGCAGGACATTCCAGAGCTTACCGCGTGGGCGATTTCGCCGGCTTCAACGAACGCCTTCACTCGAATGCAAACGCCGTGGGCCTTTTGTTGCAACGATACAGGCAGGGGAGGGGATTCAATGTCATAGGTTGCAAGCGGGTTCTTTTTGCCTTTAGGCACCTTCGCGAAGTCTATGCTGATGGTCTGGCCGTCAACCGTCCAGGCCCAGACGATGTATCCGTGGCCATAATAAGAGAGCGTCGCCTTTGCCGTGAATGCTTCAGCGCAGTCGCTCACTTTGGGAGGCTTTGTGGAATAGCCGGGGAAATCGGTCACCTCCACCTTCACCAAGTGTATAGGCCCTTCGGCGGTCATGTCCGGCGGCTCTTCAACGCGCACGTGAGTGCAGGCGATCAAGTAGGCGTCCAAGCCGAGCGCGGAGAGATTCGCGGCCTGCGCCGCGACTCCATTTACGGCGCCGGTCTGGAACTTAACGCCTCCCGCGGAAGATGCGGAGGCGCCGCTCGCGGAGGTATTCGCAGCGTTGGCGAGAGAAACCGTATTAGGCGAGTTTCCGGTCAAGGTAACGGCCGGAATGGCCGCTCCTTGTTGCGGTGTGTTTGTTCCGCCCGAAACAGCGAGGCTCTGGTACGCCTGGGCGTAAAGGCCGGTGGACGAGCCAAGGGCCGGTGTAGCTGGATTCTGCTTTTCGGGCGAAGGAAGCGAAAAGATTTTTACGTCGTAATCCCCGCTCTCCGGGTAAGCGTGGAGGATGCCCTGGTTTTTGTTGTCGCCATAGAGGATGAGCGTGATCTTGTCCGTGTTCCAGTTCGGGCCGCTGTCAACCCGCAGCGGTTCGACCGTGCCGTCTCCCCAGGAGATGAAGACGTTGCTGTACTCGAGCGTCATGGACTGGAACGACGACAAGCCGACCGAGACAGGATAAGGGTCCTTGGCAACGCTTATCTTGCCTTGCAGCGAAAAGCTGGCCGGCGCGAAACACTGCGCCTTGCCGGTGCTGCTCATGCAGATCGTCTTCAGGACGCCAGGCTGCGCCGCGTTGTCGCAGACAAGCATCCCCTTTGGAACGTCAGGCAGCCGCAGCGGATAGGTGAGGCTTGTCTCCACCTCCTGGATTTCCTTTGTGATCGGGTGCTCCCAATAACCCTTTACCTGCCACGTCGCCTGGGCCTTGTCGGTCATTGTCATTCCGAGGAGGCCGGCGAGCATGTTTAGGTTGGTAAAGCCTGCCTTGTCCGGCGCGGTGCTGGCCAGGAAAGCCTGCACGCTGGCATCGCTAGGAACCATCGCTTTATTGGCCAAGCTCTGGTTGCTCAATTGTGGCACGCGGGCTTTGGAAACGGAGCTTGGATTGACCGCCGTGGCGGCGCCAACCTGGGACAGCACTCCTTGCGGCGCCGCCAGCTCCCAGTGGAAGAATGGCATCTTGCTGCCGTCGGGCAGGCTCTGGAGCAACGCCTTCGTCACGTCGTAGTAGTGCTTGGCGCCCGGAAGTTGCGCCTCGGCGAGAACCTTGCCCTGCTTATCCATAATCTGGAAGATAAAATACTTCGCGATTCCGGGGTTGTCCTCGTACCAGGTGAATTGGGTGCCCTGAACAATCATGGGCGGGTCGTCCCACATCTTCACCTGCTTGAACTCGCCAGACCCCTGTATGTTTGGCGATACGAGTGTGATCTTGCCGTGGGGCGGAGTCATGTCAATTTTGGCGGCGGAGGGAATCGGAGATAAGACGGGCCTCGTGCCTTTCTTTGCGATCGTGATTTTGGCCGGTCCTTCCGACCAGGACGAGCCGGGGTTTTGCGCCTTGGCGAGCCGGTCTCCCGGTTGTGCCGCTGGAGCTATCATGACCATAAGGCTGGCCGTTGTCGGGCTTTTGTAAAGAACGGGGCCCAGCGCCGTCACATCCGAGCCGAAGCCAACTTGCATTTGAGGCAGAAAACCGTGGCCGGTAAATTCCAACGTGTAGGTGCCGCCCTGTTCCACTGAAGCGGGACTGGCCGTCTCAACGCTCGGCGGGGCGGTCTGCCTTGTCGGTGCCGCGGGCGTTACCATGAAGGCGTTCGGAATGCGCCGCGGGTACGTATCAATCATGCGTACCACTAGCGTGTAGGGGCCCGCCGCCGCTGACTGCGCGATGGAAAGAAGGAACTGAACGCCCCTCTCGCTTTGGCGGATTCCCGTCACGGAGAGTCCGGCGGGTTCAAAGGATATGGAGAGAGCCGCGCTGAATTTCAGCCCGGCGGCCTCGACGGGAATCGTCTGCCCCTGCTGGCCGCTGTTTGGGTTAAGGATGACAACTGTCGCCCCAACCACTTGCACCGGCGCCGATGTAACCATGAAAGCGGCCGGTTTCTGGACGGGCGGCCTTCCGTTGTTGAAGGTTGCCGTCATGGTGTATGGCCCCGCCGGCGCGCTTGGCGTTATTGAGAGCGTGAAAGCCGGGTTGGATACGGCTGCCGCGATGGTGGCGGCCTGTTGCTGGCAATGCAGGCCAATCACCTGAAGTCCGGGAGGCGAGAATGAGATCGAAGCCAACCCCTGGCACGGCAGCCCCTGGGCCACGACGCTCAGCGTCTGCCCCTGCTGGCCGTTAGAGGGCGACAGAGTTACCTGCGCGGCCGAGTTCGTGCCAGTCGGAGCAAACTGGGCCGGGCATCCAATCGGTATGGCGGCAATAACCGCCGCCAAAATAAGAAGCCCAAACGGAATGATTTGAACGGCGGAACGTAACCGGCTCATCGTGCCCCTCCTCCTAGGCCTCCTGGCGGGAGCCTGACAACGCGGGCGTGGTCACCAGTGCCCGCCTCACACCTCTAACTGTCGGTAGCCTTACACTGACCATGCCGCTTGTCAAGTAACAAAACGTGACGGCCGTCACAAAGCCCCGCGCCTTGACAAGCCGCGTTCATGGCCCTATAATCCGATCAATGATAAGTTCGGTTGGGAATCCGTTATCGTTTTTTCTAAGGTGCTACGATATCTGACGGAGAAAGCAATGAAAGCCAGAAGCGAGGGTTTCTGCCGGTTTCTCATTTCGCGCCGTGGATGCCCCATCCTTTCAAGAATAGCCGTTGCAGCTATCTTTTCGGTCCTTTCGGTGGCAACGGTCTGGGGACAAACACAGCTTGAGTTCACGACCTTGGCGGGGTCGGCGGGCGGGTATGGCACGGCCGACGGCACGGGGAGCGCGGCGCGATTTATCGTCCCGTGCGGGGTGGATATAGATCCGGTCTCCGGGAACCTGTACATCGCTGATGACGGCAACGCCATTCGGGTCGTGAGTCCAACGGGCGTGGTCACCACCCTTGCGGGTGAGCCAGGCACACACGGGTACGCCGATGGCACGGGGAATTCGGCGCGCTTCGACAACCTTAACGATCTTCGCAGGGACTCGGCGGGGAACCTCTATGTCGCGGATACCAATAACAACGTCCTCCGGAAGATCACCTCGGCTGGTGTGGTGACCACCCTGGCGGGGCAGGCCCATACAAACGGGTTCGCCGATGGCACCGGCGGCGCCGCGCGCTTCGGCGGTATAGTCGGGCTGGGTCTCGATTCGGCGGGAAATATTTACGTCGGGGACTTCGGAGCAAATACGATCCGAATGGTTACTTCCGGAGGAATCGTAACGACTATCGCCGGCCTTCCCGGCGTGTCGGGAAGCGATGACGGTACCGGAAGTGGCGCGCGGTTCAACGGGCCCTGGGGTGTCGCGGTGGGTCCCGATGGCAACATCTACGTAGCGGACTTTTATGGCTGCACGATCCGCAAGGTTACTCCTGCCGGCGTCGTGACGACGGTGGCCGGTTCGCCGGGTGTCGCGGACGAGGTGGATGCCACGGGAAGCGCCGCCCGTTTCTCGAACCCCGCTGGCATCGCTTTCGGCCCGGACGGAAACCTCTATATAGCTGATTCCGGGGGTCCCACGATACGAAAAGTGACGCTTGGCGGGGTCGTGACGACGGTCGCCGGCCAACCCGGCATTTCCGGCGGTTCGGACGGCACGGGAACGGTGGCGTCATTCGGCACTCCCTATTCGGTTTCTGTGGGTCCCGATGGGGCCATCTACGTGGCCGATGGCGGGGGATCCACGATCCGGAAAATCACGACACCTGATGGAATCGTGTATACGGTAACCACCTTGGCGGGTCTTTCCCCCGTGTGGGGTAGCGCTAACGGGACGGGAACAGGCGCG
Organism: Acidobacteriota bacterium; assembly: GCA_037443845.1. Classification (GTDB taxonomy): domain Bacteria; phylum Acidobacteriota; class UBA4820; order UBA4820; family DSQY01; genus JAEMPZ01. Next base: position 9,078 of record JBBINO010000070.1, read on the forward strand.
CAATTCAACTATCCGACGGGAGTGACTGTGGATTCGGCAGGGAACGCATATGTCTCGGACAGCTACAATAACGCGATCAGAAAGGTGACGCCCGCCGGAGTCGTAACCACCGCGGCCAGCGGCGTTGGCGGCGGAATGAGGGGCATCGCAGGAGATTCCTCTGGGAACTTCTACGTTGTCAATTGGAATTGCACTATTACGAAGGTCGCGCCAGACGGGACGGCGACGGTCTTGGCTGGCCAGCCGGGCGTGACGGGAAGTTCGGATGGCACCGGAGGCGCGGCCCACTTCAGGCGCCCGCAAGGTATCGCCATTGATTCCGCCGGAAATCTCTACGTCGCGGACACGAACAACCACACCATACGCAAGGTGACGCCCACAGGCGACGTGACCACTCTCGCCGGACTCGCAGGCGTTCCCGGCAACACCAATGATACGGGAACAGCCGCGAGGTTTTACTATCCGAGCGGCGTGGCCGTGGATGCAGCAGGAAATGTATTTGTGGCTGACAGAGGAAACAACATGATCCGAAAGGTCACTTCCGCGGGCGTCGTGACCACGTTAGCCGGTTCAGGCCAATGGGGCGAAGCGGACGGCACGGGAAGCGCCGCGCAATTCGCCCACCCTTGGGCCTTGGCCATCGACACCGGTGGGAGCCTTTACACGGCCGACTACTACGGTTATCTGAAGAAGATCACATCCGGGGCAGCCGTGACAACCGTAGCGGCGCTCTCGCCATACCAGGCCATCACGGGCCTCGCGGTGTCGCCCCTTGACGGGAGTATCTACGCCGTGGATTCCATAAACAACAAAGTGCTCGTGGGGGCTCCGCCATCCATTCCCGACGTCGCCACCATCGATGCGGCTTTTGGTTCCGTGGGCGTGCCACGCCAGCTCGACACCGCGCCGCAGACGGCCATCGCCTGGGTGTGGACCATCACGCGCCGGCCCACCGGCTCCACCGCGGTCCTCTCGTCCACGTCCATCCGAAACCCTACCTTCACGCCCGACGTGGAAGGGGTTTACGAGTTTCACCTGGTGGCGTTTTCGATGACGGGGAGAAGCCTCTCCACCGTCCAGCTCGACTCGCGCTGTCTCGCGATCACTTCTTATCCGTCGAACCTGGCCGTCTGTGCGGGCTCGCCAGCAAGTTTCACCGCCTCGGCCGCTGGAACGCCAGCCCCTTCATACCAGTGGACCAAGAACGGCTCGGACATTTTCGGAGAAACATACGCGACGTATGCGATAAGCTCGGCCCAGCCTTCGGACAGCGGCACTTATGCCTGCAACGTCACCAACACTTGCGGCGGCACTATTTCAACCGCGCCTGTCACGCTCGCGGTATCCAGTTTGGCTCCAGGCGCCGTGGGAGACACGATGAGCATATCCCGCGTGGGCGGCTACCTGGGAATCACGTGGACGGATGTCGCCAATGCGGCCCCCTATCACCTTTACCAGGACACGGTGGCCAACGGAGCCTTCTCCAGCCTTGTTGGCACGGCAACGAGCGGTTCGTTTCCAGGGATTGAGGTGCCTGTTGGAACGGCGAACGTTTTATTCTTTAGGGTTGCCGCCGCCAACGGTTGCGGCGAGGGGCCGAAGTAGGACACGCGCGACACGGGACCAAGAATTCGACACCAGGAGGTGGCTCCCACGGCGGTGGTCTGTAGCCGCCTGCCGGTTGCTCGCAATGACGCCTACTCTGTCACTGCGAGGCCGAAGGCCGTGGCAGTCTCGCAGCGCAAGCAGATTGCCGCGTCACTTGGCGCACGCTTTAGGCGGCGGCGGTTTTATACGGCATAAGATAACATTCCGCCCGCCGGCTTCCGTTAGTTGACAAGTCTCTGGGTTAGCATGAGCGGCCTGCCCGCTGGCTTGGCCACGATTATCGCTTATGGCTTGCTCCCCGCCGAGAAATTCCTTTCTGTTCGCCTGCCGGGCTGATGATTCACGGCGAGATATGGCAAGAGATGAGCCTTCCATTTTCATGGGACACGGCATGGATGCGAGTACAAGGAGTATTATTCATACGGAGCGCCGGAAGGACGGCGCTCAGGGGTTTAGGGGGGAGGCCAAGCGGCGGCCTCCCCCGGTAGATGGGAGGGAAGGTATGACTGCCGATAACGCGGATTCTTCCTGGCGCAACCGGACCGTCATAGGCTTTTCGCTGGCGAGCCTTCTAAGCGACGCGAGCCATGAAATGGCGACGGCGGTGCTTCCCCTGTACCTTCAATCGCTCGGACTTGGCGCGTCGGTCCTCGGTTTTATCGAGGGGTTCGCGGACGTCGGCGCCTCGCTCGCCAAGTGGGTGTCCGGAATGGTGGGGCAGAGGCTTCGGGCCAAGAAGGGGATCACCGCCTGGTGCTACGCGCTGACGACGAGCTGCGTCGGCGCCTTCGCCTTTGCCGCGAGCGCCCCGCCATTCATCGCGCTCAGGAGCGTGGCGTGGCTAGGGCGCGGCTTCAGGGGGCCGCTGAGGGACTCGATGATGGCGAGCGCGGTGGAACCGAAGGATTACGGAAAAGCCTTCGGGCTCGAACGCGCCGGCGACATGCTCGGCGCCGTCATCGGCCCTTTGCTGGCCGCCCTCTTAGTGGGGCTGGCGCTCACGCTTCCACGGATTTTTCTGATTACGCTCATCCCAGGCTTCGGCGCGGTTGCCGCCGTCGTCTTTCTGGTCAAGGAGCGCCGCAAGAGCGACGCCGAAATGGGGAAGGTAGTCGCGCGCCCGCCGCTTCCAGGGCGCTTCTGGGCCTTCATGGCGGTGGTGATGCTTTTCGGCATGGGCGATTTTTCGAGGACGTTTCTCATTCTGGAGGGTTCGCGCCGCCTGCCGCCCCACGCCGGCACGGTGCTTCTGGCGGTGCCGGTTCTTCTTTACGTCCTGCACAACGCCGTGAGCGGATTGATGACTTTTCCCTCGGGACTCCTTGCCGACCGCTGGTCTTACGGCAAGACGCTGGCCGTCGGGTACGGCCTCGGCTTCATTTTCAACCTCGGCCTCGCGTTTCTCCCCGGAGGCCTCTGGTGGCTCGTTCCTCTCTTCGTCATAAGCGGGACTTACATCGCGGTGGAAGAGACGGTCGAGAAGGCCTCCGCCGCGAGGATGATTCCCGAAGAGGCGCGCTCGTACGCCCTCGGGATGCTGGCGACGGCCAACGCCGTGGGCGATCTCTTTTCTAGCGCCTCGACCGGTTTTCTGCTCGACCGCTTCGGGCGCGTGGCCGCGTACGGCATGGCGGCCTTTTTCACCGGAGCCGGATTCCTGGCGCTGTTGGTATTCGTCCAGGCCGTGCGACTGGAAGGGGAGCATACGCGATGAGCGGGGTCGTGATAGAAAGGCCAGGTTTTCCGAACTTGGTCATCAGCCGGCTCTTTCTCGATTTCACGGGAACGCTGTCAAGGGACGGCAAGCTTTTGGAAGGGGTAGCCGAAAGGCTCCGCGAGGTCGCGGCATTTCTCGAAATCACCGTCTTGACCGCCGATACCTTCGGAACGGCGGCCAGGGAGCTGGAGGGGCTTCCAATCCAGCTCAAGATGATTTCTTCCGGCCGGGAAAAGGAAAAGGCCGTGATCGAGGCGGGAGCGGAAAGCGTGGCCGCCATAGGCAACGGCGTGAACGATGTCTTGATGATAAAGAAGGCCGCGCTCGGCGTCGCGGTCATCGGGCCAGAGGGCGCGGCGGGCGAGATTATTCTGGCGGCTGACGTAGTCGTGCGCAACATTCTCGACGGCCTCGACCTTCTTCTCCATCCGCGCCGCCTCACCGCCACCCTGCGCGCCTAGCCAGGCGCCAGCCGCGCGCGGCGCGAGAGACAGCCGCTATCGGGTTCTGGAGAACCCTCCTACAAAGGATGGCTGTTCGGCCACGACGCCCCCGCCCCTGTAGGAGGCATCTCCAGATGCCGAGTGCGCTGGCGTGCCGCCGCTTCGCGGCGCGAAGGGAATTCTCACCACAAAGGTCACAAAGGTCACGAAGGGAAAGATTGAACCACGGAGGCGCCGAGGCACGGAGGGAAGATTATAGTTGCGTTACTTGCGCCAAGGTCACGGAGGAAAGACAGCCATCCATGAAGTCAGTAGCCGGCGTTGCTTTGGGCGGCCCGTAGTCTGCAAGGTGCGCGGGCAACAGAGGCGCTCAAAAAGCGGGCAATTGACTGCTAGAAAGCGA
>JBBINO010000071.1:0-13182 GCA_037443845.1 Acidobacteriota bacterium
CTCTTCCGCCGATGCGGGCATCTGCCGCTACGGCAAAGGCCAGCGCAAGAAGCAAAACGAGGCCCAGGCGGGAGACGCGCTGCCTCCCCCCGCCCGCGTTTGACAACGCAAGACGCGCGCGGTGCGCCGACAGCCAATTGAGGGAAAGAATAACCACCACGAAGGATGCTACGACCCATCCCTGCACCGATCGCGGAATTTTTGGGGGAGCGTTCCTTGCGAATTGAGGCGAGGAGACTTCGCTTTTCTTCCCGACAGGGGTGGCAATGCGGCTAGACTGAAGGCCCACTAATGAATGGTGTAATCAAAATGGCGCTTTTCTTCGGGCGCTGGAATTAACTTGATTTCCCCGCCGGTAACCGAGGCCATGTATGGGCAGTCATCCAGATAGAAACCATCGAAGGGTTTATTCAGGATGGGCCTGACGGAGCAGAGGGCGCCTCCCAGCCGAAGGCGACCGTCGCGCTCCAGCAAGCAGGGGCGGCCGTCGCTGGTGTGCCGCACGTCTCGCAGAAGCCACCCATTGATCCAGTGGCAAAGGGAGTTGACGTAGAGATAGTGAATCGGCGGATAGCCCCCCGCCTTAATCGCAAAACCGTACTTCCCCTCAGTTTCAAAGGCAAACGGAAATGCGGCCAGATGTTTGGACGTGGTCACTATGGTGCCGTCCGGCTTGATGTACAAATTGTCCAACCCGTAATCGAGGGTACCAATGCTGACGTTGACCGTGCAATCCGCCCCCGTCTGAATCCAGGTAAGCCATGGAATCTCGATAGAAGAGGCTTGCGCGGGGGATTTGGTTTGGAGAAACCAGCGCAGGAAATCGGTGGAGATGTACTCTCCCGCCGGCAACTCGAGTGCCGAGGCGATGTCGGCATGGCCCAAAACCAACAGCTCGATAGGAGGGGGCGAAGGAGGAAGGCGGGCGACCTTTCTTTCGCAGGAGAAATAGGTCGCCATCAAGGCAACCCCGACCGCCCCAATCATAAAAGCTCCTTTACGGTATGTGGCATTCTCCGGCTCCCGATGCGAAGCCCGCCCGATCATCTTTTGCATGGTGCGCCCCCTTTTCGGCCCGGTCAGGCCATCGCCAGTTCCGTATTCTACACCTCCTAGGCCCGCACAAATTGGGAACCGCTGAGCCTCACACCTATTTCAGGCGGCGCTTTCTTTACTACTCCGACAGCGATCAGGTCCGGGGGTACCCAAGACGGCAGACGACCGACGACAGACGTAAGAAGCTTTTGAGTTATGAGTTTTGAGTTGGGCGGGACGGGTGCAGGGTGGTGATGGCCGCCGTCAGGTTCTGGCAAACCCTCCCACAGGATGGCCATTCGGCCATGACGCCCCGCCCCTGAAGAAGGCACCTCCAGATGCCGGTTGCGCTGGCGCGCCGCCGCCTCGCGGCGGTGAAGCAATTTCACCACGAAGGCCACAAAAAAGAGATGGTGTTGATTCGTGAGTGAGCCGCGGAATAGGGAACTTTTGGCGCCAACTGCCGTATAATTCACCACGGTGGCACCGGGTGCCATTCGTTCGGGCTCTAATCAGTTGGGAGGCGAGGCGATGAAGACGAAGATTTTGGCGGTCCTGGCGGTCCTGTTTGCCGTCGCGGCTTTCGCCCAGGTGGCGCCATCGCACCTGATGCGTTACGCCGACGTGCACAAAGACAAGGTGGTCTTCACTTACGAGGGCGACCTTTGGCTCGCTTCCGCGACCGGCGGCGACGCCAGGCGTATAACCAGCGACCCGGGAGAAGAGCGGTACGCCAAGTTCAGCCCGGATGGCGCCAAGATCGCTTTCACGGGGCAGTACGACGGCGGGGTCGACGTCTACGTCATGGACGCGGAAGGTGGCGTCCCCGCCCGCCTGACGTGGTATCCATCCGCGAATCTCGTCCTTGGCTGGACTCCCGACGGAAAGGGAATACTCTTCCGCTCCCGGCGGGAATGGCCCAACCGGGGTGAACAAGTTTACGTTGTTCCTGCAAGCGGCGGCACCGAAAAGAAGCTGCCCGTGGACAGGGCCGGCCTCGCCTGCTTTTCGCCCGACGGGAAAAGCCTCGCCTACGACCGCCTGGGCGGCGAGACCAGAACCTGGAAGCGCCATCAGGGCGGTGACGCCCAGAAGCTCTGGATGGGCAGCCTTGAGAAGGGCGACTTCCGCGAGATCACTCCCTCCAAGGGCGCGGACAATTACCCCATGTGGTGGGGCGGCGGCATCTACTTCGCGTCGGACCGCGATTTCGGGACGGTCAACATTTTCAGGTACGACGTGAAGAGCGGCGAAGTGAAAAGGCTGACCGGCTACAAGGATTACGACGTGAAGTACCCCTCGCTGGGCGACGGCCAGATCATCTACCAGCTCGCCGAAACCCTCCACGTCCTTGACTTGAAGACCGAGAAGGACCGGACGCTTGACATCAGGATGCCGAGCGACCGCGTCAGCGTCAGGGCCGACTGGGTGGACGCTTCGGCCAACACCGGGGTCTTCGGCCTTTCACCCGATGGCAAGCGGTTTTTGCTCGAATCCAGGGGCGAGGTTCTCTCGATTCCGGCCGAGAAGGAGAAAGGCGCCGTCTACAACCTGGCCAGGAGCTCGGGCTCGCGCGAGAAGGGGCCGGCCTGGTCGCCGGACGGCAAGTGGGTCGCGTTCTTCAGCGACAAGAGCGGCGAGGACGAGGTCTACCTGGCTTCTCCGGACGGCGGCGGGGCCTGGAAGCAGCTCACGCACGGCGACGTCGGATTCAAGATGCATCTGGTGTGGTCCGGCGACTCGAAATATCTTCTCTTCACCGACAAGTTCATGAGGCTCAACCTTCTCGACGTGGCGACGGCGGCGCTCAAGGTTATTGACCGCGGCGAGTACGACGACGGCTGGGAGCGCTGGGGGATCCAAGATTACGTCTGGTCCCCGGACTCCAAGTGGATCGCCTACACGAAGAAGATGGCCAACACCAACGAGGCGATTTTACTCTACTCGATGGAGAGCGGGAGGATAACCCCCGTGACCACCGACATGACCCAGAGCTGGAGCCCCTCCTTCGACCCGAAGGGGCGCTACCTCTACTTCCTCTCCAATCGGTCCTATTCTCCGACGATGGGCGTCATAGACCAGGACCACATCTTCCTCGACATGACGACGCCCTACCTAGTTGTTCTCAAATCGGGCGCGCCTTCGCCGTTCGCTCCGGAAGGGGCGGAAGCGCAGAAGGAGAAGCCGGCCGCGAAGGACAAGAAGGCCGGGGAGAAGCCCGCCCAGCAGCCGGTTGTCATCGACGCCGAGGGGATTCAGGAGCGGATCGTCCCGGTAGAGGGCATCGAGCCCGGGATGTACTTCCGTCTCGACGCTACCGACAAGGGATTCCTCTATCTTTCCCAGACCGAGCCGGGATTCGAGAACAGGTACCCCTCGGTCACCGACACGACGGAAGGCAAGTACGACCTGAAGGCCTACAGCCTTGAGGACAAGGAGCCGTCCGACGGCATCAAGGGCATCAACAACTACCACTTGTCGAACGATCTCAAGAAGCTCGTTTACCGCTCCGGCTCGAAGTTCGGCGTCATCGAATCTTCCGGCAAGGGGAAGGCGGGCGACGGGCTCGTGGACCTTTCGGACGCGAAGTTCAAGATTGACAGGCTCCCGGAATTCACGCAGATGTTCAACGAGGCGTGGCGCATCGAGCGCGATTGGTTCTACGACAGGAACATGCAGGGGACCGACTGGCCCGCAATGCGCCAGAAGTACGCCAAGTTCCTCCCCGACTGCGGTAACAGGAGCGACCTCAGCTACCTGATAGGCGAGATGATCGGCGAACTCAACGCCGGCCACACCTACGTTTACGGCGGCGACTACGGCGCCGCGCCCAAGCGGGTCGGGGTCGGTCTTTTGGGATGCGACCTCGCCCTTGAAGGAGGGACGCCGTACCCGCGCGTCACGAAGATCTACGAGCCTTTGGACGCGGACGCGGAACTTCACCCGCCGCTCGGGGCGCCAGGCCTTAATGTCAAGGCGGGCGACTACCTCATAGCCGTTGACGGGCAACGGTTCTCTCAAAACGAGAACATCTACGGACCCTTCGAGAACAAGGCCGGGAAGATCGTGACGCTTCTCTTCAACGACAAGCCTTCTCCGGAAGGGGCCAGGAGCTGCGCGGTGCGGACCGTACGGAGCGACATGGCCCTGAGATACCGCGCGGGGATCGACGCCAACAAGGCCTACGTCGACAAGATCTCCGGCGGCCGCGTCGGCTACGTCCACATCCCCGACATGAGCGAGGAGGGGCTCCGGGAGTTCGCCCGGCAGTTCTATCCGCAGTTCGACAAACCGGCGCTCTTGATTGACGTAAGGTACAACGGCGGAGGCTTCACGGGCGACATGATCATGGAGCGCCTTGAACGGAAGGTCTGGGCGATGACCCAGCCTCGGGAGGGCAAGCCCTGCGTCAACCCGGAGATCGGCCTCCATGCCCACCTGGCGCTTCTCTTGAACGAAGACACCGGGTCGAACGGGGAGTTCTTCTCGGAGGCCTGGAAAATCAAGGGTCTCGGAAAGGTCTTCGGCATGAGGACCTGGGGCGGTTCGGTGGGCATCGAGCCCCACGAGGACCTGGTGGACGGCGGAACGGTCACCCCGCCGCAGTTCGGCCTTTACGGGCTCAACGGCAAGTGGCTGATCGAGGGGCGAGGAGTGGACCCAGACGTCGTCGTCCAGAACATGCCAGGGGACGTTCTCAGGGGCAAGGACGAACAGCTCGACACGACGCTCGATTACCTGTTGGGGGAACTCAAGAAGGACCCGAAGCTCCTTCCTCCTCCCCCGCCCTATCCTGACAAGGCGAGGCCGATTGGCTCGGACCTCAGCGGGAGACAGTAGCTATGTCCTTCTTCAAACAAGAGCCGCCACCACCGCCGCCTTCGACCGTCATCGGCCCCAAGACAAAGTTTGAGGGCGACCTCTCTTCCAAGAACGCGGTCGAGATAAACGGCTCCGCCGTGGGAAAGATCACCACCTTGGCCGGCGCGGCCGTAGCGGGCCGCGCCGAAGGGACCCTGGCGTGCGCCACGCTGCTGGCATCCGGCTCCCTTAAAGGGGACTTGAACGTGGCGTCGCTGGCGGCCTTCTCCCCGACCGCTTCGTGGGAGGGTGGCTCGCTGGTGTCCGGCGCGCTGAAGGTGGAGAGGGGCGCCAGGCTGAACGGCAAGCTGGGCGGGCCGTCGCGGTGATCCTTTACGCGATAACCGACCGCGGGCTTGAGCCCGGGCGGGACCTTGCGGCCCAGGTTTCAAGATTGATGGAGCTTGGCGTGGACTGGCTCCAGGTCAGGGAAAAGGACCTTCCGGCAAACGAACTTTTTTCGGCGGTGGCCGCGATGGCTCCCCGGGCGCGGCGCCTGGGGATCAAGCTTCTGGTGAACGAGCGGGCCGACATCGCGGCTTCCGCGGGAGCGGACGGAGTTCACCTCGCCTCGTCCTCACCCTCGGTGGAAGTGGTCAGGAGGAGATTTCCGCCGCCCTTTTTCATCGCGGTGAGTTGCCACAGCAGGGAGGAGGCCGTGCGCGCCGCCTCCTCCGGGGCCGACGCCGTCACGCTTGGCCCCGTGTTCGAGACGCCATCAAAAACCGGCTATGGCCAGCCGTTGGGGCTCGAAAGGTTCGCCGACGCCGTCTCGGCGTGCGCCTGCCCGGTCATCGGGCTGGGGGGGATAGGCCACGCCCAGGTGAAACAGGTCATCAAGTGCGGCGCGGCTGGCGTTGCCGCCATAAGAATGTTCGCGGCGATGAGCAGGGACGACCTGCAAGGCCGGGACATCCACCAGGCGGTGCTGGAATCGTTTTGACCCAGTCACGGTTTTGTTTTAATATATGCCGGTGCGGTTGTTCACCGCGCGGCCAGAGGATTCAATGCGCGTTAAGCTGATGATTGCTTTCATAATCGCCGCGGGCGCCGCCGCCATTCTTCTTCTTTCGACGACGAGCGGCGAAAAGCCGGTCTTCTACTACGGGCCTTCCGAAGTGCTTGCCCAGCCTTCGCTCGCCCAGGAGAGGCTGCGGCTGAAGGGCAAAATCGAGCCGGGCACCATCAAGCTCTCCCCTCAGAAGCTCGACCTCGATTTCAAGGTGACCGACGGAAAAAGCAGCATTCCGGTCCACTACCACGGCGTCGTGCCCGAGTCTTTCCAGGAAGGGCTCGAAGTGGTCGTGGACGGGAGAATGGGGAAGGCCGGCGTTTTCGAGGGACACGACCTTATCGTAAAGTGCCCGTCCAAGTACGAGTCGAAGGATAACGCGGCCGTGCCCAGCCATCCCGAAGGGATTCCTCTCAAGTGACCGCCCTGGCTTCGGTGGCCCTTTTTGCCGCCCTCGGCATGTCGCTGTGGGGCGCCGCCGTCTCCATCCTGACCTACCGTAGCGGCGACCGGCGCTACCTCATGAGCGCGACGCGCTCGCTCTACGCCATTGCCGGGCTGGTCTCCTTGTCGGTGGCCATCCTGATTTCGGCGCTCGTCCGCGACGACTTCACGGTCAAGTACGTCTGGGAGTACTCCCGAACGACTCAGCCGCTGGTTTACAAGCTGACGGCCCTCTGGGGAGGGATGAGCGGCTCGCTGCTCTTCTGGTGCTTCCTCGTGGCCGTATTCTCCGCGCTGGCCGTCACTTTCAACAAAAAGAACAACGAGCGCATACTGCCTTTCGCCACGCTGATTCTCTTCGTGACGCTCGCCTTCTTCTTGATCCTGCTCAACTTCAAGACGAACCCCTTTGATCCGCTGCTCGACGAGTCGGGCGCCGCCCTGGCGTCCTACCCGGCCGAAATGTTGCGCCAGATGAAGCTGCAGGGCAACGGGCTCAATCCGCTTTTACAGAACGCCTACATGGCTTTTCATCCGCCGCTTCTATACATGGGCCTCGTTGGCTTCACGATCCCGTTCGCGTTTCTTCTAGGGGCGCTCGCCCATAAGAAGGAGGGAACCTTCTGGATGCGCTCGGTAAGGAACTGGGCGCTCTTCTCGTGGCTCAGCCTTGGAGCCGGGATTCTTTTGGGCGCCTACTGGGCCTACATCGAGCTCGGGTGGGGCGGCTACTGGGCATGGGACCCGGTCGAGAACGCCTCTTTCCTCCCCTGGCTCACGGCCACGGCGTTTCTGCACAGCTTCATCATGCAGAGCAAGCGCGGCATCTACCGGATATGGAACGTCTGCTTCATCGTCGCGACCTTCCTGCTCTCCATCTACGGTACTTACCTCACGCGCTCGGGCGTCTTGCAGTCCGTCCACGCGTTTTCTCAGGAGGACCCTTCGGTTCCGTGGTACTTCAAGATGGGGAACATATTTCTAGGCTACATGGGGGCGATGCTCGCCGTCAGCCTGTACCTACTGCTGGCTAGGCTCCCGATGCTTCGCCCGCGCTCGCGGATCGAGTCGGCGGGAAGCCGCGAGAGCATGGTGCTCTACGCGAACCTGCTCTTCGCGTTCTTCACCCTCGTCGTCCTCTTCGGCGTCTCCAGCCCGATCTTCTACAGGATATTCACTGGACGCGAGCTGCACCACGGCCCCGAGTATTACAACCCAAGGACTATCCCTATCTCGCTGGCCATCCTTCTGGTCATGGGCGTGGCGTCCATAGCTCCCTGGAGGCGCGGTGGATTTGACAGGTACAAGAGGAACCTCGTCATTCCAGGAATAGCCGGTTTCGCCGCGCTGGGCGTCTCCCTGGCCTTGTTTTTTCTGAACGGCGCCATGAGAGCCGACGCGGCTTCGAGGCCGAAGGATTACTTCTACCTTGTGGCGTGCGTGGTCTTCTCGGCATTTGTGGCCGCCCTCATCCTGGAGCAGTACGCCCGCGCCGTCCTCGCCGCTTCAAAGCGCCGAGGCGCCTCGTGGCTTCTGGAGGTGGGCGCTCCCTTCAGGGAAAACCCGCGGCGTTACGGCGGCTACGTTGTCCACCTCGGCATCGTCTTCATCTTTCTCGGCGTCGCCTTCTCCTCGGCCTTCCAGCAACAGTATCAGGAGAACGTCAAGGTGGGCGAGGCCGTCAGGTTCGGCCCCTACACCGCGAGGCTCGCCTCCTTCGGCTCCAAGGACATGGACAAGCCGCTCGGCGACGTGAACGACCAGAAGATATGGGCCAACCTGGAGCTTTTCAAAGGCGATCATTTTATCGGCCTTTTGAAGCCGATGCGCGTCTTCTACCCCAGTTCTCCGGAGGAGCCCTCGTATGAGGTCGCCATTGACTCGTCGCTCGCGCGCGACTTCTACGCGGTGCTCGCCGGATACGACATGTCGAAAGGGACCGCCATCCTGGGCGTCTTCGTCACGCCAATGGTCGCCTGGATATGGCTGGGCAGCATCGTTCTGATGATAGGCGGGCTTATAACCCTCATGCCCGTGAAGAGGGTCTGATGCTGGCTGCTCTGCTTGCTTCTTCTGGCTGCGTGGCGCTGTTTCTCTGGGTGATCTGGCCGCTGTTCGGCGAGGCCGAAGCGCTGCGCGAACCCGATGCTCAAAGGGAGACGGAAGAGAACATAGAAGCCTCTCTGAGAGAATTCCAGGCCGACGTGGACTTGGGCAAGGTCGCTCCCGAGGACTTGAAGCAGATCGAAAGCGACCTGCGCTCCTTGCCGGACGGGAGGGCAAAGTGACCGGCCACATCATTTGGAGCCGCGGCCTTCTTCGCCTTCTGGACCAGAGGCTTCTTCCAGACCGAATCGAGTACGTCGAGTGCCGGACGCCGCAGGAAGCCGCCGCCGCGATCAGAAACATGGTTGTCAGGGGGGCGCCCGCAATCGGCGTAACGGCTGCCTACGGCGTCGCGCTTGCCGCTTTTTGCGCCGAAGGCGGGAGCGCCGGCTCGCGGCTTGCCGCCGTCCTTTCGGCCGGAGAGGAACTGAAGCGGGCGCGGCCGACGGCCGTCAACCTTGCTTGGGCCGTCGAGAGAATGGTCGCCAGGGCGAGAGAGGCGGTGGACGGTGGCGCTGGCGCGCTGGCGGATCTGCTTTCGGGCGAGGCGGAGGCCATTCACGCCGAGGACATCGCCTCCTGCCGTGCCATTGGAGCAAACGGCCTCCCCCTGATGCCGGAAGGGGGGCGGGTCCTGACCCACTGCAACGCTGGAGCGCTGGCTACGGGCGGCTACGGCACGGCGCTCGGATTGGTGCGCGCCGCGCGCGAGGCCGGGCGAATCAAGATGGTTTACGCCGACGAAACCCGGCCCTACCTGCAAGGCGCCAGACTGACCGCCTGGGAGCTGGTTGAGGACGAGATTCCGGTCACGGTGCTTTGCGACGACATGGCGGCGTCTCTCATGGCGAAGGGCCGCGTGGACGTTGTGGTAGTGGGAGCGGACCGCATAGCGGCGAACGGCGACACGGCGAACAAGATAGGGACCTACGGCGTTGCCGTGCTCGCGCGCCACCACCGCATCCCATTCCTGGTCGCGGCGCCATCGAGCACCTTCGATCTCTCCATACCGTCGGGCAAAGGCATTCCGATAGAAGAGAGGACGCCTGACGAAGTGGCCGTCATAGCGGGCCGGAGGATGGTCCCGAGAGGCGCCGCCGTGATCCATCCGGCTTTCGACGTGACTCCGGCCTCCCTCATAACCGCCATCGTCACCGAACGCGGCGTCATCTCCGAGGTCACCGACGCCAACGTCGCGCGGGTCGTGGGCCGGTCATCCAGATGAAACCGCTCCTGGCTATCGAGACTTCTTGTGATGATACGTGTTGCGCCGTCCTTGCCGGGGACGGGGCGGTACTCTCCAGCGTCGTCTCCTCCCAGATAGAAGTCCACGCCCCGTACGGGGGCGTCGTCCCCGAGCTTGCGAGCCGCCATCACCTCATGAACATTCCCGTGGTCGTCACCGGGGCGCTTTCCGCCGCGGGGGCCAGGATGGAGGACATCGGCGCCGTGGCAGCTACGAACGGCCCCGGACTCCTGGGCTCCCTGCTCGTCGGCCTCTCCTACGGCAAGGCGGCGGCCTCGGCGCTCGGGGTGCCTTTTTACGCGGTGAACCACATCGAGGCGCACCTTGGCTCGCCGTGGATCGAGCATCCGGACTTTCCTTATCCGGTGCTGGCCCTTGCGGCCTCGGGCGGTCACTCGCACCTTTTCTTCTGCAAGAGCGCTGGCGAGCGCCTTCTCGTTTCGGCCACCAGGGACGACGCGGCTGGTGAAGCGCTTGACAAAGTCGCCAAGCTCATAGGGCTTCCCTATCCCGGCGGTCCGTGGATTGACAAGCTCGCAAGGCGCGGGAACCCGAAGGCGGTGGAATTTCCCCTTCCACGTTTCACTTCGGGCGAGCCCGACTATTCTTTCTCGGGCATAAAGGCCGCCGCCATCCACCGCCTCAAGAACGGCGGGGCGAAGCTTCCGCTCGGCGGAAACCGCGACGACTGGCCGCAATGGGCTTACGACCTGATCGCCTCGTTCCAGAAAAGGGTCGTTGACCATCTTCTGCAACGGGTGCGCGGCGCGGCGCTGGAACTCGACCCGGCCGGCCTCGTCATGGCCGGAGGCGTGGCCTGCAACTCGCTGCTGCGCGAGAGGCTCTCCTCCTTGGCGGACGAACTGGGCGTCGGGTGCGCTTTTCCCTCCCCGAAATACTGTGCCGACAACGCCGCGATGGTGGGCTTCGCGGCGCTTGAACGCTACCGCGCGGGGGCGCCGCCGGAAACGGATGCCGACGCCTTCCCGTCGCAATCCTGGCCGAGAATGGGACTTTGCCACTCTCGCCCCCGTCCCAAGAAGGCTCGGCGATTGAAAAGGAGCAGCCATGACGCAGGCCATGATTGAAAGCGAGATAGCCAAGGAGCTGGCCTCCATGCCCGGATGGCGCCTCGAAAACGGCGCCATAAGCCGCCGCTTCCACTTCGATCGTTACATGACCGGCATCGAATTCGTCGAGGCCGTGGCTACGGAGGCCGAAGCCGAGGACCATCATCCCGACATGCTGGTCCGCTACGCGGACGTCACCGTCTTCTGCGCCACCCATTCCACGGGCGGCGTCACCGAAAAGGACTTCGCCCTCGCCAGAGCGGTTGACCGCGTCGCCCTCCAATACCAAGCAGGCGAAAAAGGGTAGCCAGCGCCTTGCCAGGCAGGCGCGTCCATCACCCGGGCGGACGCCGGCGCGGTAAAACGAGAGGAGGGCGCCGAAGCGCCCTCCTTCGCGAACCGTTTGTGCCTTTCTCTCAGAACGCCACGTCGTAGGCCGTCGGCACCCCGCTCTTCACGGCGGCCGCGCTGGCGTGGACCTGCGGCACTCCGTAGTGCATGAAATGGATCGCCGCCTGGATCTTGTTGTGGTAGAACTTCGCCTCTGAGTTCTCGTTGAGGAAGGCGAAGTAGGCCTTCTTCTCCGACGGGTCCACCTTCTTCTCGCGAAGAATCGCCTTCAGCCGCTTCTGGGCGATGCCGGCCTGTTCCAAGAGGAAAGCGCCCGAGATCACGTGGCCCATCATGTCGAGAATAAGCGGGGCGTTCGGCAACATCACGAGGGGCGCGTCCATTCGTCCGCCCAGGTTCTTCAAGATGCCGCCGAGTTCCTTCACCGCCGCGCCCAGGTGCATCCCCGAAGCGCCGAGGTCCATGTCGGTGGCGTATTCCTGCGCGATCTCTCCCGCCTTCATCATCAGCGCCTGCACCGAGTCGCCGTTGATCTTGAACTTCCTGAAGCAGAGGTCAAGGGCCTGAATGCCGTTGGTTCCCTCGTAGATCGGGGCTATTCTGGCGTCGCGAAGGTACTGCTCAGCCGGGTACTCGGCGGTGTAACCGTACCCGCCGAAACACTGCAGGGACATGTCCACCATTTTCACGCCCCAATCGGTGCACCACGCTTTGCAGATTGGCGTCAGCACCTCGACGACGCCCTGGTACTTCTTCTTCTCCTCGCCTTCCGAAACCTTCGCCATGTCGAGGTTGTATGCCGTGTGGTACAGCAGCGCCCTCATGGCGTGGGCGTAGCCCATCTGCGTGAGGAGCATGCGCTTGACGTCCGGGTGCTCGACGATCGGAACCTGCGGCCCGTCGGGCGTCCTGTCCTTGAAGTGCTTGCCCTGGAGCCGCTGCTTCGAATATTCGACGGCGTGCCTGAAAGCCGTGGAAGCTATGGCCAGACCCTGAAGCCCGACTTCGTAGCGGGCGGCGTTCATCATGAGGAACATGAGCGCCATCCCCTCGTTCTCCTTCCCCAGAAGGTACCCCTCGCAGCCGTCGTTCGCGCCGAAAACCATGACGCAGGTGGGCGAGCCGTGAATGCCCAGCTTGTGCTCGATGCTTCCAACCGCCACGTCGTTCGGCTGGCCGAGAGAGCCGTCCGCATTGACCCTGATCTTCGGGACGATGAATAGCGACAGCCCCTTGGTGCCGGCCGGGGCGTCGGGAAGGCGCGCCAAGACGGCGTGGATCATGTTCTTCGAGAGGTCGTTGTCGCCGTTGGTGATGAAGATCTTCTCGCCGGAAATCTTATAGACGCCATCGCGAACCTTGACGGCCTTTGTCTTGCTGGCGCCGACGTCCGAGCCGGCGCCGGCCTCGGTCAGGCACATCGTACCGCCCCACTCGCCCTTGTTCATCTTTTCGCAGAAGGTCTTCTTCAGCCCCTCGGAGCCGAAGCTCTCTATCAGGTGGGACGTCCCGCGGCCGAGCATCACCGACAGCGTCAGGGCGACGTTCGCGCCGAGGAAGAATTCCATCACCGCCGTGCCGACGCATTCCGGGAGCCCCATCCCTCCCCATTCCTGGTCGGCGGTGGTCCCTAGCCAGCCGGCCTCGCAAAGGGTGGCGTAAGCGGAGTGATAGCCTTTCGGAAGGACGACCTTCCCGTCCACGAGCTGTGCTCCGACTTTGTCGCCCTCCTCGTTGCAGGGCGCCAAAACCTCCTGGGCGACCTTGAGCGCCTCCTCCATGATCGTCTCGACGTCGCCCTTCTCGTACCCTGAGAAGTGCTCGTTTTTTAGAAGCTTCACGAATGGAAGCCACTCGAAGAGGTTGAACTTCACGTCCCTAAGATCGTCCAAGTAGTTCATTGCGCTCTCCTTTCATGCCGTGACGTGGAATAGAGGATGTGGAAACGGTTTGCCATCGAACCCGCCTTCTGGCGAAAAGCGGCCCCCGCCAGAAGGGAAGATAAGCCAGAGCGCCAGGCTTGTCAAGCAGCCGCCTGGCGCGCGCGAGGCAAGGCG
>JBBINO010000072.1:0-12915 GCA_037443845.1 Acidobacteriota bacterium
CACCGCCTCGCGGCGATGGGGTGCGTCAATTACGGCCAGATGACGGCGGGCGGCTGGATGTACATCGGGCCGCAGGGGATCGTCCACGGAACCTACATCACGCTCCTGAACGCGGGAAGGCTCTACCTCGGCATACCCGAAGAGAGGAACCTGGCGGGACACCTCTTCTTGACCTCCGGGCTGGGAGGAATGTCTGGCGCCCAGCCCAAGGCGGCCGACATCGCGGGCGCGGTCTCGGTCACGGCCGAAGTGGACATGAGCCGCATCCGGACGCGCCACGAGCAGGGATGGGTCCAGAAAGTCTCGCCGGACCTCGCCGAAATTGAGCGCTGGGTGAAAGAGGGGATTGCGAAGGGCGAGTCGCTTTCGATCGCCTACCACGGCAACGCCGTTGACATGCTCGAATACGCCGAGGCGCACGCGTGGCCCGCCGAGCTGATCTCCGACCAGACGTCGTGCCACGCCGTCTACGAAGGCGGCTATACGCCTGCCGGGCTCAGCTACGACGAGGCGAAGGCGCTTCTGAAAGAGGATTTCCCCGCCTTCAAGGAGAAGGTCCACGAAAGCCTCCGGCGCCACTACGCGGTGCTCAGGCGGATGACGGCGAAGGGCGCCCGTTTCTGGGACTACGGCAACTCCTTCATGAGGGCGGTTTTCGACGCCGGGGTCACCGAGATATCGAAGAATGGCGTGGATACGAACGACGGCTTCATCTGGCCCTCATACGTCGAGGACATCATGGGGCCCTTGTGCTTTGACTACGGCTACGGCCCGTTCCGCTGGGTCTGCCTCTCGGGCAAGCCCGAAGATCTCGACAAGACCGACGCGGCGGCGGCCTCCTGCATTGATCCCAAAAGGCGCGGGCAGGACCGGGACAACTACCACTGGGTCAGGGACGCGAAGAAGAACAAGCTGGTCGTCGGAACGCAGGCGCGCATTCTCTACGCCGACGCCGAAGGCCGCGTCAAGATCGCGCTGAAGTTCAACGAGATGGTGCGCGACGGCGAGATCGGGCCGGTGATGCTGGGCCGCGACCACCACGACGTGCAGGGCACCGACTCCCCCTACCGAGAAACCGCCAACATCTACGACGGCTCCGCGCTCACCTCCGACATGGCCCACCAGTGCTGGGCCGGGAACGTCGCGCGTGGAATGACCGTCGCCGTGCTCTCCAACGGCGGCGGCGTAGGCACCGGCAAGTGCTTCAACGGAGGCTTCGGGCTTGTGCTCGACGGCTCGAAGCGGACCGACAAGGTGATAGCCTCGGCGCTCGACTGGGACGTGACCGGCGGAATCGCCCGCCGAGCCTGGGCCAGAAACGAGAACGCCATCGAGACCGCGAGGCTATGGAACAAGAAGATGAAGCGGAAGGGCCATATCACCGAGCCGGCCGTCGCGGACGAGGCCCTGGTCTCCAAAATCGCCGAGCGCCATTTGGAGAAACGATGATGTAATGCATCGGCTGCAAAGTCATCAGGCAGGCCATGGTGGGCGGGCAATAGAAGCGAAATCCGCCGCAAGGCCGACGCTTTGGAGACGCGATAATGCGATGCGGCCAGGAAAGGGCGCCAGATGCCAGGGGGCTGCTTGCGAGGAAGGTAGCCTGTAGCTCGTGAGTCAAGAATATCCTGATGGCCTTTGGTTTTGTGGGTCATACCCGGTGGCGACCGAGGCGCACGAGTCACCATTCATCAGTCACATTCCGGCTTCACTTGTCCCAAGCCGCCGGGGTGGCGGCGAGCGGCTTTCCTACGTAGAGTCTGGCGTCGTAGAGCATCCTCACGCGGCCCTTCTCCTCGCAGGCGGCGAAGAGGCGCTCCAGCGCCTCCATCATGGCGGCGTGGCCGGGATGGCCAGGCGGAGGGGTGTACGACGCCGAGCGCACCCGGCTTTTTAGGCCCTCTAGATCGAATATCTGGAGGTTTGGGAACGAGAGCGCTTCGTAACGGTTCCCGAAAAAGGCGGCCAGTTGTCGTGACGAAACGTTCTCATGGCGGACCCGGCCGTAGTCCGTGCCGTGCTCCAGCAACAGCCGCTCGTAGCCTTCGAGGAAAGGCGACCCGTTCAGCCGCCGCTCGTTCCAGATGACCGCCGCTCCCCCTCGGGGCTTGAGTATGCGGAGGCACTCCAGGCGCGCCTCGTCCTGGCGAAACCAGTGGAAGGACTGCGCGGCGACGACGAGGGAGACGGAAGCCCCGGGGAGCCCCGTCTTCTCCGCGGTGCCGTTCACGCTATAGAAATTCCGGTAGCCGGATAGGGCGGCTTCGGCTTCCCTCCTCATCGCTTCATTTGGCTCGACGCAAAACAGGGCGGCGCCCCTTTCGAGCAGAGGCTCCGCCGATATTCCTGTTCCCGAGCCAAGGTCGGCTGCGGCGTCTCCCCTCTCAAGCCCCGATTTTTTCCAGAGCGCGTCCCAGAGGTCCTCGGGGTAGCCGGGCCTTGAGGCGGCATAGTCGGCCACGCGGTTCGTGAATCTTGACGCGGGGCTTGCCTGGTCTTCGGTCATGACGGGAGCTATCCGTTGAGGATTTTGTCCAGAGCCTGGCGAACCTTGGCGCGGGCGCGATGAAGCCTCATCTTGACGACGTCCTTGTTGAGGCCGAGCACCTGCGCCACCTCGTCGGTGTCCAGCCCCTCCATGTCTCTCAGCACGAGGACGGAGCGGTACAGCGGCGGCAGGGAGTAAATCGCCTCGCGGACCTGCTTCTTCAACTCGCCGTCCAGCAGGGCCTGGTCCGGAAGCCCTCCCCAGGCTGGCCCGCCCTTGATCTGCTCCGGGTCGGGAAGGACCTCTTCGAGAGAGACCTCCTCCTTGAGAAAGCGCGAGTGGCGGCGCTTCATCAGGCAGGCGTTGGCGGCGATGCGGTAGAGCCACGTCCGGAATGCGTCCGGGTGGCGCAGGTCGCCGACGGATTCGAAGGTCTTCAGCATCGTCTCCTGCAGGACGTCCCTGGCGTCCTCCCTGTCCTGGCACATTCTCATGCCGAAATTGAGAAGGCGCGGGCCAAGAAGTTCGAGAAACTCGTCGAAAGCGGACGGGTCCCGGTGCTGGAGCCGTTCCACAAGTTCCTTCGGGATGTCTGAAGTCGCGAGGCCGGTGTTCATGGCGCTAATTATACCGTACTTTCATTTGCGGTTTCCAAATATCGCCAGCCACTCGCTGACGTCGCCGCCCGGCTCCGGCTTTTCTCCACCGGAGGGCCGGACTCTTAAAGGGCGCAGGCCTTCCAAAAATTCCTTCGGGGCGACGGCGCGGGCCTGGCGGTCTCTCGCCCGCAGGGTAAGCTCCCGGTCCCTGGTTACCACCACGTCTCCCTTGCGCAACCGCTCGGCGATCACGTCGTCAGCCGAGCGCTTGCCGGAGAAGAGCAGGCTAAAAGCGCCACGGCTGCTCTTCCCGCCGCCTTCAGCGAACGGCGGCCCGTCAAAAACGACCACGCACGGCCTCGGCATTCGCAGCGAGAGAAGGCGGTTTACGAGGAGGGGCCTGGCATCCTCGCCACGGCTGCCGTGGCCGCCTCCGATCAGGTTGTTGCCGTCAACGTAACAAGTCATCGCCACTCCGGCCGGGCATCCGCCGAAAAGACATCCTGGACGAAAAGCGAAGGCCGCCCCACAAAGAAGGCGCCACCGGTTCCCGGCGACTGCCGTTCAGACATGGCCTTGCCGAAATTCATGGAGCCGCCGGCGTTCCATCCCGACAACGAATCATTTCCTGATGGAGGCCCAGGAAACTATTCGCGGGGACGAATCCCTCTTGAAGAACTCCGGCAGCGCCGCCAAGGCGGCTTCGGCCGCGGCGCGGTTCGGGTATCGTCCCCAGAGCACGACGAAACAGGAGCGCCCGTGGAGATCGTAAGGCAGGATGAAGAATGACCGGTCTCCTCCGGCCGCCTGAAGCCCCTTCGCTATGGTCTCAGGCTGGCAGGCGACCTCGATGTTTATGGTGTAGGCCGCCCGTTCGCTTTTCGCCTGAGCGTCAAACGCGGCCGCGGCTTCCTGGTAGCGCCCATCGTCCATAAGGCGCTGCGCGCCGCCGGATGGAGCACCAGAGGGTGGGTTGGCGTGGCTCGCCTCCGCGGGCGGCTTAGGCGCCGCCTCTTTCGGCGCTCCCTGCTTCGGGGCCTCCTGCTTGGGCGCTGGGACCTCGGTCCTGGCCGGGGCCGGCAGCGGCGCGGAAGGCCCTGGCGCGGCCTGTGGCACGGTCTTCGGCGCCTCGGGCCGCACCGCTCCGGTTTGCGGAGGGGCGGGCGCCGGCGTTGAAATCGCCGGCGCTGGGGCCGGACTCGTCACGCCGTTGGGCAGAGCCGGTGCCTGGGGCGCCGGGCGGACCGCCTTTGGCGCGGCAGGCGCCGGTTCTTTTCCGCGGACCATGAAGTACCACCAGCCCGCCACCGCCCCGCCGGCGATGATCACAAGGGCGGCGAGGCCGTAAATGACTTTCTTCGCCACGCCGCTGCTTTTCTTGCGGGAGACGAATCCCTCGAAGAGCGGCCTGGCTTCGCTCGCCGGAGCCTTGGGAGCGACCTCGGAAATCAGCTTCTCTCCGAAGAGTTCCTGCTGGGCCTTGGCTTTCGGGGCCGGCTTGGGAGCGGCCTTCTGTACCTGCGCCGGAACAGAAGTGGGTGTCGGAGCCGCCACCTGTGCCGGAGCTTGCTTCGGCGCTGGGACCACCTCTTCCTTAGCGGCCGGAGGAGGCGCGGGCGCTTGCGCCTGGAAGGCCGGCGCCGAAACGGGGGCCGGCTCCTCCGGTGACGGCAGCATCTCGTCAAGGAAGGAGAGGTCCACTGGCTTCGAGACCGCCTGGCCTTGAGGCGAGATTATATCCTTCGGGTGGACGAATCCCAGGAATGAAAGGCCGAGAAAAAATTTCGCCCCGCTGAAAAGGTCCTGTCCAGACTGCTCGCAGATTTCCCTGATGCTCTTCGCGCCGTCCAGCGCCCCCAAAAGCTGGCGCTCCGGCTGGGTCAGCGCCAGCGCCGACGCCGTTTCGCGCTCGACCTGGCTCATCCTGAGAACGGTCTCCATGCCGGAAAAGACCTGGCCGACCCACGACTTGTCTCTTACGCCCTGAGCGATGTCCAGTATGAAGCGGGGCGACGAAATAGGTAGCTTCGCCACTCCCGCCGGCAGAACGTTGGGCTTGAAAGTGGCGGAGCCCTCGCTCCAGTGGAGAACGGAGTCGGCCACGCGGTAGACCTGTTTCACCAGCGCGTCCAGGAGGTCGGTGGAGGCGAGGAAGCCAAGATCAACCAGCGTCTTGCCGATCGTGCGGTCGCCTTTTTTTTCCTGGGCCATCGTGAGCTGGTCGTTCGAGAGCTTTCCCTGCTCCACCAGAATGTGGGTGAACTTGTCTTCAGGAGCGTTCGAGGCGGCGAATATGATCTGGCCCTCCTCGACGTAGAGGTACTTGGCCACGGGACCGCTTTGAAAGACGAGCGTCCCCGTCTCATGGTCCTTGTATACGTCGCCCAGGATTGAGAGGAGCTCTCCTACCCGGAGGGATCTCGCGCCACGCAGCATTCTCGCCTCCCGCCCTCATTGTGCCAGCATCGGGCGATTCTGTCAACGTGGCGCGGCTTCTGCGGCATGCCGGCGCGCGCCGGCGGTTTCCGAGAGGAACTCGGCCCTCAGCGACGGGTTCGACAGGAACTCGCCCGTGAAGGCGCGCGTCGTGGTCACGCTCTGCTGCTTTGAA
Source organism: Acidobacteriota bacterium (assembly GCA_037443845.1). GTDB lineage: Bacteria > Acidobacteriota > UBA4820 > UBA4820 > DSQY01 > JAEMPZ01. The sequence goes on from JBBINO010000072.1 coordinate 5,699, forward strand.
ACTCCCCGCATGGCCATGCAAAGGTGGAATCCGGTGGCCGACACGGCCACGCCTCTCGGTTCGGCGATTTCCTGTATGGCTTGCGCGATCTGCCTCGTCATCCTTTCCTGAAGCTGGAGTCTTCTGGCGAAAAGGTCAACGAGACGCGGGAGCTTGGAGAGCCCTGCGACCTTTCCCTGCGGAAGGTAGGCGATGGTGACGTTGCCAAAAAATGGAAGGAGGTGGTGCTCGCAGAGGGAGTAGAACTCAATCTCCTTGACGAGGACCATCTCGTCGTAGCCGCCAGCGTCGAACAACGCGCCGTTGAGCACGCTGGAAGGATCCAGCTCGGAACCACTCGTCAGGTACCGGAGGGCCTTCGCCATCCTTCCAGGCGTATTGAGGAGCCCCTCGCGGCCCGGGTCCTCGCCAAGCTCCGCGAGCGTCTCCCGGGCAAGCCGCTCCAGCCGGTCATCGCGGGGCGCGGGCTTGTCGCCGATTCGGGCAATTGCGGCAATGCGCGATCCGTTGCCTTCTTCGGCTTCAGAGAAGCCGGTTTCATCCTCGCCTGACGGTCGCGGCATTGTTCTCGGTTTCAAGGACTCTGATTTCATGAAGCCTCCCCGCGGGAATGAGCGGTTCGAGAATTTTCCAGAACGCCTGGGCGAGCACCTCGGCCGTCGGGTTTGACCCGGCGAGGAAGGGAACGTCCATGTTGAGATTCTTGTGGTCCACCAGCGAGATCACCGCCTCCTCCGTGATCCTTTTCAGATCTTTGACGTTGAGGATCATCCCCGTTTCCGGGTCAACGTCGCCTTCGACCGTCACTTCAACCGCGTAGTCGTGGCCGTGGCCGTTGCGATTGAAGCAGGAACCGAAGACCTCGAAGTTCTTCTTGTCATCCCACTTCGGATTCAGCAGGCGGTGGGCCGCGCTGAACCGGGACTTGGCTGTAAGCATCACTTTCATATTTCCTCCCCGCTGCGTCCCGGCGATTACCCGGGCGCCTTACTGAAAACATGGCGTGGCACAAGAACATTCCGGAGCGCCTTCCAGCGGTTGCCGGCCATGCGTTTCAGCCGTGAAATGGCCTGGGCGAAGCCAAGCGCTTTCAAGGGCCCCAATCCCGCGATTGAACGGGGACGGTGACCGCCAATGCGGATGAGCTCGTCGTTTAGCCCAAGATGGTCCTCCACCCGATAAGGGATGGGGGGCCTTCAAGCCGAAGGCGCTGAAGGCAGCCAAGGGTGGGGGTCCCTCCGCCGGGCTTTGCCCGCGGAGGGGGAGGGAATGGCCCTCCCAACTAATTGAAAAAAGTCCTTTCTTTCCGTGTGGCACAACCGTCTCCGAAAGCACAACATTTCAGTCTGGTAATTTCGGTAGGCTTCCACCGGCGTTTGACTCGGTTTGAGGCCGTGTGTTAGATTGACCATGCCGCGATAGCGGGAGCGCGGCGCCATAGGGGCTTCTGTCCGCTTTGCCATAGGAATCGCTTCAGGGCACCATGACTTTTCAGGGATCGCTCAAAGAGCTTCACTTGCCCGACGTCATCCAGCTCGTCTCCGTTTCGGGCAAGACTGGCGCTTTTCATCTGAAAAAGGGAGAGCAGGAAGGCACCATATGGCTTCAGGCGGGGCGAATCGTCCACGCCGCCGCCGACGACCTCCACGGCGAAGAGGCCGTCTACCTTCTGGCGACGTGGAGCGACGGGACTTTTCACTTCATGCAGGAAGAGGCCTCGCCGGCCCACACCATAAACAAGAACAACACGAACCTCCTCATGGAAGCGGCTCGAAGGCTCGACGAGTGGAAGGTGCTCTCAAAGAGGATCCCATCTCTCGATCTGGTCCCCAGGTTCAAGGTTCCGGAAGGAAAGCAGGGGCAGATCAACCTAAACACGCAGGAGTGGCTCGTGCTGAGCAAGATAGACGGGCACAACTCCTTGAGGGCGATCGCAAAACTCTTGAGCACGGGCACTTTTGAAGTGGCCAAGATGCTTTACGGCCTTGTGACGATGGGGCTCGTCGTCCTCGAAGAGCCGGTCCCCGGCTCGCAAAACGCGGCGCCGCCTGCCACCGCCCCAAGCGCTCCGCCACGCACGGCGCCCCCGGAGGAGAAGCTGCCGCCATCAAACGACGACGTGATCGCGGCCTTGATGGACCTCTCCGCGCGCCTCAGAGACGTCGGCCGCGAGGTGCTCGGCGAGGCGGGGGCGAGCGGCATCCTGAAGACCCACCGGCAGGCGCTGGAAGACCTCCGGCACGGAAAAGGGACAGAGGCGATTCAAGTCATGTGCCACGAGCTGCTGAGGCACGCCGCGGTGCTGCAGGGCCCCGACTCGCAGCGCCTCCTGGCCGAGAGGTTCAGGGAGGTGTTGGCCAGTTGGAACGCGGAACAAGCATGAGGAAGGCGGGCTGTTCTCCGTGCTGACGGCGATCCAAAGCTGGCAGCGGGCGCTTTCCGCGGCAATCAAGGAGAAGTTCGGAGAAGAACTTCCTCCCGAAGAGATTCCCTTCACCTTTCCGCCCAAACCGGAGCTCGGCGACGCCGCGACGCCGGTCTGCTTTTCCCTGGCCAAAAGGTTGAAGCGGTCGCCGCAGGCGCTGGCTTCGCAACTCGCCCAATCGAAGCTCGAAGGGGTCACCGAGGCGCGTTGCGCCGGAGGGTACATCAACCTCTTCATGGACAGGGGCTGGGCGGTGGGACGCCTCCTCGGCGGCGGCTTCAAGCCCTCGGGCCGCGAAGGCAAGACGATAGTCGAGCACACGAACATCAACCCCAACAAGGCGGCGCACGTGGGGCACCTGAGAAACGCGGTCCTCGGCGACACCCTCGTCAGGTGCTTGAGGCACCTCGGCCGCGAGGTCGAGGTCCAGAACTACATTGACGATACCGGCGTCCAGGTCGCCGACGTGGTGGTCGGCTTCGAGAGGATACTCGGGTTCGGCCCGGACCAGCTCGAAGCGCTCCTCGCGATCTATTACCGGTTCGCGACGAAGGATGCAAAGGCGCGCGGGCCGATGGACAGGATGCAGGAGTGGCTTCAGCGGGATGGCCTTTCCAGCCCCCAGGCGCTGTTCGCGATGGCTTCGGCGCTCAGGCCGGTCCTCGACGACCCTCAGAAAAGCAACACCGTTTACGGGTGGCTCGTCTCGTCCAAGGGCCGATTCGACGGGTTCTGCTGGGAACTTTATTCCAAAGTGGCTCGCTGGTACGCCGAGGACGATTCAAGGCTCGAGGCGCGCCGCGAAACCCTTCGCGCCATCGAGGAGAACCATCAGCCGACCGCCGCGATGGCCGCCCGCATCGCGGAGGAGATGGTGCGATGCCACCTCCGGACGATGGAGAGGCTCCACGTCAGGTACGACGTCCTGCCTCACGAAAGCGACATTCTCAAGAGCGGTTTCTGGCAGGCCTGTTTCGAGAAATTGAAGGCGGCCGGAGCGGTGCACAAGGTGCCGGACGAATCGGCCGACAAGAACCGCGGCTGCTGGGTGATGGCGCTCTCCGAGGCGGACGGCTTCGAGGGGCTCAGCGACGCCGACAAGGTAATCGTGAGAAGCAGCGGGACGGTCACCTACATCGGGAAGGACATGGCCTATCAGCTATGGAAGTTCGGGCTTTTGGGGCGCGACTTCAAGTACAGGCCGTTCCCCAACCCGGTCTACGAAGTGTGGCGATCGTCATCGGGCGCATCGGGCGCGAACCCGCCATCCTTCGGCCACGGGGCGAGCGTCATCAACGTCATTGACGTGCGCCAGTCTTACCTCCAGCGCATCGTCCGCGAGGGGCTCAAGCTTATGGGCCACGGCGCACAAGCCGAGGCGTCGGTCCACTTCGCCTATGAGATGGTCGCCCTTTCGCAGAAGACGGCGCTGGAACTCGAACGGCGAAAAGAGATCACTCTGTCCGAGGAGGACAGGTCCAAGCCCTTCGTGGAAATGTCCGGCCGCAAGGGGCTCGGCGTCCAGGCCGACGTCCTTCTCGACCTTCTAGAGGAGCGTGCGCTCGAGGAAGTGGCCTCGCGGGAGCCTGAGCTGCCGCGCGAAGAGGCAAGTTCGAGAGCCTCTCTCCTTGCCGCCGCCGCTCTCAGGTACTACATGGCCAAGTACGACAAGAACCAGGTCGTCGCCTTCGACTTCGGCCAGGCGCTGGCCTTCGAGGGCGAGACGGGGCCGTACCTTCAATACGCATGCGTTCGCGCCGAGAACATCCTCAGAAAAGCGAAGGAGGCGGGAATCGAGCCGCCGGACGTTTCGGACCCACGGCGCTTTGCGGCCGCGCTCGATCTAGCCGAACCGGAGGGGTGGGGCGTTCTGACGCTTTTTCTCAGAATGCCAAACGTCGTCCAGCAGGCTGCATCCTCCCTCGACCTGCACCTGGTGGCGCGCCACCTCCATCTCGCCGCGCAAGCATTCCATGCCTACTACCACGCGTTTCCGGTGATCCAGGAGCAGGATCCGGCCAAGCGGGAAGCCCGGCTTCTTACGGTTGCCCTCTTCGCGAAGCTTCTGCGATCGTCGCTCCATGAGCTCCTGGGCATTGAAGTCCCGGAGAGAATGTAAATGGCCGACGTCGTCTGCATCGTCAACCCGGTCGCCGGAAGGGGACGTACTTTGGCGTGGCTCCCTCGCGTCGAGCGGCTCATGGACAAGCACGGGCTAGACTACGAGATCGTCAAGACCGAGGAGGCCGGCCAAGCTTCATCCCTCGCCAAAAGCGCCGCCGAAAAGGGGGCCAGGGTCGTAGCCGCGATGGGAGGCGACGGGACCGTCAGCGAGGTCGCGGCCGGGCTAGTCCGCTCCAGCAGCGCGCTCGCGTTGATCCCCACCGGGACGGGGAACGACTTCGCGAGGGCCATAGGCCTCCTGGGGAAAATCCCGCTGGCCGTCCGCACCCTGAAGGAGGGTTCGGGGCGCCTGATTGACGTCGGCCGGGCCGGCCACCTGATTTTCGTCAACTCGCTCGGAGTCGGTTTTGACGGCGAAGTGACGCACCATAACCAGCGCGTCAAGAAGATAAAGGGGCTGCTCTCCTACCTTTTCGTCGTCCTGAAGCTGGTCCCCACGTACCAGAACCCCACCTTTCATCTTCAGGGGAGGGACTGGGAATTCAAAGGCAAGGGCGTGCTCGTCGAGATCGGCAACGGGCGCTTCGCCGGAGGCGGCTTCAAGCTCTGCCCCAAGGCCGACATGCGCGACGGCCTTCTGGACATCACCTTCGTCGGCGATTACGGCCTCGCCAGGCGCCTGCCGGTGCTTTCGATGGTTCTCTTCAGGCAGGTGGAGATGCTCGACGGGTGCAAGTTTTTCAAGTCTGACATCCTCCGAGTCGCGGTGAGCCGCCCGACATACATCCACGCCGACGGGAACCTCCACCAGGTCAGGGAGCCTTTCACCATCGAAGTTCTCCCGGCCGCCCTCAACGTCCTCTTTCCACACGACTGACCCGCCGCCAGAGCGCAAGCCACCCGTGAGCCGCGATGCCAAGCCGCGCTACTGACTTGTTGAGCCATTGGCGCCAGGCCAAGTAGCAGTTGGATTTTTTGGCTTGATTCGCCAGGCGGCGTGCGGCCGCCGGGCCAGGCTACCGGTCCAATGACGAGAGATCCTGCGCCGTGATGCCGAGGTCGTCATCCTGGGTAGCGCCCGTTTCGCCCGGGCGGCGCGTTTCGATGAGCTCAAGCGCGTCGAGCACCCAGAGCAGCTTCAGTGCGGACACCCCGTCTTCCCCGGCCTCGTCGAGCAGGCCGGCCAGCGTCACCCCTTTGGCCGCGCGTTCCAGCCAGCCGTAATCGCCCTCGCCTATTTTCAGCTCGCCACGTATCGCCGAGGCCGGCTCTTTCAGCGAGATGACGGCGTCCACCTCTCGAAAACGTTCCAGGGCGGGCACGACCCTGTCCATCCTCTCGGCGCCCAGCCTCAGCAATTCAGGCGTGTTGATGCTCAGCGTGATGATTTCATCCTCGCCCTGAGCCCCCTTGACGAACTGGCAGTCCTTCTCGCTCAGGTGGAAGAGCGAGAAGACGATTTCCTTGACCTGCTCCTTCACGGCCCACACGAGCTGCTCCGGCGTCATCAGGCCCATGTCAACCAGAAGCGTCCCGAAGCGCTTGCCCGGCTTGATCAGCGATGACGCCCTGAAATAGTCTCTCGCGGCGAGCGCGCCGCGCCTTAAAAGCATTTCGCCGAGGCGGTCGTTGTGGTCATCGGAGGCCGCGAAGACGACCCTCCCGGCCCGCAGGTACACGGTCTTCCTGAAAGGCGGGCAGACCGCGATCAGCGTGCCGGTGCTCTGCTTGCGGTAATGGCTGGCCAGGACTTCCGGGAAAAGAGGGCCGCCGGAGGGACTTTGGTTGGCCATCGCTCGCCTCCCTTGACAACGGTAGCCGAAAAAGGTGGTTGTTGCAAGAAGGTCTGTGGTATAGTATTCAACCATAGGGAAGGGAGGCGCTGGATGAGGCGCTCAGATATGGGCCAGGCCTTGCACGAAGCGCACGGCGGCCTGACGCACCCCGCCGCCCGCGCCCTCGTGGACACGGTCATTGAAGCGCTTCTGGAAGGTCTTGTAGCGGAGGGACACGTGGTGCTTTCAGGGTTCGGGACGTTTCGGGTGGTGGCGCGCAAGCCGAGGCTCGGCCGCGACATCGCGCGCGGCGAGCAAGTCCGGGTGCCATCGCGTAAGAGCGTGGTCTTCGTTCCCTCTCGCAAGCTGACGAGGCGGCCCCTATGAGAGCCTCGTTTGAAAGGCTGCAGAAGGGCGCCGCCGCCAAGCCTCTGGCCAGCATTCCTAGAAAGCTCTACTACAAGATCGGCGAGGTCTGCGAGATCACGGGGCTCACCGCTCACGTGCTCCGCTACTGGGAAAAGGAGTTCCCGCAACTCTCCCCCAAGAAGACCGCCTCCGGCCACAGGCTCTACCGCGAGAAGGACATAGAGACGACCCTGCTGATCAAGGAACTCCTCTACGAGAGGAAGTTCACCATAAAGGGAGCCAGGGAGTTCATGCACCAGGGCGGCGCCAGGGCCGCGGCCGCCCCCGCCCCGCGCGGAGAATGGCTTGGCCGCCTGCACGAACGCCTCACGGAACTTCGGGACCTCTTGAAGCGGCGGCCACCTCTTTGACACCCGCTCCGCCTCTGTGTTATAAATGCGCTTCCCCATGGGGATGTCCAAGCCCCATATGGTCGGGACGTGGCGCAGCCTGGTAGCGCACTTGCTTGGGGTGCAAGGGGTCGC
>JBBINO010000073.1:0-12901 GCA_037443845.1 Acidobacteriota bacterium
ACCGAGGTGTTTAGAAGAATCTCCGTGCCCGCGTACCACGCGAACTACGGGCGGCGCAAATCAACGCCGGGCCTACAAAACACGAGACACAAGACACCAGACACTTCTTTCCCTCCGTGACCTGTGCGCTTGTAACGCAACCATAATCGCCCCTCTGCGTCCTCTTTATCACCGCAGCCACAGGGGAATGGATTCATTTGTTGGCGAGGGCGCAAGGAAAACGCAATAAAGACGAAACGCGCGTGGGCCATGCTTTGGTCTGGGGGAGAGCATGGCCCAGAAAGGGCGAGGCAAAGAGAGGCGGCCAGTGAGCGTCGTGGTGGTCTCCGACGTGCATCTTGGGACCGTCGGGTGCCACGCTAACGAGTTACTGAATTATCTCGGGAGCATCAACCCGGAAGTGCTCGTTCTGAACGGGGACATCATTGATATCTGGCAGTTCAGCAAGTACTACTGGCCCAAGTCGCACACCAAGGTGCTACAGCGCCTGATGAAGATGGCCGCCTCGGGCGTTGAAATCTACTACGTCACCGGGAATCACGACGATCTTCTGAGACGCTTCGCCGAGCAGCATCTGGGGAACTTTCATCTCGTCAACAAAGTGATTTTAGAATTGGACGGACAGAAAGCTTGGATGTTCCACGGCGACGTTTTCGATGTCGTGACCGTGCATTCCCGCTGGGCCGCCAGGCTCGGCTCCATGGGATACGACGCGCTCATCTTGGTCAACCGCCTCGCCAATTTTCTTTCGATGAGGTTGGGGCATGGGCGGATATCGCTCTCGAAAAGGATAAAGGATGGCGTCAAGAGCGCCTTGAAGTTCATAGGCGACTTCGAGAAGACGGCTATTGCAATCGCTATGGAGAAAGGGTTCGGCGTCGTCGCGTGCGGGCACATCCACCAGCCCGCGCTAAAGAAGATCGTCAGCGAGAAGGGCCGTGTGACCTACATGAACTCCGGCGACTGGGTCGAAAACCTAACTGCCATCGAATACCACCGCGGAGAATGGTCGCTCTTCAGGTATCGCGACCACGAAAAAGAGTTCGAAGGGCAAGAGCACGCGGACAAGGACCTCGAAGAGGGAGCTACCGGCGGGCCCGGAGGAGTTTCCGCGACCGTGCTGGACTTCACAATGCCAGAGCGAAGCGGCCTGAGCCAGCGAAAGACAAATTATGAGTGAACTTGATGGACCGTTGGAGAGAATAAGAACCTATCCCCAAAATAGGGCGCGGCCGCGCACAGAGCGCCAGGCGCCTGGCTTTGTCAGCTCGCTTGTCCTATGGCTCCGGCATCGCCCTCCGCTCGCTTTCGCGCCATGTGTCCCGGCCAGCCGCCGTCGTGGCCATGTCCCACTCTTAGGACGGGCTCTTAGCGTTTGGTAAAGACCGAGAGAGACAGTCGCTTGGCGCGGGCATGGATGCTTCTTTAACAAAACACCCGTCACTAAACACTAGACACCTCTCTCTTCACACGTTGAACCTGAACAGGCAGACGTCGCCTTCCTGCATGACGTATTCGCGGCCTTCGGATCGCCAGTGGCCCTTTTCCTTCACCTTCTTCTCGTCCTTGCCGCAGGCCACCCAGTCTTCGTATTTGTAAACCTCGAGCCTGATGAAGCCGCGCTCGATGTCGCTGTGGATCTTGCCGGCGGCTTGGGGCGCCTTGATCCCCTTGCGAATCGTCCACGCCCTCGACTCCTTTTCGCCGGCCGTGAGGAACGTCATCAGGTCGAGCGCGGAAAAGGCGGCGTTGATTAGCTTGTGAAGGCCAGGCTCGGAGAGGCCGTAGGCAGCCATGAAACCGGCGCGCTCGGCTTCCTGAAGGGATTGCAGCTCTGCCTCCACCTGCGCGCATACGCGTATGCAGGGAGCACCCTCCTTCTTGGCGGCCTCCTCGACGGCTCGCGCCAGCGGGTGATCCGGCGAGAGCCCGTTCTCGTCAACGTTGGCGACGTATATCGTGGGCTTCGCCGTGAGGAAGTGGAGGTCGGGCATCAAAGCCCACTCTTCTTTGTGAAGCCCGGCGGTTCTCGCCGGCTTCCCTTCGCCGAGGACCGCCAGAAGTTTTTCGAGCGCCGCGACGAGCTTCTTCGCCGGGTCGTCCCCGGAACGCGCGAGCTTGATGCTTTTTTCCCTCCGCTTCTCTGCGGTGGCCATGTCGGCGAGCACTAGCTCGAGGTTCACGGTCTCGATGTCCCGCGAGGGGTCGAGGGTTGGCTCCACGTGGACGACGTCGCCGTTCTCGAAGCATCGGACGACGTGGATGACCGCGTCCGCCTCCCTGATGCTGGCGAGGAACTCGTTGCCGAGGCCCTCGCCCTTCGACGCCCCTTTGGAGAGACCCGCCAGGTCAACGAATTCAAGCGTCGCCGGCGTGATCTTCTTGGACTTGAAAACCTGTCCCAGGTCGCTAAGGCGCGGGTCGGGCACGGGCACGACCGCGACGTTCGGGTCTTTCGAGCCCCCCGCGAAAGCGTGGACCTGGGCCTGAGATGCGGTGAGCGCGTTGAAAACGGTTGTCTTTCCGACGCGCGGAAGGCCGACGATGCCGCAAGTGACGCTCATTGAACCTTCTCCTTAATCAGTTCTTGCCGAGTTTCTCTTCGAGTATCTTCTTGACGGCCTCCGCGTCGGCCTGGCCGCCGCTTTTCTTCATGACGGCGCCGACGAGATAGCCGAAGGCCTTCCGTTTTCCGGCCCGGTAATCGCCCACTGCCACGGTCTCGGACGCGATCACATCTTCTATTGCCCTGCCGAGCGCCGCCTGGTCAATTGGCCTCGCTCCTCCCCTCTCCCTCGCAAGCACCTTCAAGTCGCCGCCCGAAGCCGCCGCCTCGTGAAACAACTCCTTCGCGAATCCGCTCGTCATTCGTTTCGACGCCACTTCGCTCAAAAGGAAGGCGAGGCCGGAAGGATTGACCCGGAGCCTCTCCCAGCCGCCGCCGACCTCCTTGACGGCCCTCAGGACTTCGCCCATGACCCAGTTGGCGGCTGTTTTTGGGGGCGCTCCCAACAAGGCCAGTTCTTCAAAGTAATCAGCCGCCTCCGGCTGCGCCGTGAGGACGCCCGCGTCATATGGGCTAAGCCCGAACTCGCGTTCAAAGCGCTCGCGGCGGTCGCCGGGCTGTTCGCCCATGAGGCGGCGCTGTTCTTCGATCATCTCGCCGCTGATGACCAGGGACGGCAGGTCCGGCTCGGGGAAATAGCGGTAATCTTCGAGAGCCTCCTTGCCCCTGAGCGGATACGTGCGGCCCGACCCCGGATCGAAGAGGCGCGTCTCCCGCGAGGGGGCCGCCCCGCTCGCGTTGGCCTCGGCGAGCCTGACGGCCTCGAAGGCGAGCGCCTTCTCGACGAACCTGAAGGAGTTGAGGTTCTTGATCTCGCTCCGGCCGCCGCCGCCCACCGAAATGTTGGCGTCGCACCTAAGCGCGCCTTCCTCCATCTTGCCCGTCGTGACCCCCGCGAAGGTCAGCTTCTGCCATAAAAGGCGCATCACCTCGGCGGCCTCTTGAGGAGAAGAGATGTCCGGCTCGGTGACGATCTCGGCGAGAGGGACGCCTGACCTGTTGAAGTCGAGGCAGGTCCATTCTTCCGAGCCGGGCACGCCCTCGTGGAGGCTTTTCCCGGCGTCCTCCTCGATGTGAACGCGCGCGATTCCGATTTCGCGGCCGGAAGGCCCGACGTGCAACGACCCGCCTAGCGCAAGGGGACGCGCCTGCTGGGTGATCTGATAGCCCTTGGGTAGGTCGGGATAGAAGTAGCTCTTGCGGTCAAAGCGGCTCGCCCGCTGCACCGAGGCGCCCACGCAGAGCGCCGCGCGCACGCCCAGCGCCACGGCCGCCCCGTTCAGGACCGGAAGCGCGCCGGGCAAGCCCAGGCAGACCGGACAGACGGCGCTGTTGGGGGGCGCGCCGAAGGCCGGAGAACAGCCGCAAAAGAGCTTCGTCCTCGTCTTCAACTGGACGTGGACTTCTAGCCCTATCACGACCTGTCCCCCTGGCCGGGCCGCCGGGGTCGTCCTTGGATGGTTGTCTCCCGATGCCATGTCGCCTTAAGCCCCCGTAACAAGAAGCTAGTTTAGCACGGGCGCGGCACAAGCAGGAGTAAAATATCGGCTCGGAGGCGGTGAGGCTCTATGCATCGAGGCGTGCGCGACATCTTGAAGCTCTTCTTCGGCTACCCCTGGCGCGTGGCGCTGGGGGTGGCGTGCCTTCTCATCGTTGACGGCGCGCAGCTCGCGATCCCGCTCGTCGTGAAGGGCGTCATTGACGGCGTCGCCTCGCTCGGCGTGACCCAGGCCTGGATAGCCGGGCAGGCGCTGGTCATTCTTGGCCTCTCCCTCACTATCGCCTCCTTCCGCTTCGCGTGGCGCCACTTTTTCTTCTCGGCTTCGAGGCTGGCCGAAATCGAGCTTAGGCAGAAGGTCTTCGACCACGCCATGACGCTCTCGGCGCGCGACTTCACGACGACGCGGACGGGCGAGGTGATGGCGCTTGCGATGAACGACGTCGAGACGATTCGCCAGGCGCTCGCCATGGGCTTCGTCGCGGGGTTCGATTCGACCGCCTACGCCGTGGTGGCGCTCTGCGCGATGTTCTGGCTCGACCCCGTGCTCACGGGCATCGTAATCCTTCCCATGCCCCTCTTGGCCCTGGTAATGGCCGTTTCGCTGAAGGCGGTTTACGAGCGGTGGGACGCCGTCCAGTCGTCCTTCGAGCGGATGACCGAAAAGGCCCGCGAATCGCTCGCCGGCATGCGCATCCTGAAGGCCTACGTCCAGCGCGACGGCGATTCGGCGGACTTCGCCCGCTACAACGAGGACTACTTCAAGAGGTTCATGCACTACACGAAAGTGGACGCGCTCTTTCACCCTCTAATCATGCTGATCGCCGGCTCGTGCGTCGCGATCCTTCTCGGAGCGGGCGGCGCTAGGGTAATCAGCGGCCGGACCTCCGTCGGTTCGTTCGTCGCCCTCACCTCGTACCTCGGGATGCTGACGTGGCCGATGATTGCGGCCGGATGGATGCTGACCCTCGTCCAGCGCGCGGCGGCCTCTATGGACCGCATCAACGCCTTCCTGGACAGGAAGCCCCAGGCCGAAGAGGCCAGCGGGGCCGCCTGCCGGCTCGCGTCGCACTCGATAGAGATTCGCGGCCTGACCTTCACCTATCCCGGCTCGGAGAAGCCCTCTCTCCGTAACGTCTCGGCGTCTGTGCCCGAAGGTGGAAGCCTGGGCGTGGCCGGCGAGATCGGCTCGGGCAAGAGCACCATCGTCCAGCTTCTGTCGCGCCTCTACGACCCGCCTCCGGGAAGCCTGCTGATCGGAGGAACCGACGTTACCTCGATCCCCTTGAAAACTCTTCGAGAGATGATCTCCGTCGTGCCTCAGGAGGCGTTTCTCTTTTCGGACACCATCGAGCGGAACCTGCTCCTCGGCAACCCGGGCGCCACGCGCGATGAGATCAGAGCGGCCTGCGCGCTGGCGGCGATAGACGAGGAAATCTCGGCCTTCCCGGACGGCTACGGGACGCTTCTCGGGGAGCGGGGCATAACGCTATCCGGGGGCCAGAAGCAGAGGCTCTGCCTGGCGCGCGCCCTCCTCAAGGAGGCTCCGGTGCTTTTGTTGGACGACACCCTATCGGCGGTGGACGCGGGCGCCGAAAGGAAGATACTGTCCGGCCTGGCCCTCGCGCGCCGCGACAGGACGACGATCGTGGTCAGCCACAGGGTGAGCGCTGTGAAGGATCTCGACCAGATTCTCGTGCTCAAGCGCGGGGCCGTCATACAGCAAGGGACTCACGCCGCGCTCATGGCGTCGCCGGGTTACTACCGCGAGATGGCTGAGTTGCAGGAGATAGAGCAGTAATGGCCCTGAGACGGGATGAGGAAAAGCTCGGCGCCTTCACGCTCCTCAAGCACTTGAGGCGGATCATGGCCTACGTGCGCGGCCGCCGGGCGTTGATGGTGGCGTGCATACTCCTGTCGCTGATCCAAGCCGGCATAGAGTTGAGCCTTCCTCTCCTGGTCCGCCACGGAATAGACCGAGACATAATGCCGCCGTACGCCCGCGTCGAAATGCCCGCGGCGCTGGAGGCGGCGAAGCTTCAGCCCGGATTGCTCGGCAAGCTGGCCGAAGCGGGAGACGGGCGCCACGCGTTCGTCCTCCTCTCCTCTCTGACCGAAGCGGAACGGGGAGAGCTTCGAGCCCGCCGCCTCTTGGGGGAACCGGGCTGGTACCGCGATGAGAAAGCCACTTCTGGACCGCCTCGCTTCATATCCGAGGCGGAATTCCAGAAGCTGCCGCCGGAGGCCCGCGCCTCGCTTCGCGCCGGAGCGCGCCACGGGGTCATCTCCCTCGCCATTATCTACGTGGCGCTGCTGATCGCCGACTTCCTTCTGTCGTTCGGCGTAACCATGGGGCTGAACCACCTGGGCCAGAGGGCCGTCCAGATCATGCGGGACGAGCTTTGGCGGCACCTCCACAAGCTCCCCGTCCGCTATTTCGACGAGAACCCGGTGGGGCGCCTCGTCACGAGGGTGACAAACGACACCGCCACGCTGTCGGACCTTTTCGCTTCGGTGCTTGCGACGGCGCTCAGCGATTTCGCTCTCTTTTTCGGCATCCTCGGAATCCTTCTCTCGCTCGACGCCGGGCTTTCGCTGCGCCTCTTTCTGCTGGCCCCGCCGCTGATCATCCTCTCTTTGTGGTTCAAGAGCGCGTCGCAGAAGATCTACCGGGTGATACGCGTTCAGGTGGCGAAGGTCAACACCTTCCTCCAGGAGGCGGTCACTGGAATCGTAGTGGTCAAGGCCTTCACCAGGGAGGCCGATTTTTCCAGCCGCTTCCGCTCCCTTAACCAGGAGTTCTACAGTACGCAGATGCGCCTCATATACATCTTCGCCGTCTTCCGGCCGGTGATAGACGCCTTCGCCGTTTCCGGAATCGCTCTCGTGATCTGGTACGGAGGCGGTCAGGCGCTTCACAATGCCGTCTCGGTGGGGACGCTCGTCGCGTTCCTTCTCTATCTCAGGATGCTCTTCATGCCGCTGCAGGACCTGGCCGAGAAATTCAACATCCTCCAGAGCAGCATCGTGGCGAGCGAAAGGCTCTTCAAGATTCTGGACACGCCCCCCGAGCCGTCCGGAAACGAGGCTTCCAAAGCCGAGGCCGGTGAAATCGTCTTCGACGACGTGTCGTACGCCTACGACGAGGGCACCCCAGTCCTCAACTCGGTTTCCTTCAAGGTACCTCCGGGCAAGACGGTCGCCATCGTGGGGCCGACCGGCTCCGGCAAGACGACGATCGCGTCGCTCATCCTGGGCTTCTACGCGCTTCCTCCGGGCCACGGCTCGGTCAGGGTGGACGGCCTGGACGTCAGGCGGTGGGACATCGAGGCGCTCAGGAGAAGGTTCGCCCTCGTCCCCCAGGAACTGTTCCTCTTTTCCGGAACGCTCGGCCACAACGTGTCGCTCTTCGCGAAGCCTCCGGAGGAAGTCATGGAACGCGCCCTCGAAGTGAGCCGCCTTGGAAGGGTGGCCGCGCGCCTGCCCTTGGGATTGAGCCACGAATTGAACGAAAGGGGGACGGTTCTCTCGCAGGGCGAGAGGCAGCTCGTCTCGTTCGCGCGCGCCCTCTGCCATTCGGGACGGATACTCATCCTCGACGAGGCGACCGCCAGCGTTGACAGCCGGACCGAACAGCTCATCCAGGAGGCGCTCGGCGACCTCTTGAAGGGGCGGACGGCGCTCATCATCGCTCACCGGCTCTCGACGGTGCAGGAGGCTGACCTGATCCTGGTCCTGAAGAAGGGCCGAATCGTTGAAGAGGGGACGCACCAGGAGCTCCTGGCCCTAGGCGGGCTTTACAGCCACCTTTACAAGACCCAGTTTTCAAACGGGGGCGTGACGTGAACGCTGGGGACGAGAAGCCAGCGGCGGGGACAATCCGGGTTCCGATAGAATGGGAGCTTGAGCTTCACACTTACAGCCCCCGCGATTTGGGGGTGATCCTGCCCGAGTACATAAGGGAATGCCGGGAACGCGGCATCCTTGAGGTCAGAATCGTGCATGGGAAGGGAACGGGCGCCTTGGGACGGGCGGTGCACGCCATACTAGGCAAAATGCACGGCGTCGAGAGCTTCAGGCTGGCCGGTTCGGCCACCATGGGAGAGTGGGGCGCGACGCTCGCCAGGCTGAAGCCGCTTAAGGAAGAGGGACAAAAAGATGGAGCGTAAGGAGCGGGAGCGGTTCATCGAAGAATGCCTTCTTCGCAAGGATTGGCCACGGCTCTGCGAAATCAACGAGCGCCCCGGCCTCGTTTTCTGGCGGCTGATCGCCACGCTCCAAAGCCCCAAGCGGCGGCTCGCGCTTCGCGCCGTCGTCGCGCTCGGCCGCTTCGCCGCCTCGCTTCCGCCGGGAGAGCAGAGCATACCGGAGGCGGCCAAAGGACTCTTTTGGATGATGAACGACGAGTCAGGGAACCTTTGCAGGCTCGCGCCGGAAGCGATAGCAGAGATACTCGCGGCGAGGCCCGAGCTTAGGCCCGGCTTCGCGCCGCTCATTCCGCAGTACCTCGTCGAGGAACCTTTCGAGGCCGGCGCGCTGTGGGCGATGCTGCGCCTGGGGCGGGCCGGGTACGAATGGAAGCCAAGCGACGCGCGCGGACTCGCCGCCTCTCTCAGGAGCCCCGACCCGCGCCGCCGCCGCCTCGCCATGCGCCTGGCGGGAAAGCTTCAAATGACCGGCATGTTGATGGGGCGGTAAGCCTGTTCGCCGAGTGGATCCCGATCGCTCCCCGGCGCCAGGCATAAAGTTGAGGCCGCGGGGGTTCCAGGAACGAGGAGGTTGACATGACCTGCAACGTAGGAGGATTTGACAGGGCTTTCAGAATCGTGGCCGGCCTGGTGATTTTAGGTGCTGGCGCCTACTTCCGCTCTTACTGGGGGCTTATCGGCTTGATTCCCTTGGTTACGGGGATATTTCGCTTCTGCCCGGCCTACCTGCCGTTTGGCTGGAGCACGGGCGGCAAACGCTGAGAGGCGCAGGACCAGGAGACTGTCAATAATTCGTTGGGCCTAAGACGTGAGAGGTAAGACGTGCGGCATCGAAGAAGGAGCCGCCGCCACGTTTCGCTTCCAACTGGTCCCCTCTCACTGCCAAGTTCCAACTCCCGCTCACCCCCTACACGAACAGCGAGCTTACGGAGGTCTCCTCGTGAATGCGCTTGATGGCTTCTCCCAAGAGGCTCGCTACGGAGAGGACCTCGATCTTGGGGCAGCGGGTTGATTTGTCGGCTATCGGGATCGTGTCGGTGACAAATATCTTCTCGATAGGTGAAGCGATCAGGCGGTCAATGGCCGGTCCTGATAGCACCGGGTGGGTGGCCGCGGCCCAGACGGCCTTCGCGCCCTTGTCCATCAGCGCCTTGACGCTCTCCGTGAGGGTGCCCGCCGTATCAATGATGTCGTCCACGATGCAACACGTCCGCCCGCGCACGTCGCCGATGATGTTCATCACCTCGGCGACGTTGGCAACCTCCCGCCGCTTGTCCACTATGGCAAGGTTGGCGCCGAGCCGCTTCGCGTAGGCGCGGGCGCGCTCCACGCCCCCGGCGTCGGGGGAAACTATCGTCAGGTCCGAAAACTTCTGCGAGGCTATGTGCGACACGAAGACCGGCGCGGCGAAGAGGTGGTCCACAGGCACCGTGAAGAACCCCTGAATCTGCGGGGCGTGGACGTCAATGCAGAGGATTCTGCTCGCTCCCGCGCGCTCGATCATGTCCGCCACCAGGCGGGCGCTGATCGGCACGCGAGGCTTGTCCTTCCTGTCCTGGCGCGCGTAGCCGTAATAGGGCATGACCGCGCAGATGCGCTGCGACGAGGCCCTCTTCAGCGCGTCAATGATCAGAAGAAGCTCCATCAGGTTGTCGTTGACGGGAGAGCAGGTGGGCTGGACGACGTAGACGTCACGCCCGCGAACATTTTCGAGGACCTGGCAATAGTTCTCGCCGTCCGAGAAGCTGGTCAGCTTGATCTCCGCCAGTTCCATCTCCAGGTAGGAGGCGACGTCGCGCGCCAATGCATGGTTACCTCGCCCGGAAAGCAACACCGTGTTCTGCATGAGAAGTTCCCTCCCTGTCAAAGTTGGCTGGGGAGGGAGGATTCGAACCTCCGAATGGCGGCTCCAAAGGCCGCTGCCTTACCGCTTGGCGACTCCCCAATACAAGGCGGCCGGCCAGCCGCTAGAAAGGAGACCGGCCAGGAACCCCAAAGGGCGGCCAGCCAGCCGTGGGATAGAGTACCAATGGTTTGGCGATGATGCAATAGGACGCCGAAGCTGGTAAACTCGGCGCCTGGCGCGAACGCCACAAAACCGCCGGCTGGAGGGCCGCGCTGATGAGCTTGCAACCAAGGCGGAAGGACATCCGGAGGACGGAACGGCGCCAGCGAGCGGGGTTCCTGGTGGCCTTGGCCGCGGCGGCCGGCTTGCTGGTTGGATGCGCGCCGGTGCGCAAGCCTCCCGCTCAGCCGCCTCCTCAACTTCCGCCCGTTCAACCACCGGCGGCCCCAGAGACCCCAGCGCAGAAGCCTGCCGCGTTGCCGCCTTCGCCGCTCGTTCCCGTCTCGTGGACCGAGGTAGGCCCTATCAGCGACGACCTCGGCTTCGCCGGTCTCGCGGCGGCTTGCCGGCAAAGCGCCGAGTACTACGAAAAAGTCGCACCGGCGACCCTTTTCCTCTTCGGGGATCAGACCGTCACCGCGGCGGCGATGGCGGCAGCTTTGAGGTCTCTCGCCACCGAGGCGGAGGACAAATCTCTAAGCCCTGAAGCGAAGCTGGAGTGGATCAAGGCCCATTTCACCGCCTACAGAAGCGTTGGCGATGGCCCGGCCGAAAGCGTCCTCTTTACCGGTTATTACGAGCCGGTCCTCAGGGCCAGCAGGGTCCCCGGCGGCAGGTATCTCTACCCGCTATACAAAAGGCCCCCCGACCTTTTGGAGATAGACCTCTCGCTTTTTCCGGTCAAGGCGGACAGGTCCAAACTTTACGGCCGCCTTGAAGGGGGGCGCGTCGTCCCCTATTACACCCGCGAAGAGATTGACGACAAGGGCGCGCTAAGGGGCAGAGGGCTAGAGCTCTGCTATCTCGAAGACCCCGTTGACCGCTTCTTTCTTCAGGTTCAAGGCTCGGGTAGAATCGTGCTCGATGACGGAAGCTCGATGAGGGTGCTCTTCGACGGCAAGAACGGCCAGCCGTACCGGAGCCTTGGGAAGTACCTCGTCGCCTCAGGCAAGCTTCCTAAGGACGGAGTCTCCCTCGACGCGATAAAGAAATTTCTGGCAGCGCATCCCGGCGAGATAAACCAGGATTTTGACGTGAACCCGAGCTACACCTTTTTCAGGTTCGGCGAAGGCGGCCCCTACGGAAACATAGCCGTCGCGCTGACGCCCGGCCGCTCCATCGCCACCGACGCCTCCCTATTCCCGAAAGGGGCGCCGGCGCTGATCTTCACCGAAAAGCCGAGGTTCGGCGCCGACGGCTCCGTGGCGGGTTACGATACATTCGCCAGGTTCGTTTTGAACCAAGACACTGGCGGGGCGATAACGGGGGCCGGAAGGGTGGACATATTCTTCGGCCCGGGCGCGGAAGCCGGGCTGGCTGCTGGCCAGATGCAGCAGGAGGGGAGGCTCTATTTCCTCCTGCCCGTGCAGGAAGCAAACGCCGCTATGGCGCGTTAGTCTTAATGGAGGGGCGCTTTGAGCTGCCCGCCGCTTGGAGCCCATGATGAAGGAAGCGGTTACCGAAATAAGCACTGAGGATTTTCTGGCGAGGCCCTTTCACCTTCTTGACAAGGAGTGGGCACTTTTGGTCGCGGGCAAGGCGAAGCCCAACCCGATGACCGTCTCGTGGGGCGGCTTCGGCACTCTTTGGAACAAGCCGGTCGTATCGGTTTACGTGAGGCCGACCAGGTTCACCTTCTGCCTCCTGGAAACGGAGCCTGAATTCACGCTTAACTTCCTGCCCGCCTCCATGCGCTCCGCGCTGGACCTGTGCGGGTCGCGCTCCGGGCGAGACACCGACAAGTGGAAGGCGGCTCGGATCGCTCCCGTGCCTTCCAAAACGGTAGGGACGCCAAGGGTCGCGGGATCGGATCTTGCGATCGAGTGCCGCGTCCTCGCGTCGCTGAACCTTACGCCGTCGAGATTTCTCGACCCCTCGATTGACGGCCTCTATCCCCAGAAGGATTACCACCGGCTCTTCATCGGCGAGGTGCGCGCGATCTTCGCCTCGCCGCGCTTCAGGGCCGTTGGCGCCTAGGAGACGCGGCGATGGGTGTGGCGCGCGCGCTGACCATAGCCGGCTCGGATTGCAGTGGCGGGGCGGGCATTCAGGCCGACCTGAAGACCTTTCAGGCTTACGGCGTTTTCGGGATGAGCGCGGTCACCGCCGTCGTCGCGGAAAACACGGTAGGCGTTCATGGGGTCGCGCCCGTGACGCCGGCTTTCGCCGCTATGCAGATTGACTCATGCCTCTCGGACATCGGCGCCGACGCCGTCAAGACCGGGATGCTCGTTGACGAGGCGATGATCAGGGCGGTGGCCGGAAGGCTTAGGTTCCACGGCGTCAAGAAGCTCGTAGTGGACCCGGTGATGCGGGCGAAGGGCGGAGACCCGCTGCTGGCGCCGGAAGCGGCGGAGAGCCTGGTTTCGGAGATTTTTCCTCTCGCTCTCGTCGTCACGCCGAACGTTGAAGAGGCGGAGGCCTTGTGGGGAAGGCCCATAAAAAGCGAAGCCGATATTCGGGCGGCCGCCGAGGCGATCCGCGCCATGGGACCGAAGGCCGTGGTGATGAAGGGCGGCCATAGCCCCGTCAACCCCGAAGGCGCCTCGGTGGATTTCCTGTTG
>JBBINO010000074.1:0-12894 GCA_037443845.1 Acidobacteriota bacterium
AACAAGTACTTCGTGGACGAAATCTACTTCGGCGCCTTCATCAGGCCACTGGTCATGGCGTCAAGATTTCTCTGGGGCGTGGACCGGTGGCTCGTGGACGGCGCCGTCAATACGGTGGCCTATGCCAATGAGGTCCTTGGAATGCTCCTCAGGTTTTTCCAGACGGGCTACATTCGCAATTACGGGCTTTTCATCCTGGCGGCTGTTCTTGTCTTGCTGTATTTCTTCGTGTAAGGGGGCGCGCGTCGCATGAACGACCTCGTAATCGGCACCTTGCCCGTCGCGGCTATGGGATTGGCCGCGCTGCTGATGTTGCTCGTCTCCGCCTTCGTCAGGAACGGCCGCGCCGCTGGCTACGTGAGTTTGGTGCTAACTGCGCTGCTGGGCGGCGGCTCGGTCGTCTACTTGTGGAACCAAAATGGCGTGGTCGTCCCGGGGAGTTTCATTTCGTGCGACAAGCTCGCGCTCTTCTTCGACGGGCTTTTCGTCCTGGCTTCACTCTTCTGCATGGCGCTCGTGCCCGATTATTTCGAGAAAAAGCAGAAGAGCGGCCGAACGGAGGTCTACGGCCTCGTTGCTCTGGCGGCCACCGGGATGATGGCGTTTTCATCGGCGACCAACCTGATCGTTTTCTACCTCGGGCTGGAATTGATGTCGGTCTGTTTCTACGTGCTGGCCGGCTTCCTGCGCGAACACGAAAATTCGGTGGAAGCGGCGCTGAAATACTTCATACTGGGGGCGTTTTCTTCGGCGTTTCTGCTGGCGGGCGCGGCATTTCTTTACGGCTCGATGGGCTCGCTGGATTACGCCGGAATGGCCATCAAGCTTTCGGGAAACCTGTTCACGTTCGGCGAGCCGATGCTGCTTCTGGGTTTCTTCCTTCTTCTTGTCGGGCTCCTCTTCAAGCTCTCGCTGATTCCTTTCCACTTCTGGGCGCCTGACGTCTACCAGGGCGCTCCGACTCCTGTATCGGGGCTTATGGCGGTGGGAGGAAAGGCGGCGGCCGTCGGGGCCGCCATGCGGCTTTTTCTCTCCGCATTCTCGCAGAGCGCGCTGCTTTCCCAGAAGTGGGCCATCGTCTTCGCCTCCGTCGGGCTCCTGACGATTTTCGCGGGAAGCATGATTGCCCTGACGCAACGCCACATGAAAAGGCTGCTCGCCTACTCCTCCATCGTCCACGCCGGCTTCCTGGCCTTGGGGCTCGGCGCGCTCGGGCTGGTGGCCCCGATGGGGCAGAAGATGACCGAGGCGCTCCTGTTCTATGTCGCGGCCTACCTCTTCATGAACTACGGCGCATTCGCGATCGCGGGCGCCGTCGAGCGGGCGGAGAACCAGGACGAGCCGGTGAGAAGGTTCTCCGGCCTTGGTTCGGTCTCCCCGGCGCTCGGTGCTTTCTTCGCCCTTTTCATGTTCAGCTTGCTGGGACTGCCTCTTACCGCCGGCTTCCTGGGTAAATTCTATATCTTCGGGACGCTGGTCAGCGCTCATTCTTACTGGGTCGCCAGCCTCGGCCTCTTGGGAACGGTCATAGCGACCTTCTACTACCTGAAGGTCGTGGTCGCCCTCTATTTTCCTCCGGCGGGAGAGGATCCCGCCCCGGCGCCCAGGCTTGGCGCGATGACCTGGCTCGTGGTCCTGCTTTGTGCGGCCTTTACCGTTTACCTCGGCGTCTTCCCCGGCCTCGTCACTTCGGCAGCGCAGGGCCTTACCATTGGCTGATAATTCGAGAAAAGAGGAGGGCCGGATGAAGGTGCGAAAAGCCGTCATCCCCGCGGCGGGACTGGGTACCCGCTTTCTCCCGGCGACGAAGGCTTCGCCGAAAGAGATGCTCCCCATCGTGGACAAGCCGGTGATCCAGTACGTGATGGAAGAGGCGGTGGCGGCCGGGATAGAGAGCGTCCTCATAGTCACCGGCCGGGGCAAGGACGCGATAGAAAACCACTTCGACGTTTCGGCCGAGCTCGAAGCCTTCCTGGAATCCAAAGGCAAGCGCCGCGAACTGGAGCAGGTGAGAGCCATAGCCTCGATGGTGGAGGTAACCTATGTCAGGCAAAAGGAGGCCTTGGGGCTTGGACACGCGGTGCTTTGTGCCAGGACGTGGGTTGGTGAGGAGCCTTTCGCCGTGTTTCTGGGCGACGACATCGTCGTCTCAAATGAACCGTGCATCGCGCAGCTTCTTTCGGTCTTTCTAGCCAAGAAAGCTTCCGTTCTAGGCGTCATGGACGTGGCGAGGGAAGAGACGAGGAAATACGGCATCGTGGCTGGAAGCGGGGAAGGGGCGCGCACCATAAGGATAAGCGACATAGTCGAAAAGCCAGAGCCGAAAAACGCCCCAAGCACGACGGCCGTCATCGGCCGCTACGTGTTCACCCCAGAAATATTCGGCCACTTGGAGAAAACCAGGGCTGACGTTTCCGGCGAGATTCAATTGACCAATGCCATCAAGAGCCTGATGTCCGTACAGCCGGTCTACGCCTACAGGTTTGAAGGCAGGCGCTACGACGCCGGGGACAAGCTGGGTTTTCTGGAAGCCACCGTCGAGATGGCTCTCGAAAGGCCGGACCTGGGCGAGCCTTTCCGCGCTTACCTCAAAGGGCTGGCGTCGAAACTCTGAAAATGGGGAGCGTAGAGTGAGGACGACGACGGGGCGCGCGGCATCAAGGGGCGTGGCTTGCTTCAGAGCCGCCGCCTGCGCGCTTCTTCTGGCGGCCGTGCCGCCCGTCGCGCAATCAAAGGCGCCGCTCCTGTGGCCTCTGCCGGTTCACGAGGGGTGCACGTCCAGTTTCGGGGAATTCCGCTCGACCCACCTGCACATGGGCGTTGACATGCGGACCCACCAGGAGGAAGGGTGGCCGGTTTTCGCCGCTGGAAACGGACGCATTTCAAGGCTGCGCCGCGAGCCGGAAGGTTACGGCCGCGTTCTCTACCTCGACCTGGACGACGGGCGGACCGTCGTCTACGGCCACCTGTGCCGGTACAGCCGCGCGCTCGGGCTCGAGCAGCGCCTGCAAGAGGCTTGCGCCGCCGAGAACAGCTCGTTTCCGGGGGACGTCTATCTCTCCCCACCGGTGAGCGTAAAGCGAGGCGACGTCGTCGCCTACTCCGGCCAACTCGGGATAGGCGCTCCGCACCTCCATTTTGAAGTCAGGCAAGGAGACGACGCCTGCGACCCGTTCGGCGAAGGGCTCGAACTTCCCGGCGGCATGGAGGCGCCGGTCATATCGGGAGTCGCCTTTCTCCCCAGGGACGCCTCCGGCGAAGTTGACGGCGGCTTCACTCCCGTCTGCGTGGCCGCGGTTGCCGCCGGGCGCGGGCGCTACCGGCTCTCAAGAGCGGTGACGGTGAGCGGCGCGGTTGACGTGATGCTTTCGGCGAGGGACCACCTGGGCATTCCGGACAATTCCACGGGGCTGTCGAACGTCTCGGCCTCGCTCGACGGGGCGAAATTCTTCTCGATGAATCTGGGGTGCATAAGCTTCGCCAAGTACAAGGAGAGCCCACTCCTTTTCGACACGCAGTGGACCGTTGGAGACCTCCCCTCCTACCGCCTCAGGCGCCCGGCAGGTTTTGGCATAGCCGGGGTCGAAGGGGACGGCCTGCCATCGGCCGTGGCCGTTGGCCCACATGCTCTCGCGATCGCGGTTTCTAACCAAAGCGGCCTCAAGGCGGTTCTTGAAGGAGAGGCGAGATTCGCGAGGCCTCGCGGCGTAAGCAGGCTTGCGCTTCCCGGCGGCGGCTACGCTTTGAGGCAGGCGCGAATGCTCCCCGCGGGAATCTGGCTGACGCTTTCGAGAAGGTCGGAGCAAGGAGTGACCCCAGTGCTCCTGGGTGGGAAGCCCGTAGGTGACCTTCTGTGCGAGGTCCGCGGCGGCGACGTGGAAGTGCTTTTGCCTGGGGAGGCGCTCCAGGGGCGCGCTGGGGCGATGCGGATAGGCGCGGTAGAGTTGCCCGGCCAGTGGGGCGCCGGGCCGGCGACGCTGAAACTCGGGGGATGGACGCTGGAAGTCCCGCCAGGCGCCTTCGCCAGGCTGGAGCCAGAAGCCGGGGGCGGCTCGCCGGTGAATGTCGCCTGCGGGCCGTTTTCAATGAGGGGAGGCGCTCTGCTCTCTTACAAGGCGCCCGCCAGATTTGGAGAGGGGATATTTTTCGGCGGAAGGTGGGCCAAAAGGCTGGATGGAA
This sequence comes from Acidobacteriota bacterium, assembly GCA_037443845.1. Taxonomy (GTDB): domain Bacteria; phylum Acidobacteriota; class UBA4820; order UBA4820; family DSQY01; genus JAEMPZ01. The sequence continues at coordinate 4,180 of JBBINO010000074.1, forward strand.
GGCCGATCAACCTGAGAGGCGATGGCGTTTATGCCATAGGCGAGGACCGCGCCGCGCCGAAGTGGGGCGGGCTTTACTTCGCCACCTTCGCGCACCTGGGCGAACGCGAGGCAAGGCTGACGATCACGGATTCTGGCTCGGGACCGGATCCCTACAGCCTGCACGTCTTGTTGGACGGCCGCCCGGTCTATCCAGACTGGCATTCGGCATTGCGCCAGGTACGCGTTGACCTGACCGGAGTCGCGCCGGGGCGCCACGTGCTCTCCGGCCGGTGCTCTGACAAGGCCGGAAACTCCGCCGTGCTCGCCCCGGTCGCCTTTGTCCTCGAAAGCAAACGGTGAGGCGGCCCGCCATATTCTTTCTCGAGGCGAAGTGGAGTAAAATATTAGTCCGTGCAGCCGGCGCCACAGGGCGCCCCGATTTCGTAGCAAGGAGGGGTCATGAAGGTCTACGGTCCGAAGGAGATTCGCAACGTGGTGCTGTTGGGTCACGGCGGCGTGGGCAAAACGACGCTCACGTCGGCGATGCTTTTCGCCTCGAAATCGGTGAGCAGGTTCGGCCGGGTGGACGACGGGACCGCCTTCACCGACACCGAGGACGATGAGATCGAGCGCAAGCTCTCGATCTCCACCGGGCTCGCCTTCTGCGAATGGAACAAGCTCAAGGTGAACATTCTGGACGCGCCGGGCTACGGCAACTTCATCGCCGAGGCGAGGGGGCCGGTACGCGTATCCGACACGGCGATGGTGCTCGTTTCTTCCGTGTCTGGCGTCGAGGTCATGACCAACAAAGGGTGGGAATACGCCGAGGAGTTCGGCATCCCGCGCGTCCTCGTGATCAACAAGATGGACCGAGAGAATGCCTCATTTGACCGTGCACTGGCGAGCATAACCGAGAATTTCGGGCGGCTCGCCGTCCCCGCGATGCTTCCTATGGGCCAGGAGAAGGACTTTACCGGAGTCATTGACCTCGTCCACGGCAAGGCGCACGTGTACTCCGGGGACGAATCGGGCTCATACAAGGAAGAGGATATTCCCGCGGCCCAGAAGGAGGCCGTGGCCAAAGCTAGGGCGGCGCTGGTCGAGGCCGTCGCCGAACTGGACGAAAAGCTGATGGAGAAATATTTCGAAGCGGGCGACCTCACCCCCGAGGAGCTGACCGCCGCGCTTCGCCTCGGCGTCGCCCAGGACAAGATTTTCCCAGTTCTCTGCTGCGCCGCGAGCAAAAACGTCGGCGTGTCGGACGTCCTGAACTTCATCGCCGAATTCGGCGCGTCACCGTCGGACCGTCCCGCCTGGAAAGCCAAAGGCGCTGACGGCGCCGAGGTTGAAGTCGCGGTTGACGCCAGCGGCCCGGTGACGGCCTTCGCCTTCAAGACGATCTCGGATCCGGCGCAGGGCCGCATTACGGTTTTCAAAGTCGTCTCTGGCACCATGGACGCCGACGCGACGCTTCTGAATTCAAGGACCGGCGGCCCGGAGAGAATGTCCGGCCTCTTCCACATGAAGGGCAAGGAGCGGGTCAAGTGCGAGCAGGTGGCCGCCGGTGACATCGCGGCGGTGATGAAGCTCAAGGAGACGCAGACTGGCGACTCGCTCTGCGCCAAGGAAAAAATGGTGACCTTCGTGCCGGTCAAGTACCCGATTCCGGCCATCTCCTTCGCGGTCGAGCCGAAAAGCCGCGGCGACGAGGAGAAGATCGCCCAGGCGCTCACCAAAATGGTCGAGGAGGACCCGAACTTCAAGGTCGGGCGCGACCCTCAAACCAAGGAGATGCTCGTCTCCGGCCAGGGCACCCAGCACGTCGAGATCGTGGTGGCGCGCGTGCAGAGGCGCTACGGCGTCCAGATGAACGTGAAGCAGCCCAAGGTTCCTTACAAGGAGACGATCAAGGGGCGGGCTGAAGTCCACGCCAGGCACAAGAAGCAGACTGGCGGCCACGGCCAGTTTGCCGACATACAGATCAAGATGGAACCTTTGCAGAGGGGCTCCGGCTTCGAGTTCAAGGACGACATCTTCGGCGGCGCGGTTCCGCGCAACTACATCCCGGCGGTCGAGAAGGGGATGATGGAATCGCTGGAACGCGGCGCGCTCGCCGGTTATCCGGTCGTTGACCTCCGCGTTACGCTGTTCGACGGCGGTTTCCACCCAGTTGACTCGTCCGAAATGGCCTTCAAGATCGCGGCCCACATGGGATTCAAGGAGGCGATGGAGAAGTGCAGGCCCACCCTGCTCGAACCGGTGATGAATCTGGAGGTCGTGGTTCCCGAAGAGTGCATGGGCGACGTCATGGGCGACCTGAACAGCCGCCGCGGACGCATCCAGGGCATGAGCCAGAAGGGCCACAACCAGGTGATCAAGGCGCAGGTGCCCCTGTCGGAGGTTCTGACCTACGCCTCCACCTTGAAATCAATGACGGCCGACCGTGGCTCCTTCTCGATGGAGTTCGCCTCTTACGAGGAGGTTCCCTCGATGATCCAGCAGAAGATCGTGGAGGAGGCCAAGAAGGCCAAGGAAGCCGAAGAGGCGGAAAAATAGCCTCCTCGAACGGCCAGGACCAGGGTCTCTGAAAGCTTTCGCCGGGATGCCATGGTTTGGCGCCCGGCGTTTGTTTCTAAGGCAAGGAGGCGCGATATGTTCGGCATTCCGTACCTTCATCCCGTCCTCGTCCATTTTCCGGTTGCTTTCTTCTTGCTGGCCGCCTTGACCGCTTTCGCGTGGCTCATCCGCCGCAAGGCCTTCTGGCGCCAGGCGACGTTGTTGCTTCTTTTCTTCGGCCTCCTGGGCGGGTTCGCGGCTTACTACACTGGCGACGACGTGGCGGAGGCTTTCAAGGACAAGCCGTCGGTAAAGGCTTTGGTCGAGCGCCACGAGGACGCCGCGCTCTGGACGATGATAGCCGGGTGCGTCGCGCTGGCTGGCTTCATAGCGGCGGAGGTCTCCTCGGCCGACAAGGAGAGAAAGGGCCTGGATGGCCCTGACAGGAAGCTCGGGGTTCGCGCCCTCCTTTTCCTGCTTGTTTTCGTTACGGCCGCGCTTGTCGGATACACCGGCCATCTGGGTGGCACGATGGTCTGGGGCACGGCCCCGGCCCGGCAAGCGCCGGGCGGCGGGACGAAGTGACTTATTTATTGGAATGCCTTATGTTATAGCCTGCGCAGGGAGTGCGGCCTGGCAACCAATTGATTCAAGGCCGCTGAGAGGCGTCTTGTGGACGCCAACCCCTTGAACCTGACCCGGGTAATTCCGGCGGAGGGAATGCGTTGAGAACCGGGTTTGCAAACCTCTCAATCCGCAAGTTGGCGAAGAGGCGCGCGCCGTGCCACGCCTCGGCCTGGAGGAGCGATGTCCAGAGTATCCAAGAACCTTGTTAAGGGTGAACCGTTTCCAGGGAGCAGGAAAGTCTACGTGGCCGGCTCGCGCCCCGGCGTCAGCGTGCCATTCAGAGAAGTCGCCCTTTCGCCAAGCAGGACGAACGGAGGAGTTGAATCGCCGAACGCTGCGGTCAGGCTGTACGACCCGTCCGGCCCTTACGGGGAATTGGGCGCGCAATGCGACCTGGCGAAAGGGCTTGCGCCTTCAAGGTTGGCGTGGGTCTTGGGGCGAGGCGGCGCCGATGAGCGCGAACCGGCGCCGCCGCCGAATGGCGGCGCGGCGCCCCCGTTTCCGTGCAGAAGGCCGAAGGTTTTTCGGGCGGCGCGCAATGGCAACGTGACTCAAATGCACTACGCAAAAAGGGGGACGATCACGCAGGAGATGGAATTCGCCGCGATTCGAGAGGGCTTCAAGCCGGAATACGTCCGCGACGAGGTGGCGGCGGGGCGCGCCATCATTCCAGCGAACATAAACCACGCCGAGCTGGAGCCGTGCGTGATCGGAAAGAAATTCCTCACCAAGATCAACGCGAACATAGGAAACTCGGCCGTCGCCTCTTCGGTGGAGGAGGAAGTCGGGAAAATGATCTGGGCGATCAGGTGGGGCGCCGACACCGTGATGGACCTCTCCACGGGGCCCGATATCCACGAAACGAGGGAGTGGATCATAAGGAACGCGCCCGTTCCGATCGGCACCGTTCCCATTTACCAGGCCCTTGAAAAGGCCGGTGGAAGGCCCGAAGAACTGACTTGGGATCTGTTCGCGAGGACGCTCGAAGAGCAGGCGGAGCAAGGCGTTGACTACATGACGATCCACGCTGGAGTTCGGCTGGCGGCCGTTCCGCTCGCGGCGAACCGGGCCACCGGCATCGTTTCCCGCGGCGGCTCGATCCTGGCCTCCTGGTGCCTCGCCCATCACGAGGAGAATTTCCTCTACACCCATTTCGGCGAGATTTGCGAGATATTCAAGTCGTACGACGTCGCCTTCTCGCTCGGCGACGGGCTTCGCCCCGGTTCCATCGCCGACGCGAACGACGAGGCGCAATTCGCGGAGCTTGAGACCCTGGGCGAGCTTACCGAAAAGGCCTGGCGCCACGAAGTCCAGGTAATGATCGAAGGCCCGGGCCACGTGCCGTTGGACAAGATCAGGGAAAACATGGAAAGGCAGGTGGCGGCGTGCCACGAGGCGCCTTTTTACACGCTGGGGCCGCTGACCACCGACGTGGCGCCTGGGTACGACCACATCACCTCCGCGATAGGCGCGGCGATGATCGGATGGCTGGGCACCGCCATGCTCTGTTACGTCACGCCCAAAGAGCACCTTGGCCTCCCGAACAGGGAGGACGTCAGGGAGGGCGTGGTCGCCTACAAGATAGCCGCGCACGCCGCCGACCTTGCGAAGGGCCACCCTCGCGCGAGGGAATGGGACGACGCGATGGCCAAGGCGCGGTTCGACTTCAGGTGGGACGACCAGTTCCACTTGGCTATGGATCCGGTAAAAGCCGTTGCTTTTCACGACGAGACTCTGCCCGACCCGGGCGCGAGAGTGGCGCGCTTTTGCTCGATGTGCGGCCCGAAGTTCTGCGCCATGAAGATCACACAGGACCTGCGCGACTACGCCGGGGAGAAGGGCTTGGCCCCCGGCGAGGCCCTGCGCGAAGGGCTGGAGGAGAAAGCCAGGGAGTTCAAGGAATCGTCGAAATAGCGGAGCTGCTGCGCGCGAAGCGCAAAGAAAAGCTCGCCACGAAGGGAAGAAGGGCTGAACCACGGATGCGCATGGGCACTGAGGAAGATTACACGCGAGATGTTTAGGCGCGTTGGGGGTGTTTGGTGAAGTTGGAAGATGTCGGATACGGTGACTGGCAGAGGGAGAAGGCGAAAGACCTGGCGGCGGACGAGGCGTGCTTGGCAAGAGTGGTCACGGCCGACAGGGAGGCGTACTCGGTAGCGGGAAAGGCGGGGATCGTTCCAGCCGAGGCCACCGGAAGGCTTCTCTATTCGGCAGATACCGCCGAGGACCTTCCGTGCGTGGGCGACTGGGTGATGGTGGACTATCTGGACGGCGATGAGCATGCCATCATCCACGGACTCGTGCCCCGGAGGACGGTCCTCCGCCGCAGAGCGGCGGGCGGAAGAGCCCAGTACCAGTCCATCGCGGCGAACGTGGACGTGGCTTACGTCGTGCAGTCTTGCGACGCGGACTTCAGCCTGAACCGTTTGGACCGCTACATCGTGATGGCAACCGACGGCGAGATAACGCCCAAGCTGCTGCTCACCAAATGCGACCTCGTCCCCGCGAGCGAGGTGAATCGCCTGGTCGAAGCGGTGAAACGGGACCACGGTATCGAAGTGGCGCCCCTCAGCAGCGTGACGGCCGAGGGTTGGGACGCCTTCGAGCGTGCCCTCCGGCCAGGAATGACCTACTGTCTCCTGGGCTCCTCCGGCGTCGGGAAGAGCACTCTCCTGAACAAACTTCTGGGAAGCGAACGGTTGGCCGTTGGCCCCGTCAGGGAGAAGGACGGAAAGGGGCGCCACACGACGGCGCGGCGCCAGCTCATCGCGCTCAACAATGGTGCGCTCCTCATCGATACGCCCGGAATGAGAGAGGTCGGCATGATGGCCTTCGGGGAGGGCCTGGGGGAAAGCTTTCAGGACGTCACCGGCGGGGCCGGCGGCTGCCGCTACGCCGATTGCACCCACACCGTGGAGGAAGGGTGCGCGATCCTCTCGATGGTCGCCGAGGGGTTGCTCTCCCCGGAGAGATACCAGAGCTACCTGAAGCTCCAGAAGGAATCGGAGCATCACGAGATGACCCTCCGAGAAAAGCGAACGAAGGACAAAGCCTTCGGGAAAATGATCAAGAGCTACGGGCGGTTCAACAGAAAGACCTGAAGGCTGAAGGGCGAAGAGCGCCGAAGCGGACCATTACACGCCTTGCGGGCCGAGGTACCTCCGGATCAAATCCGCGGCCACGCTCTCGCTCTGAACCTCTTCCCGCAGAATCCCCAAGTTGTCCCGAATTCCACGACAACACGTTCGCGGAGGGCTGGTCAGGCTTTGCTCGGCTTTGGTGCCAACCTGCGTATGATTTTGCCCAAGCCAAGCGCGCGCCCGGTTTTCGCTACCAGCCACAAGATCGGCTTCAAGTACCAATAATGCGTGATGATGTACTTATCGGTCAGCCAGGTTTGCCATGCGTCAGCTCTATCTTCCTTCTCCGCGTGGTCTCGCTGCCTGGTGATGTGGATATGGTGCCCGATCTCATGAAATAATACGGAGCCGACCAATAGGTCCATTAGGAATGGGATATGTTTGACAAAACGCGGAATCTCTCGCGCTATGATATCGACATAAAGCACAATGGTGGCGGCGTTGTCTCTCGTTGCCTGACAGTAGTAACCTCGACAGGCCGCCAATTTCACTTTGCGTTGTCGGGCTTTAGTGGTTCTTCGGCGATCCCCGCGGTTGAGGCCGGAACTATTGGTAAGCACAATCGAATGCAACCCCGTGAGATATTCCTGGGGAATGCCGGCCAAGAGTCTGGCCACCACGCGAGATGCGTTAATTGGTGGAACCCATTCTCTGTAGGACTCCACAATCTCTGCCATGAGGTCCCTCAGCTATAGCTGGTCATATGCCCGTTGCCGGTCTTTTCTGCGCGCAAGTTCGCTCGCGTAGCGTCTGCCCAATTCTTCCGAATGGTCCTTCGCCCAATCGGTTAGCCGCGTGCTGCAAGCGGGGGGAGAGTCAGTGCAAAGAAGTCCCTGCATTAGCCCTTTAATTTCTTCTCTGGTAATCATCACGTCGCCCACAATTCGGCCTATGACAGCGCCGATGAAAAAACCCATGCTTGGTGGAACAGATACGATAGGCCTGTGAACACCGATGATCCTGGCGATTACGCGAACCAGTTCGCGGTAAGTAAAGGTCTCGGGGCCGATCGCGTCTATGGTGTTGTCTGCCCGGCTCTTTCCCTCTTGCACCGCCAATTCAGCCAGGTCGTCAACGTAGATTGGCTGAAGCTTGTATCGTCCGTCGCCGAATACGCCGAAAACAGGGAAATGCCGCAGCGCCCATGCAATGTTGTTGACGAGAATATCCTCTTTGCCGAACAGTACAGTCGGCCGAAGGATTGAATGTGGTACTCCGAGATCCTTGAGCGCCGCTTCAAGCCTGGCCTTGCCGTTGAAGTATTCAAGCTCTGATTGTAAGGATGGGTTCGTGATGCTGACGTGAACGATACGCTCAACGCCTGCTTCCTTTGCAGCTCGAAAGAGCGTCAGGGTATTCTGCACAGCCTCCGAATGCTTGAAGCTGGTGTAATTGAAGCGAACCCAGTAAGTGTTGTAAAGAACCCGCGCGCCACGTAGCGAGTTTACTAACAGGGGATATTCGTTGAAGTGGAAGGGCGACGCCTTTACCAACTGGCCAAATGGATTGGGCCGTTCGGTGGAGTTCGTAAGCGTATGAACCGTGAGTCCTTCCTTGAGCAACCGCGCGGCGATGTATTTTCCGGAGTAGCCGAATGCGCCCGTCACCACATGGATATCGCCCGTGGGCATCGCGCCCTCCTTTGAATCGGGTCTATCGAAGCCCACATCTCGACTTCTTCGTCTCTTCTGTTGATAAGGCCTTTGCGTTTCTTGCCGCCGGCGTAAATCCAGCGGCGTACTTGCCCTGGTTGAGAAGCTTCAAGAGCGTGCTGCGCCTGAAGGCGTTGAGGCCGGCGGGGCGGCGCGGAAAGCCTCGTGGCCGGTGATGTCGGCGCCGACGACGAGCTTGTGGATGTCGTGGGTGCCTTCGTACGTGTAGACGCTCTCAAGGTTCTGCATGTGGCGCATCGCCTGGTACTCGCCGAGAATGCCGTTCGCGCCGAGGATGTCCCTCGCGTCGCGGGCTATGTCGCGGGCCATCGAGACGCACTGCATCTTGGCCAGGCTGACTTGCTGGTGGCGCAGGGTTCCGGCATCCTTGAGCGAGCCGAGCCTCCAGACCATAAGCTGGGCCTGGGTGATCGCCGCCACCATCCTCACCAGTTTCTCTTGAACGAGCTGGAACCTCGCGATCGGGCCGCCGAACATTATCCTTTCCTTGGCGTACCCCAGCGCCTCGTCGTAGCAGGCTTGCGCCGCTCCGACCGCGCCCCATGCGATTCCGTAACGCGCCTGGTTGAGGCAGGAGAGGGGAGCACCCAGGCCGCGCGCCTTTGGCAGGCGGCTGGTTTCGGGGAGGCGGACATCCTCGAATACGAGTTCCGAAGTGACCGAGGCCCTGAGGGAGAGCTTGCCCTTCATCTCGGGCGCCGTGAAGCCGGGCGTTCCCTTCTCGACGAGGAAGCCGAG
>JBBINO010000075.1:0-12857 GCA_037443845.1 Acidobacteriota bacterium
GGATGGGGCGGTGGCAGGGGTTGTACTTCTGCGAGTTTGACGGCCCGAGGCAGCGCTCCCTCTGGCTCACCTTCGTCGCCGGCTCATAGGCAAGGCGTAGATCGGCCTGTACGCAGCCGGGTAGCTAGGCTATCGCCCCAATAGAATCACACTCACCCCCCCGACTCCGGATTGGGATGCTCCTGGCAACAGAGACCCGCAGGTGGCAGTGGCTCGGACGCAACCAGAAACCGCACGCAAAGTCGGACTGAAGGGCATCAATCAGTGCAACTGGCCGCCCTTGCAGTGCCTCAGTTCGCCTTCCGGACCTTGGAGCAAGGAACCATCCACCCATACGATGTCAGTTTCAAAACAGGGTTGATTTAGAGACGGGCCAGTGACCCCTGTCGCAAAAATCACCTTGATTCGCTGCCCTAGCTCGGGGCAATAGTCGGGCTTTTTATTCGCGCCAACGCAAAGTATCGCGAAATGGTCACGGCGGGCAGACGCCCAATATAAATAGGGGCTTCCCCAAGGATCCCATCCAACGAGGTCGACCGTATAGTCAGGGGCAAGTTGCCTAGCCAACAAAGCCACTTGCGAGAATGGCCATTGTCCGTATATCAAAAAGGGGCGGGCTGGCGGCGCAGGATAGCAACCAAAGTCCGTCGAGTAACTCTGGCAAATTGTGGCAAGCTGCCGCACTTCCTGTAGCGCCCTTCTTACCTTTTGCACTTGCCCTTCTACTACCTTGCTGTCGCAGTTATCACTGACGCGTTCATGCAATTCCATGAGCGCTTGCTTCAACTGAGCTATTTCCGCTTGGCTAACCCTTTGATGAGCAGCCTCGCTTGCACTCAAGAGGTCCTGTTTCTTCTCAATTCCTTGGACCCTTTGTGACAAAGCAGCCACGCTCTCTTGAAGAGTGTCTTCTTTTTTGCTTTGTTGTTGATTATCGCATGCACTCAGAAAGGCAATTACGCAAACAATGACAAGCCATCTGGGCAAGCCGTAACGTTCATTCACTGTGCGCCCCCTCTAAGAAAAGCATAGGAGCTTATGGCCCTGATGTCAATGCGCCTTCTTTCAGCTACCAAAGCATGATAAGCTGCACGGGTGCGGGCCAAGCTGATTTACGCCGGAGAAAAAGTCGCGGCCATCGCAAAGCCCGCCGGGCTGAGCCTGGCCACTTCGCGGAACGACGAAGAAGGGGCGGTGACAAGGCTTCTGGCGGCGCTCTCCAATTCAGACAGGGCGAAGATGCTCCAGGGCTGGAGCCTCGTCCACAGGCTCGACGCCGGCACTTCGGGAATAACGCTTCTCGCCCTGGGCCCGCTAGCCCGCAAGGAATTGTCGGCGCTCTTTTCTTCGGGCGCTGTTCACAGGCGCTACCTTGCCCTCGTCTGGGGCCAGCCTCATTCGGCGGCCGGCCGCCTCGCGTGGCCGTTGGGCCCTGATCCAAAGGACAGGCGCAAGATGCGCGTTGACGCTTCGGGTAAGGCCTCGGCCACGCGTTACCGGGTTTTGTCCTCCGCGTCTGTGGCTTCTCTTCTGGAACTGGTCCCGGAGACGGGCCGCACTCACCAGATACGGGTACACCTAGCCGAGGCGGGCCATTCGATCCTGGGCGACGACTTTTACGGGAGGCTGCGCCACATTCCCGCTGGCGTCACTGCCGCCGAAAGGCGGGCGTTGCAGCCGGGACGGCCTCTATTGCACGCTTGGAAACTGGACCTGCCAGAGACGAAAGTCTCACCGCCGCTTTCGCTCGAGACGCCGCCTCCGGAGGACTTCATGCGGGTGCTCAAAATTCTGGGGATATCGGTGCCGGAAAATTAGCTTGGCCAGCCGGCGCCATAGGTGACCGGCAGAAGTACCCTCCTGCGGGCCGCTCTCCGCTCCCTTTTCATCATCGCTTCCGCCTCGGCTTCGCCGATGGCTCCATCGAGCAGCAGCTCTCGCGCCTCGGCTAACGTCTCCTCGGGATCCAGGACGGACGCCCACTCGGGAGGCGTCGTGTGGAGCTCCGGCCTGAATCCAGCCTCTTCGAGCCACTCTTCCGCGCGGATTCCGGAATCCGGGTGGCCCCCCTTGCGCTCCACCGCGTCGCAGATGGCCTTGCCGAGTCCGGTGTCGGGCTCGTCTCTTCGCGCCGTCATGTCCGGCTCGGCCAGGAGCAGCAAGACGCCGCGATCGGAAACGACGCGTCTCGCCTCCCTGAGCGCACCCACTGGATCTCGGAGCCACAGAAGCACGAAGTGAAAAGCCACGGCATCGAACGAGCCGTCCTTGAAAGGAAGCTTCGCGCCATCGCCCCTCACGAAAGAGACTCCGCCGCGTTGTTTCTTTGGGAGAACGATGTCGAGCCCCCAGGTGCTTCTTCCGGTGCGCGCGGCGATTTCCGCCGTGACCGCTCCCTCGCCGGCGCCGACTTCAAGGACTCGCCGCCTCGAAGAAAGCCGCCCCATCCTGTACGCGGCCAGCCTCAAGGCCTTCGTCCTTTCAAGCTGGAACGCCGTCGTTGCCATTGTTGGCGGTCAGTCGTTTCTAGTGACGAAGCCTTCGCCAAGCCCGGCTTCTTTCAGGCGCCGCTGGAACGCTTCGGCGGCTTCTTCGTTGGCGAGGTGGCCGGCTCTGACGCGGTAAAATTCGCGGAACCGGATCACGTAGGCGTCCCCGAACTGTTTCTCAAGTTTGTCGCGAAGCTTGAGCGCGTTGGTCTCGACCGCGAATGCGCCGACCTGGACCGTGAAGGTGCCGTCAAGCACTGGCTTATTCGGGTTACTGCCCGCCACCAGAAGCTCTCCCGGAGCGGCCGCGTACCTGACTCGCTCCTTGCCTTCCTTGACGACCTCTATGCGGACGCGCGCGAGCCCGGCGCCCGCGTATCCGAGGGCTTTGGCCGCTCCGTAGGAGCAGTCCAGGATCCGTCCCTTCACGAAAGGGCCTCGGTCATTGACCGATATCGTGGCTTCCCTGCCGTTGTCCAGGTTGGTCACGCGGATGGTGGTTCCCAATGGCAGCGTCCGGTGGGCGGCCGTCAATGCGTACATATCGAAGGTCTCGCCGCTGGCCGTCGGCCTGCCGTTGAATTCCTTGCCGTACCAGGAAGCCATCCCCTCCTGGGAGTTCCCCCTCATCGGCTCGGGCGGCGGAACGTGATGAGGCCGCTTCGCGCCGCCGCAGGCAATCATCGCGCCCAAGACAAAGAGGGCCGCCGCTTTTCGCAAAGTAGCCGCACGGGGCTTTATTCTCACCGCCTGAAGAGCCTCCTCAGCTTGTCGCCGCCGCCGTCCGGTGGCGCGTTGCGCAGGAAAACCCAGAAGAATACGAAGAGGGCCACGCCGATCAGCGCCGCTATGACCACCGCGATGACCAGCGCCCCGGCGCCCGCCGGCTCGTCGCCCCACCCGAAGGAACGCCGTAACAGCTCAAAAGCAGGGACGCGTCCCAAAAAGACGTAGAGCGATTCGAGTCCGGCCTTCAACAAGCGCAGGAGGAAATCTACCACGAAGCGCCTCCAGCCGCGACGGTGCCCGCAGCAATGACAGTATAACCCCCGGCCTCCCTACGCGCCAGAACGGGTATAATTGCGGCCTCGAGGCCGCCCGGAAAACAGCGGCCAGTTCGTGGAGGCCACATTGAGCGGCAAGTGGGGTAACGGAGGGATGGAAGGCCTGGCGTTCTGGTGGGGAAGGGCCAGGCTTCTGACCTACAGCCTCAAAGTCTTTGTCTACGCCGTGGATGACGTCCTCATTGACGCGGCATCATGGAAGCTGAGGCGGCCCTTCCTGCGCTACTTCGGCGACAGGCTTCCGGAGCGCCTTCTCTTGACCCACGTCCACGAGGACCACTGCGGTAACGCGGCAATGCTTGCGTCCAAAGGCGTCGCGGTCTTCGCGCCGGAAGCGGCCATTCGCCAGGCCATGGACGAACCAAGGCTTCCGCTCTACAGGCGGCTCATCTGGGGGCGGCGCCCCCCATTCCAGGCGCTGCCGCTTCCGGAGGCGATCGAAACCAAGCGCCACCTTTTGCGCGTTATCGAGGCTCCAGGCCACACGCCCGACCATGTCGTCTTTTTCGAGGAAAAGAAGGGCTGGCTTTTCACCGGGGACTTTTTTCTCACGGCGCGGCCGCGCCTCGTCTTGAAGGACGAGGACCTGGCCGCGACAATTCGGTCACTCGAAAATCTGGCATCGCTTCCGTTCCGCCTCATCTTGGGCGCGCACGAGGGCATTCTCCAGGGCGGCCCGGCGCTCTTCAGGCAGAAGCGGGACTACCTCCTTGGACTTCGAGAAAAGGTTGAAGCGCTTCGCGGAGAGGGGCTTTCGGACGAAGAGATTGATGTTCGCCTTTTTCCATCAAAGCCGCTCATCACGCGCGTCTCGCGGGGCGAATGGGCTTCGCTGCACATGATCAAGACGCTGGGACGGCGGGAACGAATTACGGAGTGATGGGGGCGGCGCTCATTCCCACCCTTCGGCGGCGAGGGCTTCGTGGAGGCGGTCTGGGTGCTGGCGACAGTCGTGTTCAATATGGCTTGATTCGTCGTGCGCCTTGCTGTAGGGCCATCCCGTGATCATTCGGTTGCGCTCGTGCATCTCGTGCAGGAGCACGAAGCCGCGCTCCGCGTCATCCAGGTCGTCGTCAATCCAGATTTCGTTTTCGGGAACGAACTCGTAAACGTGGTCGTGGCCTCCTTCGGTGAAGTCCACGTCAAAGACGCTCCTTACGAGCCGTCCGTTTACGACCCAGACGGCGACCCCGTTTTCGAGGCGCTTCCAAAGCTTGACGTGAACGTCCCGGCCATCCGGAAGTTGCTTGCCGCCATGAGTCAATACCCTGACGTCCCCGGCGCGGCGGCGCTCCTTGCGTTCCGCCCTGTCCGCCTCTTCCAGCGCCTTGTCGTATTCAACTCCCTTGGCCATCAGCCGCCGCTCAACGAGCAGGTGGGCGATGAAGAACCGCCGCTCGTCAGGGTGCGCCTCCTTGTCCAGCCACAGCTCCTTCACGGGGATGAAGCCGAAGCTGAAATGGTGGCCGAAGTTGGTGAACTCCTCGTCAATGTGCTCGCGGATGTATTTCCCGTCCACGATCCAGGCCTGAAGCTCGCCGGTCTCGCTTGCCTTTTCCAAATAGGGCGGTTTCAAGGCTTCGGCCATGGCTCACTCCTCGAAGGGCTCCCTGAAGTTCATCATTTTGCGCTCTATCTTGACGTTCGCCGGCATGGGGACGGTGAATGATTCGTCGTCAAGCTTCGGGTTGAGCTCCCAGCGGGAGAAGGCGAAGCGAATCCTGTCGCCCTCGGTCTCCTCGACCTCGAACTCGCGGATCAGGCCGTCCTGTTCCTGGACCTTGAAGGTCATGCTGGCAACCTTCCTCTTTATCTTGTGCTTCAGCGGGGTGAGGTAGAGCGTCACGACGCCATCCTCGTCGCCCTTCCACTCGACCTTGAAGTTCTTCCTGAGTTCGTTCACCGGCTGGCTGAGGCCGAGGTATCGCGCGATCTTGGCCTGGTGGCGAGAGATGTCCTGGATGTATGCCTGGTTCTTGGCCGGATCGAACATCAAGAGGTCGCCGTCCATGACCCTGAAATAGAGCCTGCGCGGCGAAGTGTAACGGTAGAGCGCCGTGTCGGGCTTCTTCAGCACCAGATCACCCTTGAGCACCTGCGGTTTTTTGAGCATCTTGAATTCGTTGGTCTGCGTGAAGCTGACCTTGAGCGTCTGCGTGCTCTGCTGGGATTCCTGCATTTTGGAAAGAAGCGCATCGATGCGGCTGGGGGGCACGACCGTTTGCGCCATGAAGAGCGCCAGCGGCGCCATCAGAAAAGAGATTCCAGCAAGCCCAGCCAGCCATCCTTTAATTCTCCGCATCGGGCTTCTCCTTATAGCCTTCCTTCTCTCCGCCCTTCCCGGCTTCAGTCTTTCTTGGAGCCTTCCTTATCCGTGGCGGAAGTGTCTCGTGCCGGTGAGCACCATTGCCATTCCAAGGCGGTTGGCGGCCTCGATGACTTCCGGATCCCGGATGCTGCCTCCGGGCTGGATTACGGCGGTGATTCCTGCCTCGGCCATCTCCTCGACGCCGTCCGGAAAGGGGAAGAATGCGTCGGAGGCGGCGACGCAGCCCTTCGTCTCCTTGTAAGCCTTCATCCTGGCCAGTTTGGAGGAGTCAACCCTGCTCATCTGGCCCGCTCCCACGCCAACGGTGCCTTCGCCGTCCCCGAAGACGATGGCGTTGCTCTTGACGTGTTTGCAGACCCGCCAGGCGAGCTCCATCGCCTCCATCTCCTCTTTCGACGGTTGGCGTTTCGTGGCGACCCGCCTCTCCTCCTGGCGGGAGAAGAGGTCCGGAGTCTGGACCAAAAGGCCTCCGGCGACGCGCTTGTAGTCCCATCCCGGGAAGGGATCCTGGTCCTTGAGCGTCACGACGCGAAGGTTCTTCTTTCTGGCGAGGACTTCGAGCGCCTTCTCGCCGAATTCCGGAGCGGCGACGATCTCCAAGAAGAGGTCGGAAAGCGCCGTGGCCGCTTCGCCCGTGCAGGTGGTGTTGAAGGCGACGATTCCGCCGAAGGCCGACGCGGGGTCGGTCTCTCTCGCCCTTTTGAAAGCGGAGGCCGCGTCTGCGCCTCGCGCCGCGCCGCAGGGGTTGGTGTGTTTGATGATGGCGCAGGACGGCTTGGGCATGTCACAGACTAGCGCCCACGCCCCCTGGAGGTCTATCAGGTTGTTGAACGAAAGCTCCTTGCCCTGGTGCTGTACGAGCCCGCCCAAAAACCTGTCGCTCTCCCTGTAAAATGCGGCCTCCTGTTGCGGATTCTCGCCGTATCTGAGGTCCTGTGCTTTCTTAAAGAAGAGCGGCAGGAACGCGGGGAAGGTCTCTTCCCCCTTCAGGAGCTTTCCGCCGGCGGCCTTGGCCTGGCTGAGGTACCTGGCGATCGCGCCGTCGTAGGTGCTGGTGCGCTCGAAGGCCTTCGCCGAAAGCCCCAGCCTTGTTTCGAGGCTGACGCCGCCGTTCTTCTCGATTTCGTTCCGGACGCCGTCGTAGTCCTTCGGGTCAACCAGGACGACCACCGACTCGAAGTTCTTCGCCGCGGAACGAACCATTGAAGGGCCGCCGATGTCTATGTTCTCGATCACCTCTTCCACCGCCGCCCCCGGTTTTCCGCTCACCTGCTCGAAGGGGTAGAAATTGACGAGGACCAGATCAATCGCGCCACCGCCCAGCCGTTCAAGGTCCCGAAGGTGTTCCGGGTTGCGCTTCGCTAGAATGCCTCCGTGGACTCTGGGGTGGAGCGTCTTGACCCTCCCCTCCATGACTTCCGGAGAGCCGGTGTATTCGCTCACGTCCTTGACCTTGACTCCCCCCTCTCGCAGCGCCTTCGCGGTGCCTCCAGTCGAGAGTATTTCAACGCCCTTGGACGCGAGAAACTGGACGAACGGGAGGAGCCCCTCCTTGCGGGACACCGAAACGAGAGCGCGGCGGATAGCTACGTTGTCCATGGAATTTCTCCTGGAAATTTATTTGTCCTTTGATTCTGCCTTATAGAAGGGCGTGGCGGAAATGTCGCCGTCCATCTCCTTCCAGATATAGAACCACATCTTGGCGGCGTCCGAGACAGCGTGAGAGGCGATCGTCTCGACGACCGCGAAGGCGTTGGACCTGTCGTCGAAGGTCTGCGAAGAGACCGCTTTGCCAGCCGGGTAATAGCAGAAGAGCAGGGCGTCGCGGTAGCGCTGCTCTCCCTTGAACCGCTGCTGGAAGTAGGCGTCGGCGTCCCCGGACATCTCCGGGTTGTCGTAGCCGTCGAAGACGATTGGCATTTTGGGAAGTTTTCGCTCCATGTACGAGGAGTAGTCGTCCCTAATCGCTTCTATCCTTGGGTCGCCCGAATCCCTAAGCGGATCGTTCAAAAGGAAGGCGAGGGCGGCGACGCGCCCGAAGCGGTAGGAGACCTCCTCGAAAGGCGCCTGGCCCTTGGCCAGTTCGGCCATTTTGACGATCTCCTCCTGTAGCGCGCTGACGAGAACCGGCCCGGGCGTTTTGCCCTCTTTCTGGACCGTATCTTTAATTCCCTGGTCAACGTATTTCTGATAAGAAGACAACACCCCCCTTAGCGACGCGGGCGCCAGCTTCAGCGCCGAGGAGGTCATCTTGGCCAGCACCACGGGCCCGTACGCCCCGGCCGGGATGGAGGCGGCGAAGAAGAGCGCCACCACCCCGGCAAGAAGCGCCGTCAGGCCATGTTGCGGATTATCTCGTCGCCGAATTCGGAGCACTTGAGCTCCTTAACGTCTTTTGCGCCCTCGGCTTTCATCAGCCGGGCGAAGTCGTAGGTGACTTTGTGGCTGGTGATGGAACGCTCGAGCCCCTTGACGATCAGGTCGGCCGCCTCGTTCCACCCCATGAAGCGGAACATCATCTCGCCCGACAGGATGACCGAGCCCGGGTTGACCTTGTCCAGATTGGCGTATTTGGGCGCGGTGCCGTGGGTCGCCTCGAAGATGGCGTGGCCGGTGACGTAGTTTATGTTGCCGCCTGGGGCGATGCCGATGCCCCCGACCTGCGCCGCCAGCGCGTCGGAAAGGTAGTCGCCGTTCAGGTTCAGCGTCGCTATGACGTCGAACTCGTCGGCCCTCGTGATGGTCTGCTGGAGGGTTATGTCGGCGATCGTGTCCTTCATGAGAAGCTTCTTCTTCCACTTGCCGTCGCCGTGCGTGGGCCAGAGCTTCAGCGTCGCTTCGATCTCCCTGATGATCTCCGCCTTCTTGTCTGGGGCGAACATGTCGAAGCCGGGCTCGATCATCCTGGCGTTTTCCTCGTTGCCGAGGGCGGGGTTCTGCTCCTTGTTGCCAAGTATCCACGACTCGCGCTGGGTCACCGTCTCGTTCCTGAACTCGGTGGCGGCCACCTGGTAACCCCAATCCTTGAAGGCGCCTTCGGTGAACTTCATGATGTTGCCCTTGTGGGTGAAGTTCACGCTCTTGCGGTTTTGCTTGAGGGCGTACTGGATGGCGGCGCGGCAGAGGCGCTTGCTCCCCTCCTCGGAGACCGCCTTGATGCCGATGCCGGAGCACTCGGGGAAGCGGATCTTCTTGACGGACATCTCTTTCATCAGGAACTCGATGACCTTCTTCACCTCGGGGCTGTAGGCCTTCCACTCGATGCCGGCGTAAATGTCCTCGGTGTTCTCCCTGAAGATGACCATGTCCACCTTTTCGGGAGCCTTCACGGGGCTCGGGACGCCCGCGAAGTACTTCACCGGCCTCAGGCAGACGTAAAGGTCGAGGATCTGCCTCAGGGCCACGTTGAGGGAGCGGATGCCGCCGCCGATTGGCGTCGTCAAAGGCCCCTTTATGCCGACGAGGTATGTCTTGAAGGCCTCGACCGTGTCGTCCGGGAGCCACTCGCCAAACTTGTGGAAGGCCTTCTCCCCCGCGTAAACCTCCATCCAGGCAATCTTCTTTTTGCCCTTGTAGGCCTTTTCGACGGCCGCGTCGAGAACGCGCCGCGATGCCCGCCATATGTCGGGACCGGTTCCGTCTCCTTCGATGAATGGAAGAATGGGGTGATCCGGTACGTTCAAGACCCCGTCTTTCATCGTGACCGGGGCGCCCTCTTTCGGTACGACCACGTTCTTGAAAGCCGCCACTTTAGCCTCCTAACTGATCTGCGCTCGCTTCACTGGCGCCAGGGCCGTCACGTTTGAACCCGCCGGCCGAAAGCGCCACGCCTTTTCGAGAAGGGAGTATAGCCCACACCGCATAAGCGGTCAAACGGACAGCCGTAGAGGCGGCGGGGGACGAAAGAGAGCGGACGATGGCCTCTCCCCGATGGCAAGCGGCCGGGAGGCCCGCGCCCTTCCTGCGGCCCGCTCGCGGCTCTTGAGCGGCGGGGCTAAATGGCGTAGAATGAGGGTTTAAGGAGGTTTGCGTGGCGACTGACTGGAAGACGAGCTTGAATCTGCCCCGAACGGAGTTCCCCATGAAGGCCAATCTCACGCAGCGCGAGCCCGAAATGCTCGCCAAGTGGGAGAAGGAGGGGATTTACGGGAAGATTCAGGAAGCCAGGAAGAACGCCCCCCTCTTTTCTTTTCACGACGGGCCGCCCTATGCGAACGGGCACATTCACCTGGGCCATGCCCTCAATAAAATATTGAAGGATTTCGTCATAAAGTCCCGTTCGATGTCCGGCTACAGGGTCACCTACCGGCCGGGTTGGGATTGCCACGGGCTTCCCATCGAGCTTCAAATAGAGAAGGAACAGGGGCGGAAAGTCAGGGAGATGGAGGTCCACGCCTTCCGAAAGGCGTGCCGCGCATACGCCGAGAAGTTCATCGAGGCGCAGAAGAAGGAGTTCGTCCGGTTGGGAGTATTCGGCGAATGGCAGGGGCCCTACAAGACGATGGATTACGGTTACGAAGCGGCCATCGCCGATTCCTTCATAAAATGCTTTGAACAAGGCTACGCCTACAAGGGGATGAAGTCGGTTCAGTGGTGTATCCACTGCGAAACGGCGCTCGCCGAGGCGGAAGTGGAATATCACGAGCACGTATCCCCGACGGTACACGTTGCCTTTGCGCTCTCCTCGAAGCAGGAGAAGAAACTTCCAGAAGGCGTGCCAGCCGAATCGAAGGCTGTGATTTGGACGACGACCCCCTGGACGCTCCCGGCCAACTTGGCGATAGCGTTCCATCCCGACTTCGTTTATGCCGCCGTCAAGTGCGGGGAGCAGCATTACATCGTCGCTGAAGCGCTCCTTGAAGCTTTCTTGAAAGAGACCGGCCTCAAAGGGAGCGCCGTCGCCAAATTCAAAGGGGCGCAGTTAGAGGGGATAAAGTTCCGCCACCCGTTTCTTGAGAGGGATTCGGTGGGTATACTGGCCGTGTACGTGACGCCCGATACGGGCACCGGCTGCGTCCACACCGCCCCCGGCCACGGGCAGGACGACTACGTCTCCGGCGTTAAGTACGGCCTGCCCATTCTCTCTCCCGTTGACTCCAAGGGCTGCTTCTTGAAAGAGGTTGACCACTTCGCGGGCCAGAACGTATTCGACGCCAACCCCAAAGTCATCGAGCTTCTTAGGGAGAAGGGGGCGCTTCTCCATTCAGGCACGCTTCGCCATTCCTACCCGCACTGCTGGCGCTGCAAGAACCAGCTGATATTCAGGGCGACGAAGCAGTGGTTCATGAAAATGGAACACGACGGCCTCAGAAAAAGGGCTCTTGAAGCGATAGACTCGACGAAATGGGTTCCGCCGTGGGGCAGGAACAGGATTTACAGCATGATAGAGAACCGCCCCGATTGGTGCGTTTCCAGGCAGAGAAGGTGGGGCGTGCCGATCACAATAGTTTCCTGCGCCTCGTGCGAGGAGCCGGTGAGGGACGAAGCGTTTTTCGGCGCCGTGGTCAAGGAGATAGGCGAGCGGGGTGCCGGAATCTGGTGGGAGGGCGACGCCTCAAGATTCTTGCCGAAGGGGTACGCCTGCAAGAAATGCGGTGCCACGCGGTTTACGCAGGAGACGGACATTCTGGACGTCTGGTTCGACTCGGGGGTCAGCCACAGGGCGATCCTGAACGACGAGAACCACCCGTGGCCGTCGGAGGTCTACCTCGAAGGAAGCGACCAGCACCGGGGATGGTTCCACACGTCGCTGCTGACCTCCATCATGCTCAACGGCTTGCCTCCTTACAAGCAGGTCGTCACCCACGGATTCGTCCTGGACGGAGAAGGCAGGGCGATGTCCAAATCCATGGGCAACGTCATAGCGCCAGAGGAGGTGGTCAAGAAGAGCGGAGCCGAAATCTTGAGGCTCTGGGTCAGCATGGTTGATTACCGCGACGACGTTCGCTTCTCGTGGGAGCTCATCGGAAAAAACTCCGAGGCGTACCTGAAGATACGGAACACCCTTCGCTATCTTCTCGGGAACCTCTGCGATTTCGACCCGGGGAAAGACATGGTGAGCCCCGAAGAGATGGGAGAGATGGACCGCTACGTCTTAATCCTTCTCGACAAGCTCATGGAAAAGGTGACGAAGGCCTACGAAGAGATGGCTTTTCACGTCGTTTACCACGAGACGCTCCAGTTTTGTGCCGTCACGCTGTCGGCCTTCTACCTCGACATCCTGAAGGACAGGCTATACTGCTCGAAAGCGGAGTGGCCCGAAAGAAGGGCCGCGCAGACGGTCCTCTACCGTTGCGCGGATTCGCTTTTGCGCCTTCTCGCCCCCGTCCTTCCCTTCACGATGGAGGAGGCCTGGGGGCATCTTGCGGGGCGCGAGTGCCCGTCGGTCCACATGGCGCTCTTTCCGAAACCGGCGGGGCTCGACGACGGCAACCTTTCCCAGAAGTGGGAGAAGCTGCGAGAGGTCCGCGACGTAGTCAACAAGGCGCTGGAAGAAGCCCGGAGGAGGGGCGAGATCGGCAAATCCCTTGAAGCGAAGGTGATTTTGCGAGCCCCGGACGAAAAGACGGGAGCGCTTTTTGAGTCCTGCCGCGCCATCCTTCCCGACCTGTTCATCGTGTCGTCGGTCGAAATTCAGAAGAGCGAGGGCGGCGAAACGGCGGCCGAAGTAGTTCCCGCGCCAGGTGAAAAATGCCAGCGCTGCTGGGTCGTGACGACCGAACCGGTTGCCGTGGAGGGAGGGCCCTTGTGCCCGCGCTGCGCCAGAGCTGTCAACCCCCAATCCCGCGATGAAAGTGCAACGGTGCCCCCCAAATGCCTATGAGCACTTCGTTTACCCCCCAAAGGACGTTCACCCAAAAGGGATTGGGGGCCATCGAGCCGAAGGCGAAGATGGCATCCAAGGGCGGGGGTCCCTCCGTCTGGCTTTGCCAGCGGAGGGGGCCGCGAAGCGCGACAGAGCATTCCGCCGGGCTT
>JBBINO010000076.1:0-12819 GCA_037443845.1 Acidobacteriota bacterium
CCATTCCTCCGGCCGCGAGCTTTTCCACGAACCGGACGTGCCCAATCTTGGTTCCTAACAGCGGCTCGGACATTGCTCCAACCTCGAAGTAGCGTTATGGTCTGTCGTACGCTGTTCGACCGAAATCCTTCCTTCCATATTATATAGGATTGGGGAAGATGGAAACCACTTTTGCCGTTTTTTGGGGGGGTGGTTCGCAGCCAGAGTCGCGGCATTTCAGGCGCCGGGGCGCCACACGCGCCCCGGCGCGATCCTCGCGTTCCTGCGTCATCACATCTTTACCAGTTCGACCCGGCGGTTGAGCGCGCGCCCCTCCTCCGTGTCGTTAGAGGCGACCGGGGCGTAGGGGCCGCAGCCGTAGGATCGCAGGCGCTCTGCGGCGATGCCGTTTTCCTGAATAAGGGCTTCCCGCACCGCCTGAGCCCGCTCTTCTGAAAGCTTAAGGTTGTGCTCGGCCGTGCCGCTGTTATCGGTATGGCCGACAACGACGATCTTGAGACTGGGATCGTTCTTAAGCAACTTGGCGATTTCTCCAATAGCCAGGGCCGACTCGGGCTTGATGGTGGCACTGTCGGTGTCGAACGTGATCCCATAGACGGCGGCGTGGCCGGTCTCGCGGATATCGTTGCTCAACGCGGTCGCGTCCGCCTTGACGTACTGCTCCATGGCCTTTCTCTCTACGAGCCGGAGCCATATTTTGCCGTTGCCCTTCTCCGCTTGCACCCAGGTCTCCTGGCCGTTCTTGACGAACTTCCCCGTCACCCACCAGTGGGGAACGGTTTCGATGACCGTCCCGCCCGCCTTCCGGATGGCGTTTTCGTAATTTCGGACGACGGCCACGCCGCTCGGCTCCGTGTTCCTAGGGCCGGTGAAAGCGTAGATAATCGTGGTGAACTTGCCTTCTACTCTCATCTTGGGCGGCTTGACCGTGTAAAAGTCAAAGTAGCCGAAATCCTCGGTCTTGCAGCGCTCTATGCGGTATTCGGGCATGCGGGTTGGGAAAAGCGGATGGTCCTTGCATCCGGCCATGTCGGGCTCGGCGGCCTTCGAAGGCGCCAGCGCGGCGGACGAGAGCATTAGTACGGCCAACAGTTTCAAGGCTGCTTTCATGGCAGAATCCTCCCTAGCAGACGTTCTTTCATTTTCCGGCATCCAGTTTCGTGAAATCGGTCTTCGCGAAATTGGCGAGCACCTTTGAAGCGGCCGCCTTCGCCGCCTCCCCGCTGATGAACCCATCGACCTCAATGTTGATCGCCGTGTTCTCGTTGTGCGCCGCCCCCATGAGGCGGGCCGAGGGCTTGGACCTTTTCACGCCTTCCGAACAGTCGGTGTAATAGTCGTAATAGATGATCGTTCCCCCGCTGGACTTTTCCGTCTTGAGCGGGCTCACGGATACCAGCCCTCCGAAGGCTCCTGTTTTCGGGGCCGCGGCCAGCTTGGCGTGCGCCTCTTTGAACTCTTCCATCGCGTTTTGGAGCCTCTGCGACTCTTCGCCGTCAATCTGCATCTTGAAGAGTTCGATGCCTTCGCCGGAGTAGTGCTTTATGTCGAAGCTGATGCGGCCCGGATATTTCGTGGTCTGGTTTGCGCATGGGTTAACGAACGGCAAGTCGGCCGCCGCGAAGCCGATGCCGACCATGCCGGCCGAATTGTACTGCCCGCCGGCGTTAGCGACCCCCTCCGGCAGAAGGGCGGCGAGCAGCGGCGGACACGACCCCTTTCCCGCGGCGAGCGGCCCCACGACGAACGCCACGGCGAGACAGACCCAAAGAAACAACCTGAGCCTTTTCGGTTTCATCATGGCCTCCGGTTTTTCTTGCGCCCCCTAGGCGCCAAAACAAGATGCGAAGCCAAGTTGCACGCGTTCCTTTTCGGCAGAATCGGCGGCCTCGGGAAAGGCCTCGGCCGCCAGCTTAAAGGTACAACGCGGGAATGCCGCAGTCAACAGCTCGGCCGTGACGAACGTCACAAACCGGGCCGCCGTCGCCATCGGCCGGGGGGCCTGCTATAATAGACGCATGTCCGTCATCAGAATCCTTCCGGACATCCTGGTGAACCAGATAGCGGCGGGGGAGGTGATCGAGCGGCCCGCCTCGGTGGTGAAGGAGCTTTTAGAAAATTCCCTCGACGCCGGCGCGTCGAGGGTCAGAATTGAGCTTTCCGCTGGCGGCCGATCGAGGATCATTGCCGAGGACGACGGTTGTGGCATGGCCGCCGAAGATCTCAGGCTCTCAGTGGAGCGCCACGCGACCAGCAAGCTGGGCAGGACCGAGGACCTCTTTGAGATCGTGACGCTCGGCTTCCGCGGGGAGGCGCTGCCCTCGATCGCCTCCGTAAGCCGCCTGACTATCCAGAGCCGTTCTCGCGGAGCCGCCCAAGGCGCGTCGCTCCGGGTTGAAGGCGGGAGGCTTGGCCAAGTCGAGCCCTGCGGCCTCGCGGCCGGAACCAGGGTCAGCGTCGAGGATCTTTTTTTTAACGTGCCCGCAAGGCGGAAGTTCCTGAAGGCTCCGGCGACGGAGTTGAGCCACGCGATCAGCCTCGCCGAAAACTACGCGCTGGCCAGGCCGGACGTCGCCTTCGTCCTCGGAAATGAAGGCAGGGAGGTGATGAACCTCGCCCCTTCAGGAACCATGCGCGACAGGTTCTTCGCTCTCTTTCCGGAGCTTCCGGAGGGCGACTTCACGGAAATTGATTACGCCTTCAACGAAATAACGGTAAAGGGGCTCGCCGGCGTCCCGTCGCGCAACCTGGCCACGCCACGCTACCAGTTCACCCTCGTGAACGGCAGGTTCGTGCGCGACAGGCTGCTGCAGCACGCCGTCACTGCGGCCTACGAGAACACACACCCGAAGGGACGGTATCCGGTCCTGTTGCTGGAGGTCACCCTGCCTCCATCCGGCGTTGACGTGAACGTCCACCCGACGAAACGCGAGGTGCGTTTCAGCGACAGCCAAGGCGTTCACCAAGCCGTTCTTCGCGCCCTAAGGATGGCGATCGCGCCAGGCTCCCCGCTGCCTCAGGCCGCCGGGAGCTTCGCTCCCGGCGCGGCGCCAGCCTTCGCTTGGGCGAGAAACCTTGCCGTAAAGGAGCCTGCCGCGCTTTTCTCCCAAAAGCCCGTCGGGGCCTTGGCGCACGATGGCGAGGAATCGGCGGCATCGCCGCCGCCAGCGCCGCTAACGGCGCTCGCTCAGTGGCGGCGAAGCTTTATTATCTGCGATGGTCCGGAGGGGCTCTGCGTCGTGGACCAGCACGTCGCGCACGAGCGGATCAGGTTCGAGCAGCTAAGAAGGTTCATCGAGATGAAGGGCCCCTTCCAGCCTTTTCTCCACCCGCGCCCGTACGATCTTCCGAGGAGCGCCCGGCACAGGGCCGCCGAGATGGCGGAACTCTTGACGGCGCAGGGCTTCGACGCGGAGCCTTTCGGTGAGGAGGGAATCGCGGTCAGGGGCGCGCCCGCCTTTCTGGAAGAGCGGGAAATAAGCGCGATACTGGAAGAGTTTTTTGAATCCGCGGGCGATCTTCTCAAGACGCCCAGGGAGCAATGGAAGAAGGTGCTGGTCATGCGCTCGTGCCGGGGCTCAGTCATGATGAACGACCCGCTGCCCGCCGAGAAGATGCAGTTCCTGCTCGACACACTCTTCTCACTGGGCGCGCCGTTGACTTGCCCGCACGGAAGGCCGATAATCCACACCTTGCGCGAGGCGGAAGTCCTCGCTTGGTTCGGCAGAAAGTGATCAGCCACATGCGCATTTCGGCGGTAGGTTACCTCAACGCGGCTCCTCTGTGTTCGGGGCTCCGCGCCGGGCTCTATCCTCCAGAGTGGTCGGTCTCGTTCGACAGGCCGAGCGATTGCGCGGCCAGGCTGATTTCCGGCGACGCGGACGTGGGGCTCGTTCCGGCCGCGGCACTGGCGATGGACGAGAACCTGGTCGTCGCTGCGCCGGTAGGAGTGGCCGCTGCGGGCGAGGTCACGTCAGTGCTTCTGCTTTTCGGCGGCGCGGTCAAGGACGCGCGCGAAGTGCTATTGGACCCGTCCAGCAGGACCTCCCAGGCGCTGGTGCGCCTCATCCTCGAGCGCTTCGAGGGACTCTCTCCCAGATACAACGAGTGGGCGGAGATTCCATCTTCCCTTCGCGAAGACCAGGCAATGCTCGTAATCGGCGACCAGGCGCTGGACCTGCCCCTTCACTTGAGGCGGTTCCAGCGGATGGATCTCGCGGCGCGATGGGCGACCGAAACCGGCCTGCCGTTCGTCTTCGCCGTCTGGGCCGCGAAAAGCGAGGCGCTGGCGGCGGAAGCCCGGCCCATCCTCATGAGCTCCTACGATTACGGCAGGCAGCGCATCCGCGCCATCGCGCGCGACTTTTCGAAGCGCACCGGATTCGACGCCGCCGGCGCCGAGGATTACCTTTCAAACCACATCCACTACGAGCTTGGCGAGCCGGAGTTCAAGGCGCTCGGCCTCTTCCTGCGCCAGGCGTTCGGAAAGGAGATCAATGGTGGCCGTACCCCCGCGTGACGAGGCCGCCAAAACGGCCATCGAGAGGGCCTTTCGCGGCGAGCGCCTTACGCCGGATGAGGGCGAGGCGCTGCTGGCGTCGGCCCGCTTTCTCGATCTCGGCCGCGCCGCCGACCTTGCCAGAGAACGCAAGCACCCCGACGGTGCCACCACCTACATAGTTGACCGCAACATCAACTACACGAACGTCTGCGTCTCGAATTGCACTTTCTGCGCCTTCTCGCGCAAGCCCGGCCACGATGAGGGCTACCTTCTTACGGGAAGCGATCTCCTGGCCAAGGTGCGCGAAACCGTCGAGCTGGGAGGGACGGGAATACTCCTCCAGGGTGGCCACAACCCGGAGCTTCCTTTTTCATTTTACGAGGAGATGCTGAGGCTTGTGCGCCGTGAATTCCCCGCGGTCCACTTGCATTGTTTTTCTCCGCCGGAAATCGTTTTCTTCTCGGCGCTTTATAAGATGAGCGTCCGGGAAGTAATCGCCAGGCTGAAGGAGGCCGGGCTGATGAGCATTCCAGGCGGAGGGGCGGAGATTCTCTCCGACGACGTCCGGCCGGCGATGGCCCCGGGCAAAGCTACCGTGGCGCAGTGGCTCGGCGTGATGGAAGAGGCCCACCGGCAGGGGCTCAGGACGACGGCTACGATGATGTTCGGTTCCATCGAAAAGCCGCGAGACATCATCGTCCACCTAGACCACCTGCGCCGGCTGCAAGACAGGACGGGCGGCTTCACGGCCTTCATCCCCTGGACCTACCAGCGGTCGGAGGCGCTTCCTCTGCCGTCGGCCGAGGCGACCGGCGTTGACTACCTTCGGGTGCTGGCCCTCTCCCGGCTTTACCTCGACAACTTTGACAACGTTCAGGCGAGCTGGGTCACACAGGGGCTGAAGATGGGACAGGTCGCGCTCCACTTCGGGGCGAACGACATCGGCTCCGTGATGATCGAGGAGAACGTCGTCGCCGCGGCCGGCTGCCGCAACCGAACGAACGAGGCAGAGCTTCGCCACGTCATCGCCGAGGCGGGCTTTATTCCCCGCAAGCGCCGCACCCTCTACGAACCAGCGTGAGACAAAGATTCATCGCGGAGGCGTGGAGGCCAACGCCGAATATTGAATGCTGAATGTTCAATGTCGAATTGTGGTAGGCTATCAATTAATCAATGCAGCACCACAATTTGAAATCGAGCATCGAATATTCAGCATTCATTACTTGGCATCCCCCATGCCTCGCCATTCATTTCTCATCCCTCATCAACCCCAAGTATGCTAAACTTACCGCCTTCGGGAGGCGCGGGCCGTGAAAAACGTCGGCATTCTGATTTCTGGGCGCGGGTCGAACATGGTGGCGCTTCTGGACGCCATGGACAAAGGCTTGCTTTCAGCCCGCTGCGCTCTGGTCATTTCAAACGTGCCGGACGCGCCTGGCCTGGCTCTTGCCTCGGCGCGGGGCGTCCAGACGATGGTCATCAACCACAAGGAGTCGCGAAGCCGCGAAGAGCACGACGTCAGGATGGTCACGGCGCTCGTTTCGGCGGGCGTCGAGATAGTCTGCCTCGCTGGCTACATGCGCCTTCTGTCGCCCATTTTCATCAGGTCGTTTCAGAACCGGATACTGAACATCCATCCGGCCCTTCTTCCAGCCTTCCCGGGCCTTCACGTGCAGCAGCAGGCCATCCTTCACGGCGCGCGTTTCTCCGGCTGCACCGTCCATTTCGTTGACGAGGAGTGCGATCACGGGCCGATAATCCTCCAGGCCGTCGTTCCCATAATGCCGGGCGACACCGAAGAGACCTTAAGCGCGCGCATCCTGCGCTACGAGCACCGGCTGTATCCCGAGGCGCTGAGGCTCGTTTGCGAAGAGAGGGTGCGGGTCACGGAGGGCCGCGCCCAGCTGCTCGTCGAAAAGGAAGACTACGGGCGGCTCATCAAGAAGCTCATGGACACCGGAGAGACATCATGAATCTGACTCAAGGGGAGGCGCTCAACTACCTCGCCAAAGGCGCCTGCAACCTGGTTGACGAAGCGCTTCTCGCCAAGAAGCTGGCCCGCTCGGCGTCAAGCGGAAAGCCGCTCATAGTCAAGGCGGGCTTCGACCCGTCGGCGCCGGACCTGCACCTCGGCCACACGGTGGTATTGAGAAAGATGAAACACTTTCAGGACCTCGGCCACCAGGTCGTCTTCGTCATCGGAGACTTCACCGGAATGATCGGCGACCCGACCGGCAAAAAGGCCACCAGGCCTCAATTGACACGCGAGCAGGTTCTCGCCAACGCGGAAACCTACAAGAAACAGGTTTTCAAGATGCTCGATCCCAAGAAGACCCAGGTGCGTTTCAACTCCGAGTGGCTTTCGGCCCTTGGGGCCGAGGGCTTCATACGGCTCGCCGGCAAGTACACGGTGGCCAGGATGCTCGAACGCGACGACTTCGAAAAGAGGTACAAGTCCGGCCAGCCGATTCACATCCACGAGTTTCTCTATCCGCTCGCGCAGGCTTACGATTCTGTGGCGCTCAAGGCCGACGTCGAGCTTGGCGGATCGGACCAGTTGTTCAACCTGCTCGTGGGCCGCGACATTCTGCGCGAATACGGCTTGGAGGAACAGGTCGTTCTGACGATGCCGCTTCTCGAAGGCACTGACGGCGTCGAAAAAATGTCCAAGTCGCTCGGCAACTACATCGGCATAAACGAGGACCCCAAGGACATCTTCGGCAAGGTGATGAGCCTGAGCGACGACATGATGTGGCGTTACTGGCTGCTGTGCACCGACCTCTGCCCCGCCGACATCGAACAGATGAAGGCCGACGCGGCCTCTGGCAGAATCCACCCGATGGAAGCCAAGAAGACGCTCGCCGCGACGCTGGTGCGTTACTACCACGGCGAGGCCGCGGCGGCGGGCGCGCGCGACCACTTCGAGCGCGTCTTCACGCGGCGCGAGAACCCGGAAGAGATGGAAGAGAGCGTGCTTGAGGCGCAAGCCGAGCCCGTCCTGTACTACAGGCTGATCACGCAGCTAGGGCTGGCGCCTTCTGCCAGCGAGGCGAAGCGGCTCATGCAACAGGGAGGCGTCACGCTGGACGGCGACAAGATAACGAGCTTCAGTTCGGCCTTCGACCGGAGCGCTCCGGGCGAGCACGTCCTCAAGGTGGGAAAGCTGAAGCGCAGGCGGCTGATCGTCCGCTGAAGGAGATCTCATGAACGCGATGCAAGCGCTGGCACTGTTCGGCTCGCTGGGAACGCCGGAACTGGTCATCATCCTTCTGATCGCCGTGCTGCTCTTCGGAGCCGCGAAACTCCCCCAGCTCGGCGGCGCATTCGGAAAAACAATCAAGAATTTCAAGCAGGAAATGAAGGACGGCGCCTCCAGCGAAAAGCAACCCGCCACGGCCGGCTCCTGCCCCAAGTGCGGCGCTCCAGTTCCCGACCCAGACTCTTCCTTCTGCCCCAAGTGCGGACAAAAGCTGTAGGAGTTTTCACCACGGAAGGCAGGAGGGGCACGGATGGCGAAATGAGTATCGTGTCCCGAATCAGCCCGGATCGTTGCCGCTGGCGCTGCTGCTCCAGGCCAAAGGAATGAACGTTTACGGCAATTCAAGGACGAGCTTGAGCGCCGCCTCCACTTCGGCCATGCGGTTCGGGGGCATTAAGCCGGCCCGGGCCGAGGGAAACCGGGCGTGGTCTAACGAGCGCACCTGAAAGGCATAGAAAACGGTTTCCATCCTCAGTCCCGTTTCCCTCGCCGTCACCCTTACGTTGGTCGGGTAGTCCTTCGTCACGTTGGCGCCCTTCGTGCCCACGAGGACAGTTATTACAAGCGGCTGGCTGTTGATCGCATCGGACGAAACCACGAGGACCGGCCTTTCCCCCTCCTGCTCGCGTCCCTTCACGGGGTTCAAGTTCACGAAATAGATGTCGCCTCGCTGGATCATGGCAGCCGGCCCAGTCCGTCACGGTTGGCGGCGGCGAATGTTTTGGAGATGGCCGCGCAGTCTGAACGCACCTGAGGATCCTTCGCCATGGCGGCCACCTCTTCTCGGAACCGGCGGGCTCTTTGCTCTTTCGCGAACTCATCCAAAGCGGTGATCACGAGCCGGTTGAAGTTCTTGCGCAACTCTTTTGGCGCCAGGGCCGATACTTCTTCTACAAGGCCTCGGGGAAGGGCGACGGACCGCCTAATCGTAGTGGCTGAGGACATGGTGTTACCTCCAGTCACCCCCAATATAACACCTGTGCCTCACCTTTTCAAGCCCACGATGTCACGAGGGACACTCGCTGAATCTACCCATTATCGAGAGCCCATAACCCAATAAACTATTACTCTTTCCTCCCTGACCTCCCTGTGGACATTTTCTCCGCGAGATCGCGGGAATCGCGGTCGGGAGACCGCTCCTACTTTTCAACCGGCGGCTGGTCGTTCTTCCACCTCTCTTGCCACGCCTCAGGCTGGTTCTTGAGGAAGCGGTCGAACCATTCGAGCATCATCGTCTCGCTTGCCACGCGGTTGCTGGGGCGGCCGTTGATGCCGTGGTCCTCGCCCGCGAAGCGCACATACTCGCAAGTGCGGCCTAGCACGCGCATCGCGCTGAAAATCTGGTCCGACTCCTCGGTGGGAACATTAGTATCCGAATCGCCGTGGAGCAAAAGCAGCGGAGCGTGAATCTTGTCGGCGTTGTAGATCGGCGAGCGGTCAACGAAGATATCGCGCCTGTTCCAGGGGTAGGCGTTCGCAAGGGCCGTGTCGCCGTAGTCGAAGCCCCAGCCCCACCAGCCCGCGCCCCAGTAACTCGTTATGTCGCTGATGCCGAAAAAATCAACCGCTGCGGCGAATAGATCGCTGTGGCTGACGAGGTAGAGCGTCATGAAACCGCCGTACGATCCGCCGTAGCATCCAACGCGCTTGGCGTCCACGAATGGCTTGTGCTTCAGGACGGCGCTGACTCCGTCAATGATGTCGGCCCCCGCCATTTTGCCCCAGTCGTCAATGTGCGCGTCGGCGAAGTCCCTTCCGTAGCCTATCGAGCCTCTTGGCGTGACGAGATAGACGACGTAGCCCTGGCCGGCGAGCCAGAAGAACTCCGGCCTGAAGCATTCGGCGTAGGGCATCGCGCCGCCGTAGTAGGCGACGATCATCGGGTATTTCATTTTCGCGTCGAAATGCGGAGGATAGAAGAGCCAGCCTTGGAGCGGCACGCCGTCCCTCGCGAGCACGTCGAAGGACTCGTTGCTTCCCATCTCGACGCGCGAGAAAACGTCGCGCCCGGGCATGGCGATGTCGTGCACCGCGCCAGTCTGAAGGTTCGATGCCCTCGCGGTCCAGAAGGTCCCGAAGGACGACCCATTGTAGACGAGGAGCGAGCCATCCGCGGAAATGTCCGGGCTGCCGATTGAGGCGTCAGGCAGAGGCACGGCTTCGGCCGCTTTGCCGTCTTCGCGGCAGCGATAGAGCCTCACCCTGTCGCGGTCGGTGACGACGAAGTAAATCAGCCCGTCCTTGGGATTCCACCAGAGGTTTCTCCTGCCCGGCAGGACGCCTATTCCGTCGGAAGTGACGGTGGCCCTCAGCCCTTCGGAGATGTTCACCGGCTCCGGCTTGTCCGTTTTCATGACGAAGAGCTGTAGATCGAAGCCCATGTGCTCTTTCGGCTTCATGCCTCCTGGCGGCATGTCCGCCGGAGGAGCGACGAATGCGATCTCGTTCCCGCCGGGGGAGAATGCCAGTTCGCTCATGTGCGGCCATCTTTCCCACGAGAGAAGGCGGCGCGATTCTCCGGACTTCAGGTCCTGAAGCCAGATCTCCATGACAAGCCACGGGCGGTGCTCGACGGCCACTCCCCGTATCACCGCCAGCTTGGTACCGTCGGAGCTGAGGGCGTAATCCTCGGCATTGGTGCGGCCCAGCGTCAAAGGCCTGAGGACTCCGTCTTTCAGTGAAAGCTGATAGACCTGCTGGAAGTCGTCCCACCCGGAGAGCCGCTGCCACGGCTCCACGAAACGGACGCACGACGGCGCTTTCTCGGGCTTCGCTTTCGGCAGGGTCGCCATGAAGTATATGAAGCGGCCGTCCGGAGAAAACCGGACATTCCTGACGCCGCTGAGCTTCTCCGCGGCCTTTTCGACCAGGCCGGAAGAGGTCTCCATCACCCAGAGGTCCCTCTTTGCATGGTCGCCGGGGTTCGGCGCCGTGAAGGCCAGCTTCCGCCCGTCGCCCGAAAAGTATGGCGAGCCGAGCCCGCTGGCCGCGCGGTAGTCGGTGATCAAGCGGCCGTCCGTGGCGTCCCTGATTTCCAGGCTCGCGGGCCTGGTGTCGGCGGCTTCGTCGGTGCGCCTTTCAACGAGCGCCACCCTGCTTGCGTCGCCGGCCACGGCGATGTCCGAGATGAATGGCGCGGCGAGAACGTCGCTCTCCATCAGCGGGTGGCGCGGTGAGAGCGTCACCTCCGGATCGGGGATCCCGGCGCTTTCTGAGGCGAGCGACGCGGAGAACGGCGGCGGCGTCTTGTCAAGCGAGAGCGCCTCGACAAGGAGCCTGTGAAGGCCGGTGGGGAGCTTCAAGCTGGCCGTCAATTCCCGTCCATTCTCTTCGGGGGGCGCGAACCGCTCCGCGACTCGTTCCCCATCGAGGTAAACGGCGAGCGCGCACTTGGAGCCGAGCTTCAGTGAAGCCTTCGTCCACCTGCCCGTCTTCAAGTAGGCCGCGGCGCATAACACGTTCCCGCCCTCGGCTTTCACGACGCCATCTTTCGCCGAGACCGCCCGCCATTTCGTCGTGCTCGCGGGCGCCCATTCGACCTCCATGCCTTCCTCGGGCCACAGAGCGCGGGGGGCCAGCGTCTGGCCGCCCAAGAGGCGCGTCGCTTCCGCCTCGGCCGGTTCGCTTCCGTAAACGGCCGAGGGGACCGCGAGTCCTCCGGCGACCAGCCACTTCGCGACGGGGACGCTCCGCCCCGCGCTCTTTTCCTGCGCGGTCATCGAAAGGGACGCCGCCATCACGGCGGCCATCAGAAACAGGGCGCGCTTCATGGAACCTCCTTATCGTTTTCCAGTTCCCAGGGGATTTCTTCTCCCACCGGCAGAAACTTGTCAATCGAATCCGGCGTGATGACCGGGCTTTCGCAAACCCGCGCCATCAGCCCGGCCCAACGACCCATCAGCGTGAAGGCGCCAACCTGGATGAAGTGCGGCGGCTCTTTTGGTGGCCCGAGCCACTTCACCGGCTCAAGGTATTCCTGCGCGACCCACGCGCCTTTTGAAAAAGCCTGATCCACGGCGTGGCACCAGGCACCCTGGGGTAGAAGCGGGCCGGCGTGAACGCCCGCCCCCTGGTAGCTGTTGGCCGGCTTGAGGATGAAACGGCCCCGGCCCGAAAGAAGCTCGGACCGCAGCTCTCTTCCCTCCGCGGAGTCTGCCATGCCGGGACGGATAAGCCGCGTCCAGGGGATCACCTCGTCCAATACTTCGTGGTCGCGCTCCTCGAAAAGGTGGCGCCACCTGGGCTCGGAGAGAACGGCGAAAAGCGTTTTGCTCCATGCCGGGTCGGTGCGGAAGCTTCCCGCGCAGCAGAAAGCCCCCTCTTCATAAGCCCGAAGAAACGCGGCGGCCCGCGGCGCCCTGGCGAAAAGCTCCTCGCTCACGACGCGGCGATAGACGAGGTCCACCGCGCCCTCGCCACCCTCGAGCCTCCCCGGCTTGAAGGAAAGCTCCGCCGGGTCTTCAATGGCCGCCTTGAGGCCTTTGGACTCGAAGAAGAGGCGGAGCGCCTCCTGCTCGGGCCTCGTTCCAACGTTGCGCCAGTCAACGATGGCGATGCGCTCTGGATGCCCGC
The DNA here is from genome assembly GCA_037443845.1 of Acidobacteriota bacterium. GTDB lineage: Bacteria > Acidobacteriota > UBA4820 > UBA4820 > DSQY01 > JAEMPZ01. The sequence continues at coordinate 12,333 of JBBINO010000076.1, forward strand.
CCCTGCTCCATTCGCGGTGACACGCCATGAGGGCGCTAAAAAGCCTTTCCTGAAGCGGGACACTCTCCGGTTCGAGCCCCGCCTTCTCCCTCCAAAGAGCCGTCAGCCCCCCGCTGTAATGCCAGCCCGCGGTGCCGTCCGTGTTGTACTCAAGAAACTTGACGCGGTCCTCGTACAGGTAGGAGTCGAGCCGCCCGAGCGGGATCAGGGGCCTGTATCCGGGCTCTTTCAGGATGAAGGCCTCCCGCTCCGGAGCGTAACCAAAGAGGGCGCGCAGGCCGGCGTCATTGGCGAAAGCCTCCACCACGGCTTCGGCGCAGCGGCAGACGGCGGGAACGGACTTCTCGAAAAGCCGGCGCTGAATATCGGTCAGCTTGAAAGGGACGGCATAGTGCGCAAGCGGCCAGCGCCGCCATTTAAGGTTGCGATCGAGAAGCTCCTTGTCGGGGAAACATCCAACGGACTCCGGCGGCTCCATCGCGCCTCC
>JBBINO010000077.1:0-1589 GCA_037443845.1 Acidobacteriota bacterium
TCAATGGTTTAGTCTTTCCCTCGCGCCCTTTGTGGTAAGAACGCCGTCAGCGGCTGAACAGGCGCTTGAGCTCGCCGAGGGCGTGGACGAGGCGGTCGGCCTCTTCCTTCGTGTTGTAGAAGTAGAAGCTCGCCCGAAGGGTGTTGTCCATCCCCAGCACGTTCATCAGCGGTTGGGCGCAGTGGTGGCCCGAACGCACGGCGATGCCGAGCCGGTCGAGGAGGTTGGCGCCGTCGTGCGGATGCACCCCTTCGACGTTAAAAGAGAAGACGGCGAGGCTCTCCCCCTTTTTGTGGCCGTAAAGGGTGACGTAGGGCAGGGCGCGAAGCTTCTCAAGGACGTAGCCGCCCAGCTCGCGCTCGTATTCAAAGAGGGCGTTCATTCCGAGGGCCGAAAGGTAGTCCACCGCCGCGCCCATGCCGATCCCTTCGGCCACGGCCGAGGTGCCGGCCTCGAACTTCCAAGGTAGTTCGTTCCACGTCGAGCCTTCCGTCGTGACGGTCGCGATCATGTCGCCGCCGCCGAGGAAGGGCGGCATCGCCTCCAGCAGTTCCTTCTTGGCGTAGAGGAATCCGATGCCGGTTGGGCCGCACATCTTGTGGCCCGAGGCGGCGAAGAAGTCGCAGTCGAGGGCGCGCACGTCCACCGCCATGTGGGGAGCGGATTGGGCGCCGTCGAGGAGGAACCTCGCGCCCACGGCGCGGGCCATCTCGCGGAGCTTCTCGGCCGGGTTGATGGCGCCGAGCACGTTGCTTGCGTGAACCGCGCCGACCAGCTTCGTCTTCGTCGTGATGAGCTTCGACGCGGCGTCGAGGTCGAGAACCCCTTCCGGAGTGACGGGGATGAACTTCAGTTCGAAGCCGAGCCTGGCCGCGAGCAACTGCCAGGGGACGATGTTGCTGTGGTGCTCCATGATGGTGACGACGACCTCGTCACCTGCCCTCAGGTTGGCCGCGCCCCAAGAGGCCGCGACAAGGTTGAGCGCCTCGGTGGCGTTACGGACGAAGACGATCTCGCGCCAGCTCTTGGCGTTGATGAAGCGCGCTACCTTCTTGTGCGCCTCCTCGTAGGCTACCGTCGCCTCGTAACCGAGCGTGTGGATCGCCCTGTGGATGTTGGCGTTAGACCAAGTCAGCGACTCGACGACCGCGTCAACGACCGGCTTGGGCCGCTGGCTCGTCGCGGCGTTGTCTAGGTAGCAGAGACGGTGGCCGTTGATCTGGCGTTCGAGGACGGGGAAATCCCTGCGGACGGCCTCGACGTCGAAGCGCGCCGCCTTTTTCTCTGAGAGAGCTTCCATCATTGTTCAATCCTTACCAGATCGCTGTTGACGACGGCCAGGAATACACGGCCAGCCTCCGTTTTTACGTCGTAGACGTCAATGGCTTCAACGGCGGGCATCGAGAGGGCGTCACCGGTCGCGAGGTCGAATTTGGCGCCGTGGTGGGGGCAGACCCACGCCCCGTTCTCGGCGTGGCCGCCTTCAAGGGACATGTCCTGGTGGCTGCAGAGGCTCGATATCGCGTAAACCTTGTCGCCGTCTCGCACCAGTAGCGCCTCTTCTCCGGCCACCTTGACCACGAGGCCCT
>JBBINO010000077.1:1689-12753 GCA_037443845.1 Acidobacteriota bacterium
AGGGCGAGCAGGGCGCACTTGAGGCGCATGGGGCCGATGGGAATGCCGATGTTTTCGAGCATCTCGTCCTTCGTGAGGTCGCGCACCCGTTCGAGCTTTTCGCCCTTGACCAGGTCGGTGAGGATCGAGGCGGCGGCCTGGCTGATGATGCAGCCTTTTCCGGAGAACTTGACATCCTCGATGACTCCGTCCTTCGTCTTCAGCATGATCTTGAGCTGGTCGCCGCAGGAGGGGTTGCCCTCCTCGTAAACGACGTTGGCGCCCTCAAGCTCCCCGAAGTTGTGGGGATGCTTGTAGTGGTCGAGGAGAATGTCCATCATCAAAGGGTCAACATCCAGCAGGTCGTTCTTGAACGCGTCGTCCGTCATCTTCGGTCACGCTCCCAATTTGCGTTCGAGGGCGCTCTCCACCACCTTCTCGACGAAGGCCATGGGGGCGCGCCCGGCGAGGCTCTTGAGGAAGCCCTCCACCACGAGCCTGCGCGCCTGGGCCTCGTCGAGGCCGCGGCTCTGGAGGTAGAGCATCTGGTTTTCGTCGGGCCTGCCGACGCTCGCCGCGTGTGAGGCCTTCAGGTCCATCGCCTTGATTTCGAGGCCCGGAATGCTGTCGGCGCGCGCGCCGGGAGAGAGCAGGAGGACGTGGCTCTCCAGCCGCGCGTCGCCCTTCGCCGCCTCGTTTTCCATATCGATGTCGCCGGTGAGCACGGCGCGCGACCTTCCAGACAGTACGCTCTTCGCCTGCACGTCGCTTTGCGTGTGATTGGCGCAGTGTCGCACGCGCGTGTCCCAATCGAAGTGCTCCTTCTTGTCGAGCACGACCAGTTCGGTTTCGCGCCAGGAGGCGCCGGGCTCAAGGAGATCGGCCCTTTCCCTTACCATCGTCCACGCGCCTCCCGCCCAGAGGCCGAACATCTCGGCCGAAGCGTCCCTGCCCAAGCGGAGGTTGACGCTGAGGACGTGCGGGTAGGCCGGCTCGTCGTGAAGGACAAAGAGCTTGAGGCTGGCGCCGGCGCCCACGACGCCGGTAAGGAGCGTGAGTCGAAGCGAGGCGTCGGAGCCCTTCTTCCAGTGGAGGAACAGCGCCGCCTCGGCGCCCTCACCCACCTCGGCGAGGATCGGTTCCAGGACCAGCCCGGCGCCCTCGCCGAAGGCCGCGTAGTCCGCCTTCGCTTTCTTTTCGCCGGGCCTGTAGACGACGGAGAGGCCTTCCCGCCAGGCGCCGAGCACCAGCGCGTCCCACTTCGATGCGCCGCCGTGGAGGGCTTCGCGAGACGCCGGGTTTTCCTTGAGCCTCGCCGAAAGGAGGTTCGCGCCCGCCGGAAGCGCCGACACGCCCTCGACGGGGGAGGGGACGGCCTCTTGGACCGGTGCGGCCACGGGCATCGAGGCCCAATCGAGCGAGAGCCTGGTGTAGCGGTTGTCCTGCACCGAGCCTGGGTCGAACGCCGCGAGCGATTCCAGCCGCCTTTGAAGCGCCTCTTCGCCCTCTCCGAGCGCCTTGCTCGCCTGGCGCGCGGCCTCCTCGTAATTGACGGTGGGAATCTCTCTCAGCACGGCTGGTTCGCTCATCCCACCGCCCCTTCCATCTCCAGGGCGATCAGCCTGTTCATCTCGACCGCGTATTCCATTGGAAGCTCCTTGACGAAGGGGGAGATGAACCCTTGGACGATCATCGCCGTGGCGTCAGCCTCGCTCAGCCCGCGCGACTGGAGGTAGAAAAGCTCCTCGTCGCTGATCTTTCCGACCGTCGCCTCGTGGCCGACCGCGACGTCCTCCTCCGCGATCTCCATCGTCGGGTAGGTGTCCGAGCGGCTCTTCTCGTCGAGCATCAGCGCGTCGCACTTGACGCTCGCCTTCACGCCGGTGGCCCCCTTGGCGACCTTGACGAGGCCTCGGAAGCTCGATCGGCCGCTCCCTTTGCTGATCGATTTGCTCAGAATCGTCGAGGCGGTGTTCTTGGCCTTGTGGATGATCTTCGTGCCTGCGTCCTGGTGCTGGCCGTCGCTGGCGAAGGCGACCGAGAGGACGTTGCCCCTGGCGCCTTCCCCCATCAGGTAGATCGAGGGGTACTTCATAGTGAGCTTCGAGCCGAGGTTGCCGTCAACCCATTCCATCGTTGCGTTCTCGTAGGCGACCGCGCGCTGCGTGACGAGGTTGTAGATGTTGTGCGCCCAGTTCTGGATCGTCGTGTAGCGCACCTTGGCGCCTTTGTGAACGAATATCTCGATGACGCCGGTGTGGAGGGACTTGGTCGAGTACTGCGGCGCGGTACAGCCCTCGATGTAGTGAAGCTGGGCGCCCTCGTCGGCGATGATGATCGTCCTTTCGAACTGCCCCATGTTCTCGCTGTTGATGCGGAAATAGGCCTGGAGCGGCATCGGGAGGACGACCCCCTTGGGGACGTAGATGAAGCTCCCCCCCGACCAGCAGGCGGTGTTCAAAGCGGCCAGCTTGTTGTCCTCGGGGGGAACGAGCGTGCCGAAGTATCGTTTGAAGAGATCCGGGTGCTCCCGAAGCCCCGTGTCAGTGTCCACGAAGATGACGCCCTTCTTCTGAAGCTCCTGGTTGATGGAGTGGTAGACCATCTCGGAATTGTGGACGATGAGCCCCTCGGCAACGAAGTTGTGCGGCCCGTCCACTTCGATGTCATAGACGTTTTCGGTGCCGGCCGGCTCGATGGAGGAGATGCGCGCGTATCCCATGAACTCGTTTACGTGGCTGCGGAAGCTGGTGCCGGCGGCCATGGATTGATCGTGGTGGAACTTGCGCCTGTTCATGCGGCCAAGCCGCTGTTCGGAGCGGCAGCCGAGCCGATCGAAGTCGCCGCTGAAGGCCATCCTGTAACCGGCCATCGTTCGATCTTCGTCGTGGGGATGTCGTCCCTCGAACCTGTGTATGTTGGAGGTGCTGATCCCGCACGAGGCCGCGAGGTCGCGGACGTCCTGCAAAAGCCCGGGGTTGGCGCTGGTCAACGCCACGTCTTTGTTCTTGGCGTGGTCGCGCACGTAGCCGTCCGCGTCCACGTAGCCGCCGATGAAGGCTTCGATCTGCTCGTGGGGCAGGGCGGCCACCCAGGAGGGCACGCGCTTCTCCAGCGCGCCGCCTTTGAAGCCGTTCGCCTCCAGGTAGCGCGCCAGGACCGTCGAGCCGATCGTCAGTCGGAAAGGGTCGCCGTTGCGCGCCTCGGCGTTGAAAAGGCGCTGCGTCACCCGCTTAAGTTCCTGGCGCAGGGCAGGTTCGGTTTGCGGAATGGCCAACTCGACGCGCGCCTTTTTGTCCTCGCCGTGGATAAACCCGTCACCCACGTAGAGGCCGAGCCACCACATCAGATCCACCGACGTCGCCTTCGGAAGTTGGACGTTGTTGTGGCGCCAGTTGATTTCAACGGCCGGCCGTTCGAGCTTATGGGCGCGCCCCACGTCGGGCACGGATTTGGCGACCGCCACAAGATCCCCGGCCTTCAAGTCGCGAAGGTATTTCCAGGTGCGCGCGTAGCGGCCGCGCGTCCCGCCTTCCTTCCGGCGATGCTCCAGCACGAGAAACGGATGGTTCCCGGTGGCCTTGATGGAGCGTGTTCCCACTTTCAGCTCATAGACCTTGCGCCTGCCTTTGGACATGAAGGCTTTCACCGGCGCCGGCACGATCCGGCTCGTCTCCTCGTCCAGCGAGAAGACGGTATCGCCGGCTTTGATCTCCTTCATCGGCACGGCGCCGCGCGCCGTATAGACCCGGGTGTCACCGGTCAGACATTCATACTGCGCACCCACGCCGGCGAGGAACTTCCGCTCCGCCTCGGGGACGCCGAGCTTGTCGAAGGTCTTTCTGATGTTCTCGGGCACGTCCTCCCAGGCGTCCTCGCGCTTGTCGGTCGGTTTGATGTAGTAGGTGTAGTCGTCAAAGTTGACGCCCGAGAGGTCCCCGCCCCACCGGGGCATCGGCTTCTTCAGGAAAACCTCGTAAGCGCGCAGCCGGGCTTCGAGCATCCACTGCGGCTCGCCCTTGTGGCGCGAGATGTCCTCGACCGTCTCTCGGCTCAGCCCGCGCTCCGATTTGTAGACGAAAACCTCCGGGTCCCTGAAGTCCCACTTGCTGCGGTCCATTTCAGCGGCGCGAGCCGCATCGTCTTTCATCTGATTCTCCAATCAAAAATATTCGCCGCCGAGGCACACGGGCGCAGATGGGGAAAGTGTTCCTTGCGGCAAAAAGCGGCAACGGCGCGGAACAGTGGCACGTCGCGTCTGGGGGATCTCCGAATTGCTGATGGCATGGCCTCGTTCCAAGACTTTTCCTCCGTGCCTTCGTAGTTCATTGGCTACGACGCGTTGTACTCCTTGAGAATCCAGTCGTAGCCCCGCTGTTCGAGCTGGCGGGCGAGTTCCATCCCTCGCGAGCAAAGTATGCGCCCGGCCGCCATCACATGGACCCTTTCCGGCTGGATGTATTCCAATATCCTCGGGTAGTGGGTGATGATGAGCGCCGAAAAGTCGGGCCCCTTCATGGCGGCGATGTTTTCGGCCACCACCCGCGTCGAGTCAATGTCCAGGCCGGAGTCTATCTCGTCCATGATCGCGATCTTGGGCGCAAGGGCGTGCATCTGGACCACCTCCAGCCGCTTCTTCTCGCCGCCTGACGCGCCGACGTTCAGGTGGCGCATCGAGAAGTCGGGGCTGAGGTTCAGGCTGTCCAGCGAGCCGTTGAGCTTCTTGCGGAAGGCCACGACGGCCTTCGGATCCTTCTTCGTGCCGTCTCCGTTCTGGTGAACCGCCTGGTAGGCGTTCCAAAGAAAGTGAGCCATCGATACACCCGGAATCTCCACCGGGTATTGATAGGCGAGAAAGAGCCCCTTGCGCGCCCGCTCGTGAACCTTCATCTCCAAAAGGTCCTCGCCGTCGAGCAAAACCTCACCCCCGGTGACGGTGTACCTGGGGTGGCCCATCAGAGTGTAGGCCAGCGTGCTCTTGCCGGAGCCGTTGGGACCCATGATGACGTGGACCTCGCCCTTCGGAATGGAGAGGGTGATTCCGTTCAGAATGGGCTTGTCCTCTATCGAGGCGCGCAGGTTCTTGATTTCAAGGGCATACTGAGACATGAAGCTTCTCCTTGTTGAAGTTGGGCATGGGCCTAGGGACAAGGTCCGAAAGGCGCGTCGAGCCGAAGGCCGACTCGACCGCTACCTGAAGCCTTCCCCAGACGGGGCGCTGGGCGCAATTGGGCGAGAGGCTGCAAGACCAGCCGACGCTCTGGCAGTGAATGAAGTTGATCCTCCCCTCCATCAATTCGTAGACCTGCAAGAGAGTTATTTCACCGGGAGGCCGGCGCAGCACGTAGCCGCCCTTCCGCCCGAGGCGGGAGGTGACCAGGCCGCCCCTGACCAGCGTGCTCATGATCTTCGCCACGTAGCTTGGCGGAATCGCCTGGGCGCGGGAGAGCGTCTTGAGGTCCGCCCCCTTGTTCTGAGGCTGAAGAGCCAGGTGCACCAGGCACCTGACCGCGTAGTGGAACCCCTTGCTTAGCTGCAAGCGCTGCCTCCATCATAAAAGTGGAGCCCCACACTCCACATTAAGTAACCGACTATACCCCGCCGCAATTCCTTCGTCAAGGGGGCGAATCGCGCCAGGGGGGGTACTAATCCGAGCGGGCAGGGGTTTTCCCCTTTCGCGCTCCGCTGGCAAATCCAGGCGGAGCGCTCCTTCTGCCCTTCGGGGCCTTCCCACTCAGCGCGCAGGCAAGCGAAGCCAACTCCGGCGGGATGGTTTTGTAAGAGTTCCCAGGGCTTCGGCCTCGCTGCTCACCCATCCCCACTTCGAGGAGGCCCTTCGCTAAAATGTCAACATTAGCCTCGTCGGGGTAGTAGGACGGACGGGTTAGGACGGCGCCAGTCGCGCCATCCAGGTGATTTGCCGTTTCGGGCGGTTCTCTTGGAAATGTAGGCGCCGGAATGACAGCGACAACTTGGGGGCGGTGCTTTATCCCCGCGGTTGCAGTCGCCTATGGCGGGGCGTATAATCTGCTCTTGTATTGGCGGAACGCAACGCAATTCCTGGATAGGAGGATCCGATGAGCAAAGCGAAGATCACCGTTGTAGGGGCGGGCAACGTAGGAGCTACCACTGCACAGCGCATCGCCGAGAACGGCCTGGGCGACGTGGTCCTGATCGACATCGCGGACGGCATCGCGAAGGGCAAGGCTCTTGACCTCTGGGAAGCCGCCCCCGTCGTGAAGCACGACTGCCGCGTCATTGGCACGGGCGATTACGCCGACACGAAGGGCAGCGACATCGTCGTCATGACCGCCGGCATCGCCAGGAAGCCCGGCATGAGCCGCGACGACCTCGTTCAGACCAACTTCAACGTCGTCAAGGCCTGCACCGAGAACTGGATGAAGTACTCCCCGAACGCCATGATCATCATGGTGACCAACCCTCTGGATGTCATGGCCTACACGACCTGGAAGGTCTCAGGGCTTCCTAGGCATAGGGTTGTGGGCATGGCCGGCATTCTTGACACGGCGCGCTTCCGCTCCTTTGTCGCGATGGAGCTGAACGTCTCGGTCGAGAACGTCACGGCGTTCGTGCTGGGTGGCCACGGCGACGATATGGTGCCGCTCGTCCGCTACACCAACGTCGCTGGCATCCCGCTCACCGAGTTGATGCCGAAGGAGAAGATTGACGCCATCGTGGCCCGCACGAGAAACGGCGGCGCCGAGATCGTCAAGTTCCTCCAGACCGGAAGCGCCTACTACGCCCCGGCCGCGGCCGTCTGCGAGATGGTCGAAGCGATCCTGCTCGACCGCAAGAAGATCGTCCCCTGCTGCGCGTACCTTGACGGCGTTTACGGCCAGAAGGACGTCTTCGCCGGCGTCCCCTGCAAGCTCGGCGCGAAGGGCCTCGAGGAGATCGTCGAGATCAAGCTTAGCCCCGAGGAGCAGAAAGAGTTCGACGTTTCCGCGAGCCACGTCAAGGAAACGATCAAGACCCTCAAATTCTAACGTCGCTTTTGGCGGAGGTCCCGGCTTTTCGCGCGCGGGGCCTCCGCCGTTCGTCTTTTCATGGAGGAAGCCATGCGGGTCATAGATGCGGCAAAGGTGACGGAAGCGGTCCGCGCGCTCGCCATCGAGAAGGCCTATAAGCTCTCGGGGGACGTGCTTCGCGCCTTCGACGAGGCCGAGAAGAGGGAAAAGTCCGAAACCGGAAAAGAGATACTCCGCCAGATCAAGAAGAACGCCGGCATCGCCGCCCAAGGCGAGGTGCCGTACTGCCAGGACACCGGCATGGCGGTCATCTTCGCCGAGATCGGCCGCGACTTGAGGATCGAGGGCAACCTCGAGGAGGCTATTCAAGAGGGCGTCCGCCGCGGCTACGTGGAGGGCTACCTTCGCAAGTCGGTTCTCGGCGACCCCTTGAGGCGCAAGAACACCGGAGATAACACGCCGGCCATCATTCACTACAGCGTCGCCGACGGCGACAAGCTTAAGCTCGTCTTCGGCGCCAAGGGCGGCGGGAGCGAAAACATGTCGCGCCTGGCGATGCTGAAGCCGAGCGACGGCGAGGAGGGCGTCAAGAACTTCGTGGTGGACGTCGTCTCCCAGGGCGGCGCCAACGCCTGCCCCCCCCTGGTGCTGGGCGTCGGCATCGGAGGCAACTTCGAGAAGGTGGCCCAGCTCGCGAAGAAGGCGGCGCTGAGGTCTCCGGAGAAGCGCAACGCCGACCCCTACTACGCCGCGATGGAAGAGGAATTGAAGGAGCGCTGTAACAAGCTCGGCATCGGCCCGATGGGCCTCGGCGGCCTGGTGACGGTCCTGGCCGTGAACATCGAGGTTTTCCCGTGCCACCTGGTCGCGCTTCCTGTCGCAGTCAACGTCAACTGCCACGCCGACCGCCACGGCGAAGTGATCCTTTAGGGAGGGTGCCATGGCCGAATACAAATTGCAGGCTCCGCTTACCGCCGAAGTGGCGAAAAAGCTCAAGATAGGGGACAAGGTCCTGCTCTCGGGCGTCATCTATGGGGCAAGGGACGCCGCCCACAAGCGAATGGTCGAGGCGGTGGCCGAGGGCGAGAAGCTCCCCTTCGACGCCGAGGGATCGGTGATCTATTACGTCGGGCCGTCGCCCGCCAGGCCGGGCAAGGTGATCGGCGCGGCGGGGCCAACGACCGCCTACCGGATGGACGCCTACGCCCCCAAGATGATGGAACTGGGGATGCGTGGCATGATCGCCAAGGGCAAACGGAACGACGCCGTGAAGGATGCCATGAAGAAGCACGGCGTGGTTTACTTCGGCGCGACCGGCGGCGCGGGCGCTCTGATCAACCGCTCGATCAAGAAGGCCGAAGTGATCGCCTACGACGACCTCGGCCCCGAGGCGCTCCGAAGGATGGAGGTGGAGAATTTCCCGCTTGTCGTAGTCGGCGATTCCTCCGGCGGGGACCTCTACGCCGAAGGCCGGAAGCAGTGGGAAGGCAAAGCGTGATCTCCGTCAAAGCACGTGGATAGAGGGAGGGCCATAGCGCCCTCCCTTTTTCGTCATATCCTCTTACAACCTGGTGCGCTTAAGGCGCAGGGCGTTGGCGATGACGGTGGTGGAGCTGAAGCTCATGGCCGCCGCCGCGATCATCGGGCTCAAGAGTGTCCCGACGAAAGGATATAGGGCGCCACCGGCGATCGGGATGCCTAGTACGTTATAGGCAAAAGCCCAGAAGAGGTTCTGCTTGATGTTCGCCATGGCCGCCGCGCTGAGCCTCCTCGCCCTGGCTATGGCGGCGAGGTCGCCTTTGACGAGGGTCACGGAGGCGCTGCGAATGGCGACGTCGGTGCCTGTGCCCATGGCGATTCCAACGTGAGCCTGGGCGAGCGCCGGCGCGTCGTTGATGCCGTCGCCCGCCATCGCCACGATCCGCCCTTCGTTTCTGAGGCGTTTTATCGCCTCTCCCTTTTCATTGGGGAGAACCCCGGCGATGACCTCGTCTATAGAGAGTTCCCTGGCAATGGAGTCGGCGGTGAGCCGGTTGTCGCCCGTCAGCATGACGAGGCGCAATCCCTGGGCACGGAGCGCCTTCAATGCGTCCGGGGTCGTCGGCTTTATGGGGTCGGTGACGCAGATCAGCCCGGCGGCGGCGTCGCCGACCGAGACGAAGAGGACGGTCGCCCCCTTTTGCCGGTTTTCTTCGGCGCTTTCGGCGAGCGCTGGGAGGGGGATTCCGGCTCCGCCGAGAAAGTCGGCCGTGCCGGCGCGCACCGTCTTGCCCTCGACCACCCCCAGGATGCCTTGGCCCGGAAGCGCCTTGAACGCCTCGGCTTTCGATAGGGCGAGGCCCCGCTCCCGAGCCGCACCAGTGATAGCCGCGGCGAGGGGGTGTTCGCTCGCCTTTTCGAGCGACGCTGCGAGGTGCAGGAGTTCGTCTTCGGGGAAGCCCGGCGCCGCGATGATCCGTGACAGCCTCGGCTTGCCTTCGGTCAGCGTTCCCGTCTTGTCCAGCACCAGCGTGTCCACTTTCCGAAGAAGCTCGATAGCCTCGGCGTCCTTGAAGAGAACGCCGGAGGTGGCCCCCTTGCCCATCGCCACCATCACCGACATGGGCGTCGCGAGGCCGAGCGCGCAAGGGCAGGCGATGATCAGAACGGAGACGGCCGCGAGGAGGGCGTGCGCCAGCCTTGGCTCGGGGCCGTAAATCGCCCAGGCCGCGAAGGCGATGGCGGAGGCGAGGGCGACGGCCGGGACGAACCACGCCGCCGACTTGTCCGCGAGCTTCTGCACCGGGGCGCGACTGCGTTGGGCCTCGGCGACGCTCTCGACGATGCGGGCCAGGAGCGTCTCCGAGCCGACCTTCTCGGCGCGCATTATGAAGGTTCCGGTGGTGTTGAGCGTGCCGCCTACAAGCCTCTCTCCTTTCGTTTTCTCGGCCGGGAGGGGTTCGCCGGTGACCATTGACTCGTCCACGGCGCCGGCCCCATCTTCGATTAGGCCGTCAACCGGGACTTTCTCCCCTGGCCTGATCCTGATCAGGTCGCCTTTGTGAACGGCTTCCAGGGGAACGTCCTGTTCGGTCCCATCCTGCATGACGCGTCTTGCGCTCTTGGGAGCTAGTCCCATCAACGCTCTGAGCGCTTCGCCGGTGCGCCTCCGCGCCTTAATCTCGATGACCTGTCCCAAAAGGACGAGAACCACGATCACCGAGGCGGCCTCGAAGTAAGTCTGGATGCCGCCTCCATTTTCAGACAATGATTCGGGGAAGAGGCCCGGCGCGACAGTGGCGACCGCGCTGTAGCCGTAGGCGGCCCCGACCCCAAGTCCGATCAGCGTGAACATGTTGAGGCTTCTGTTCACGAGCGACTCCCAAAAGCGCTTGAAGAAGACGGAGCCGGCGTACAGCACGACGGGGGTGGAGAGCAGAAATTCGACCCACGCTGATGCCTTCGAGGAGAGAAGGGGAGAGGTTCGATAGGCCGGAAAGATATCGGCCATCGCGAGGAAGAAGACCGGCAGCGTGAGAACTAGTCCCACCCAGAAACGCCTGCGCATACCAAGAAGCTCCGGGTCTTCGGTCTCGCCGAGCGAGACGGTGGCCGGCTCGAGCGCCATGCCGCACTTGGGACAGGTTCCGGGGCCCGCGTTCGTCACTTCGGGGTGCATCGGGCAGGTGTAGACGGCACTCGGCGCGGAAACGGCGTCCGCCGTGGCCTTCGCCGTCTGCGCCTTCCCATCCGGATCGAGAAAGGATTCGGGACCGGCCGAGAACTTCTCCAGGCATTTGGGGTTGCAAAAGTAGTAGGTCTTTCCATTGTAGTCGAGCTTTCCCGCCGCTTTCGCCGGGTCAACCGTCATGCCGCAAACCGGGTCCCGCTCTCCCGCCGCCGGGGCATTTCTTCGAGCCATCGCGGCGCCGCCTTGAGCGTCCATCGTGCCCATCGGCTTGAAAGCGGGCTTGAGGAACTTCTCGGGGTCGGCGGAAAACTTCTCCAGGCATTTAGGGTTGCAAAAGTAGTAGGTCTTTCCATTGTAGTCGAGCTTTCCCGCCGCCTTCGCCGGATTGACCGTCATGCCGCAAACCGGGTCCCGCTCGCCTGCGAT
>JBBINO010000078.1:0-11926 GCA_037443845.1 Acidobacteriota bacterium
CGCGAAGGCCCCATTATTCACGCGGAGGGGACCGGGCAGCCGCGGCGCGAGCCGAGGAAAGTCCGGACTCCACAGGGCGGCGCGCCTGCTAACGGCAGGGAGGAGCGATCCTACGGAAAGTGCCACAGAAAACACACCGCCGAAGGCGAAAGCCAGGCAAGGGTGAAAAGGTGGGGTAAGAGCCCACCGCGTTCCTGGTAACAGGGACGGCACGGAAAACCCCGCGCGGAGCAAGGCCAAATAGGGAGGCGTTCGAGGCTGGCCCGGCCGAGGCCTCCGGGTAGGCTGCTTGAGGCCGCCGGTGACGGCGGTCCCAGAGGAATGGCTGCCACCCCCGAATCAAGTTCGGGGGGACAGGATCCGGCTTACAGGTCCCCTCCAAAATGACCAAGGGAGGCGCGTTGCCTCCCTTGGTCATTTTGCATTGGCTGGCGGACCTTCCTCGTATTCCTGCGGGGGACGGAAGCCTTTCACTACCTTCTCTCCGGGCGGCGTCCCGCTGTAAGCAATGGACATAGTGCCATCAGGCATCACAGTATAGGTCCAGTGTTCTTGAGGACAGAAGGACTTTTCAATGCCCGGCACCTGAACGGGCCAAGCGCCATTTGCCGAACGGGTCGCTTTGAGTTCCAGAACCTTTTGGGTAAGTTCGATTTGAATGCGGAGGTACTTGACCCGCAACCAGGCGTCGGTTAGATTTGGAACGCCAACCTTGGCAATCACGTTCCAGCGAGGAATCTCTTTCTCGTCGAGTTCGCCTATTCTTTGAAAGACCTCATCCCTGCTGCAAATATCGGTCTCCTGCATGTGCCGCAGAGAGTCCAAAAAGATATTTTCCACTCCGGCGACGCAAAAGCGGGCATAGATCAGGCTAAAAGGGGCCATCACCCTGTCTTTCCACGAAGGGCATTGGCCATAGGGCGTCCCGAGCCGCAAAGCTTTGAAGGAATCGTTCATCATCGACGCTTCGTGCTGATACGAAGTCTCCAGGTTCTTTCGCGGATTCCACGAAGTGAGCCGGTCGCTCCAAACTGACGGAGCGTCCTGGAGCGTTCGCAGCTCAGCCAGATCGGTCTTTCTGATCGCGATTGCTATGAGCTGAGAAATCAGCTCCGGCCTCTGGACAAGGCCGTCCGATAAGCGCCAGATTGCATCTGCGTCCTTTAGCGCCCTGTCGTTGTCGCCTCCAGCGCGAGCTGCGAGGCAGTCGGCGGAGAGCAATTTGGCCAGGTCGAATTGTCCCAAGAGATTAGGGATGGGAAAGGCATATCCTTTGCCAACGTCCATTTTCCATAGCGGCGTCGCCCGGTTGAGCCGCTCGCGTAGGTCGCTTATCGTGGCGCCGTTGCTAGACAAGAAACGAGCCAGCGCTTCTGGCGGCCAAGCAAGCGGCGGCTCTGGAGATTCGAGAATCCGAAGGTAATCATTCAATGCTTCACGGATCGAGTTCCAAGCATTTGCGTTCTCGCGTGACACGATATTGCTGCCGGTGGACCGAAGCGAAAAGCCAAGCTGCAGAGCCTCCGCTTCAAGAGCGAGCGCCTCATGGCTGTCTTCTTGGACCGGGTATTTTTTGGCGAAATCCGATATGGGTAGGCCAGCATCGGCCCAGCGCTTTTCCGCCGCTCTCTCCTTATCGGCCGAGACGGGCAACAAAATCAAAAGAACCAACGCCATCGCGGCGAAGATGGTTCCACCCGTCCATACAGCACCCCTAAAGATGCGTTTCCACATCGGGACCACGTGCTCTTGCGCCATCATAGAGCCCTCCTCCACTTCCTATTTTTTCCGGTTCGTACTAGCATGTCAATGTAAATCCCGTAAGCCTTCCTTTGCAAACCGCCCACTAGGGCAAGAGGAAGAGCGCCACCGATGGAACGTGGGCACCGGCCAGTTGGAGCTGAGAGACGGAAAGAAATCCGCCAAGCGGCCCTTGCGGCCCGCAGCCTCTCGCGAGAAAAGCCATTCTTGAGAGGACCCGGGCGCCATTTTCCTCGAAGGACATGGCCAACTCGCCTACCTTAGGCCATTGATATCAGCGTATAATTGAAACCGGAGGAACAGCCTTGGGGTGGTTAAAGGAGGTGGGACTATGTTTTGCCCGTATTGCATGGAGGTGATCCAAGAAGGGGCTATTTTCTGCAAGCATTGCCATCGCAACCTGAGACGAAGGCGCTGGCCTATTTTTCTCGCCATTGTTGGCATGCTCATAGTCGCCGCAGCCGTGTTTGTCTGGCTGTGGATGCGACAGCCTGCTACGCCGCCTTCGAAGCCTTCAAGACTGGAGGAGCAAGGCGCGGGCACAGCAATGGTGGCGGGAAGGTCGCCGAAGTCGTCCCTGGCGAGGGAGACAACAACAGCCGGGCCGGCCCAGCCGGATATTGACGCGGCCCGCATGGCCATGCTGCGCATTGTGACGGACGGGCTTTCCGGCTCTGGCTTTCTCATCTCCGAGGATGGCTTGGCAATAACCTGCAAACACGTTCTCGCCGGACCCGGAATCACCAAAGTCTATTTTCAGGATGGAACATCTAGCAGGCTATGCACAGTGCAAATGGCACCAGAGGGTGATCTGGCGCTCTTGAGGCTCGCGGAAGTCCGGAGGTATCCTCATCTCGATTTCGGCGACGCCACGCAGCTGAAGGCTGGGCAAGAGGCGACGGTGCTGGGGTATCCGATGGGATTGGACACTCTCGTGCTCACGCGGGGCGTCGTTTCGGCCGCGCCCATTTACATCCCCATAGCCGACATTCCGCTTATCCAGATAGACGCGTCCATCAATCCCGGGAATTCCGGCGGCCCGCTCCTTGATCAGTCTGGCAAGGTAGTAGGTGTCGTCGTTGCCAAGTTGCGGGGGGCGGAAGCCATGAACTGGGTGGTCCCCATAAATTTCGCCAGCCAGTTTGGTGTATTTCGGGCGGCGGGCCTGAACAGCCGAAGCTTTATGGAATGGAGGTTGGAGGCGAAGGCGAGGATGGCTCGGGCCTCGAAGGCTCCAGGCGATTCGGCTCAGGGGAAGGACGAAGGGACGCACGGGGGTTCGGTCAAGATTTTCTCTGTGAGCAGAGCCAGCGACAAGCTCATAGTAAACCTCGCCCTGCTGGATGAGACGGGCAACACCGTGGCTGGAACGACCACTTTCACCGTTGAAGCAACCTGGCCTCCGCGCGGTCACTGCATCTCCATAGAGCAAGCCACTACGATCATGCAGGTAGGAAACGGTTCACATGAGGAAGGCTATGCCTCTATTGAGATCGGCTGTTCAAACCTCCCGGCATCGGGGGCGATCACGATCTGTGCCAGCGCTAGAGGCGCGAACCAGAAGGCCCGTTATGTTTACACTGCGCGCTAGGAAGCCGCTTGGGCTTCGCGAACAGCACTTCCACTTAAGGTAAAGGGTTGGTTTTGCGGTTGAACCGTCAATGCGGGATACGGCCCGCCGATTCCCATGGTTCTTGGTGTGTCATCACGCCTTATGTGGCATCTGCTTGCCGCTGGTACGCATCCCTCGCTATGACCGAGGTACGGAAGGCATCCAGCGCCGATAATAAAGCGCGCGAAATAAGGCTTGGAACGTGATCCACTTTTGGAATCTCTCTGATTTCCTGGACGGACATGTTTGGAAACCGGCTGTTCACCCCATTCCCATTTCTCGCAGGATGGCGGGGTTGTCGCGCCAGTTGGGGCTGACTTTGACGAAGAGGCGCAGCTCCACTGGGCAGTCCAGGAGGCGTTGCATCTCTTTTCTGGCGGCGATGCCTATGGCCTTGAGGTTCTGGCCCCTGCGCCCGATGATTATTGGCTTCTGGCTGTCTCGCTCGACGAGAATCGAGCAGTGGATTACGACCTTGCCGCCCTCTTCCTCCGCTTCCTGGAAGGATTCCACCAGGACTCCGGCGCAGTGCGGCACCTCCTCGCGGGTCCTTGCGAATAGCTGCTCTCTCACGATCTCGGCCACGAGCTGGCGCTCCATCTGGTCGGTGTATACTTCCCGGGGGAATAACGGCTCGCTCTCGGGCATGAGGGCGAAGAGCAGGTCCAAAAGCCCTGGCAGGTGGGCCGCGTTCAATGCCGACATCGGATAGATCTCCCAGCCAGGCGCCTTCTTGGAAAGCTCGGCCATCAGTGGCAGGACGAGCCCCTCGTTCTTCAGCCTGTCTATCTGGTTTATCGCCATCACCACCGGGCGGCCGGCTTCGCGAAGGGCCTCAAGCAGCCTCTCCTCCTCGTTTTGCCAGAGCGCGGTGGCATCGAACAGCCAAAGAACGGCGTCCACCGACTTGACGGAATCGAGTGCCTGCCTCACCATCCGCTCGTTCATCGTCGTGCGCGGCTTGTGGAGGCCTGGCGTGTCCATGAAGATTATCTGGCCGCGCGTTTCGTTGTAGATGCCCCGTATGACGTTCCTCGTGGTCTGGGGCTTCGGCGTAACGATGGCGACCTTCTCGCCGACGATCGCGTTGACGAGCGTTGACTTGCCGACGTTGGTGCGGCCTACGACGCCGACGAACCCGCAGCGGGGCTTTTTGTCTTCGCTCATTTCGCCGGCCTCAACTGGCTTCTCAACTCATCGTAGAGCTCCGCCGTCGCCCCGGCCGCCACGTCGCCTCCGAAGAGGAAGCCTTCTCCCCCTTCGTGGTCGCCCACCGCTCCGCCGGCCTCCCGAAGGATGACGCTTCCGGCGGCCATGTCCCAGGGCTTCAGCCCGAACTCCCAGAAGCCGTCGAATCTCCCGGCGGCGGTCCAGCAGAGGTCCAGCGCCGCCGACCCGCAGCGCCTTATGCCGCCCGTGGCCGCAACGATGCGCTTGAAGCCTTCCATGTAGAGATCGAGCCTGTTCATCTGGACGAAGGGAAAGCCCGTGGCGATAAAGGCGCCGTTGAGCTTCTTGCGGCCGCTCGTCGTTATGGGCCTCCAGTTGAGCGTCGCCCCCCGGCCCTCCGCGGCGCTGAAAAGCTCGTCGTGAACCGGGTCGAAGACGACGCCGCGCGTGGGCCTCCCATTTTCGACGAGGCCGATCGAAACGCAGAAGACCGGGACGCCGTGGACGAAGTTGTTCGTCCCGTCCAACGGGTCCACGCAGAAGAATGCCTCCTCGCGACCGGTCGAGGCGCCGGAGCCCTCCTCCGCCAGTAGCGGGATGTCAGGGAACAGGTGGCCCAATTCCCCCTTGATCAGCGCCTCGCACGCCTTGTCCGTCTCCGTCACGAAATCGTTTCTGGCTTTCTCGTTGACCCAGCCCGGCCCGTTCTTGCGCGCATCCTTTATTATCTGGCCCGCCTGAATGGCCACGGCTTCGAGCGTCCTTATGGGAACTACCATTATTCGTTCTCCATGGATTGAGACACCTTTCGATGAGCCCGAGGATGGGCCTTGTCGTAAAGCGCCTTCAGTTGCGCGGCGGCCACGTGGGTGTACTTCTGGGTCGTCGAGAGGCTCGCGTGGCCGAGAAGCTCCTGGATTGCCCTGAGGTCGGCGCCGCGCGCCAGCAGATGCGTCGCGAAGCTGTGGCGCAGTGTGTGCGGCGACGCGTCGGCATCGGCCATGAGGCTCGGCAGGTACTTCTCGACTATCCGTTGAAGCGATCGGCTGGTCAGGCGCCCGCCCTTCAAATTGATGAAGAGGGGCGAGCGCGCGTTCAGCACGCCGGGCCGGACCTTCAGGTAGGCTTCCAGCGCCTTCGCGGCCGGCTCGCCGAACGGCACGATGCGCTCCTTGCGCCCCTTGCCCATGACGCGGACGATGCGCTCCTGCATCAGCAGGCGCTCGGCATCAAGGCCCACGAGCTCCGAAGCCCTGAGCCCCGTCGCGTAGAGAAGCTCGAGCATCGCCTTGTCCCGAAGCCCCTGGAGTGGATTGTCCTGCCTCGGCTTGGGCGCCTCTACGAGGCCCGCCGCGTCGCCTTCGGAAAGAACCCTGGGCACTTTTTTTATCTGCCTTGGCGCGCGAAGCGCGCGGGCCGGGTTCGAAGTGATTCGCCCCTCCCTGTTGAGAAACTTGAAAAAGGCCCTCATCGTCGCCAGCTTTCTCATGACCGAGGCCTTTGAAAGCCCCTGCTGGTGAAGGTAACCGAGGTAGCCTCGCAAGGTCAGCGTGTCAATTTTCTCGGGGCTGATCCCGCCGGGAAAAACGGTTGACAGGAAGGACGCTAGTTGGCAGAGGTCCGAAAGGTAGGCCCTCGCCGTGTGCGGCGACACCTGCTCCTCGTTGATGAGATGGCGCTCGAAGGCCTCCAGTGAGCGCTTCACGGCAGCACCTCCAGCGCACGCCGTAGCGCCCGCAGGGCTTTTCCCCTGTGACTCAGGCGGTCTTTCTCTTCCGCCGGGGCCTCTCCGAAGGTGCACCCCAGTTCCCTTGAAAAAAATATGGGGTCGTAACCGAAGCCACCGGAGCCCTTCGGCTCGCGCGCTATTTCGCCGTAGACTCTTCCCGACACGGCCAGCCTTTCGCCCGCTTCGGAGATGAGGGCCACGACCGCCTCGTAGTAAGCGCCCCGCTTCCCCTCCCCCAGGCCGGCCATTTTCCCAAGAAGCATCGCGTTGTGCGCCTCGTTGTCGCGGGTGCCGCCGTACCTTGCCGAGTGCACGCCCGGCTCGCCGCCGAGCGCCGGCACGACGAGGCCGGAATCTTCCGCGGCGACTATCATCCCGGGCGCCGCCTCCCTGAAAGCCTCGGCTTTCAAAAAGGCGTTTTCCTCGAAAGTGCTCCCGCTCTCTTCGGGGTCGAGGTCCAGGCCCAGGCCGGCCGGAAAGACCACCTCGAAAGGCAGCCCATCGAGTATCCGCCTGATCTCCCTCTGCTTGCCCGGATTGTTCGTGGCGAAAAGGAGCCGGCGCAACTTCTTCTCCTAATGGTAAACCGGGGCGTTGCCGGCGGAGAGGTCAACCACGTTGCCGACGTTCTTGAGGCTAACGAGGAACCGGACCTCCGTGTCCCTGAAGGTGCCGATCTGGCGGCGGCCCGCCTCGAAGCCAAGCGCATAGCACGAACCGTGGTACCAGAAGATAAGGCGCTCGTCGCGCCATATCTTGTTTTCTAAGTCTCTTGAGAGGTACGGGTTGGCCGTGATCTTGTCGCCCCAAAGCTTCAGCGCGCCGAACAACTGAATTTCCCTGGTGGCCGGAAGCACCGCCGTTGCGAGCGTGGGATCGCTACCGAGAATCTTAGTGTGGAGGTAGCTCAGCGTCACAGACTGGCCGTGGTGCTTCGTGGAGGCGTTGACCGAAAGCGATTCTGTGTCGAACTGGTGGAAGAGGATGCTGTACCTCAGCCGCAGGTCAACGCTGAAAGTCTTGGATGGCCACGCTCTCAGGGAAAAGTTCCACGGGGAGTACTGGGACGACCGGCTTCCTTGAACCGACAGCGGGTCGCGCGCGCTTCGAGACTGGTAGAGCTCGCTGTCCAGAAGCATCCGCCCCTTTTTAGCGTAGAGCCGGTTTCTGATGCCGTACCGGAGAAGGTCTTGGCCCAGAAGAACCTGGTCCACCACGTCGAAGTAAGGAATCTCCTTCGTCCTGTCGTCGGCCGTCACGTAGTTGAAAGTGACGAACGGCTCTATGACGTGCTTGGATCTCGAGTATTTGCGGTAGAACCTGGGCCCCGAGATGTCCAGGGTAAAGGAGGCGTACCTGCGCCAGATCGTGTCGCCGTCGTATTGGCCGTCAAGCGCGTCGAGGCTTTTGCTGTACCCCGTCGCCCTCAGCTCGAGGCGCGGGCTGATGTCGAGCCACGGCACTGTGCGAACCGGCCACTCGATGAAGGGATGGAAATCGGCCCTCCTGTAACTTATGTCCTCTTTCGACAACGATACCCCGTTCAACTGCGTCCACTCTTTTGAGAAGGAGTCGGCCGAGGTCTCGAAACCGCCGTAGAACCCAGCCCCTAGCGATTGGAGGCTCGACCGCAACTCAATTCCAGGGAGCCTGCGCTGGACCAGGCTCTGGTCGAGCGTGTAGAACTGGACCAACCGCTCGCCGCGGAAGTTCAGCGAATAGGGCCCCCACTGCTTCGTCAAATAGACGCGCGAGTCGTTGCCTGGCAGAGTGCCCTTGGTATAGTCTCGCTGGTAGTCTCGCCAGAAGTTCGCATCCGAAACGAGGTTCACGTCGGCCATGAGCTGCCAGCCGTTAGCCATCTTGCCGAAGTGCGTCCAGGCGAAATCCCACCTCTTCTGGCCGTCGCTATGCTGGCGGATGTAGTAGCCGTGCAGCCACCCGAAGTTCTGCGGGGTGAGAGCGTAACGGAACTCCTCCCCGACGCCCGTCCCCTCGGTCTGGAAGGTGTCAACGTAAATCGTGTCGTCCCACCAATCCTGGGGCGCCAGGAAGAGCGCGTTGCTCGTCGTGAATCCTCTCGTGGAGGAGTTCCCCACCTGGGGAAACAGAAGACCCGACGAGCGGTCCGGCTTTATCGGCCATATGATGTACGGCAGGTAGAAAATGGGCGCCTGGCGGATCTTGAAGCGGGGGTTCTTGAGGTGTGCGTAGTGATCAACGTGGAAGCGGGACTTGGAGACCCGGATGCTCCACGGCGGCTCGGCCGCGTTGCAGGAGGTGAAGGTTCCGTCATCCACCTCGTACCAATCCTTTCCGGTCTTTCTGATTTCTCGGCCAGCCACGACGTAGAGGCCCGACTTCTCGCTGGCGTACGCGTCACGCATGGAGCCGGTCTCGCTCTTCAAGTCGTAATGGAGCTCCGTTCCCGAGAGCGTCAGGTCGCCGAAGTCCACCGAAACCAGGCCGGTCGCCCAGAGCGTCTCCTTGTTGCTGTCGTAAGTAAGCGCGTCGCAGGTCAGAACCATGCCGGGATAGGTGAAGCGGACGTTGCCTTGCGCGAGATAAACCCCTGGCTCGGTCGTGTCCGCCTTGTCGAAGGTGAGGTGAAACCTGGGCTCGCCCTGTGGCTTGGCGCCGCTCTTCGGCGCGGCCGTCTGCGGCTTCGGGCGCCCCTGAGCCTTCGGGTGCCAAGGTATGGGAGTCATCTGGGAAAAAGAGGCCACGCAAACCGCGGCCACAACTCCGGCAAGGAATGCACGAGGGGACTTCACTTAGGCGCTCCTCCAGATTCGCACTCCGGCGTAAGAGACCACCTCCGCGTCGTCGCCGGTTACCATCCCGGAGTGCGTGTAGTCAACGACGTCGGCCTCGCAGGGGCCCAGCGCATTGGCCGCGGCGATGGCCGCGACGGCCGGGCCGAACCCGCACATGGTAACGCCGCTTTCGGTGACGGTGTCGTAGAGCCTCTTCGCGTCAAGGGCCGTCATGGCCGCAAGCGTGGCTTCGTCCTTGCGCCTGTTCACCGCCGCGGGCTCGTAGTGGTTCATGTCGCTCGAAATGATGATCGCGGCCCGGCCCTTTGCCGCGCCGCAGGCCTTTGCCAGCCCGTTCCCCAGGGACTCAAGTGCCTTCACGGAGCTGGTCCCCACGGCGATGGGGACGATCTTGAACCTCCCTAGCATCACCTGAAGGAAAGGAAGTTGGACCTCTACGGCGTGCTCGCGCAGGTGGGCCATCTCGTCGGGGCTGCATTCCGGGCAGCTTTCGAGCAGGGCGGCCGCCATTTCCTCGTCAACCTCCACGTCTCCGAGAGGCGTTCTCCACGCCCCTTTCCGGTAGACCGCCAGCGGCTGTCCCAGCCCGGTGTGATTGGGGCACAGGATAAACAGCCGCTCGGGCAAAATCGAGCAGGCGTAAACCTTACCCGCCGTCGAGCCGGAATAAAGATACCCCGCGTGGGGCGCCATGAGGGCTATCACTTCAAGAGCCTCGCGCTCGCGCACGAGAAACCGCTCGACGGCCGTCTTGAGCTGCTCCGGATGCGAAGGGTAGAAAGTCCCGGCCACGACCGGAAGCCTGAGACTGCCTCTTTTTTGATCCATCATCCGCCCCCGACCGCCAAACGCGCCGCGGCCAGTTAAGCATAACACAACGCGCCTTGGCGGCGCGCGTGTGATATCCTTTGATTCTATGGAGAACGGCGGCGCCCGCAAAATTCTCGTGATCAGGCTCTCGTCGCTAGGTGACGTCGCGCGTCTTCTGCCTTCGCTCAGGGCGCTGAATTCTTCGCCAGGGTTCTCCGCCAGCTTGACCACCGAGGACAGGTTCGCGAGGATCATGGACATTTTCCCCGTCGCCAGAGAGGTCATCCCCTATCCCCGCAGGTCGGCGGGGTCGCCGGCCCGTTCCCCCTGGAACTGGGGGGAGGCGATGAAGGGATATTTCCGCGAGCTTCGCGAACGACGGTATGACATGGCGCTGGACCTCCACGGCATCGTTCGCTCCGCATTGGTCGCCCACTTGAGCGGAGCTGATGAGACGGCGGGCTACGCCCGCGGTTTCGCCAAGGAGGGGTCGCACCTTTTTTACGAGAGGAGCCTCGTGCCTTCCACGGCCACGGCTATTTCCCGCTACGAGCGCTACGCCGGAGCGCTCGCAGCCATCGGCGCGCCGCGCCCGTCGGAGGAGTACTTCAAACCAGTGGTTTCAAGCGAGGCAAGCTCGAAAATCGCGAAACTGACGACCGAATGGGGGACGGAGGCGGGAGCCTATGCCGTGGCGTTCATAGGCGCGAGCGCCGCCCAGCGCCATAAGAGATGGCCCCTGGGCCATTTCGTCGCCTGCGCCGGCGAGATTTACCGAAAGGCGGGCGTCGCGTCCGTCGTCGCGTGGGGGCCTGATGAGGCGGATTTGGTGAAGGACATTCCCAAAAGGCCCGGCCTCCACGTCGCGCCGCTTCTGGGCTTGCCTGAGACAGTGGCGCTCATCGAGAGTTGCCGCGTTTACGTCGGCGCTGATACCGGCTTCACCCACGTTGCCGCGTTGATGGGCGTCAGGACCGTCGCCATGATGGGGCCGACCGACCCGAAGGTCAACCGTCCTTTTGGCAATAGGTTCAAGATCGTCTTCAAGCCCGGCATCAAGCGCGAGTGCCAGGGCGAAGAATGTTCCCACGCCGGCTGCATGGGCTTGATCAGGCCGGACGAAGTGGCGGAAGAAGCCATCCGCCTGATGGAGGACGCGTGAGCCTCATCGGCGATGACCTCTTCTGGACCGATTCCCACTGCCACCTGGCGATGGCCGATTTTGACGCCGACCGGAATGATGCGATAGGGCGCGCCAAAGCCGCCGGAGTGAAAAGGCTCGTCAGCGTTGGAACGAACCCCGGCGACTGGCGGGAGGCGGCGGCGCTGGCGGACGGCGCTGAAATCGTCGCCACGGCGGGGCTTCACCCGCACGACGCTTTGAAATGGAACGCGGATGCGGCGCGAGGGCTTGCCTTGGCGCTGGACCGGCCCTTCGTCCGCGCGGTAGGCGAAATAGGCCTTGATTTTCACTACGACCTGTCGCCGCGCCAGATCCAGATAGAGGCATTCGCCGCGCAACTCTCCATGGCACGAGAGCGCGGCCTGCCGCCCGTCATCCACTCCCGCGAGGCCTTCGCGGAGACGATTGACGTGCTGCGCGGCCAGCGTTGGAGCGCCCCCGGCATCATCCACTGCTTCACCTACAACGCGGATAAGGTCCGGCCTTTCCTCGACATGGGCTTTTGCATTTCCGTTTCAGGCATCGTTACCTTTCCGAAGGCCGGTGATCTCAGGGATGCAGCCAAGCTCGTCCCGCTGGACAGGCTGCTGGTCGAGACCGATTCGCCCTACCTGGCGCCCGTGCCTTTCAGGGGAAAGCGGTGCGAGCCGGCGCACGTCGCGAAAACAGGCCAGTTCCTGGCGGAATTTCTAAAGATAACTCCGGATGAACTTGCCCGAGCGACATCCGCCAACGCCGCGCGCCTTTTGGGCTGGCCCGCAGAGTAAAAGGTTCAGGGAACCATGGACAGCCGCCTATTTTCCGGCCCCCCGCCCGCTCCTTGCGCGGCGTCCGTGATGGCCGCCTGGTCGCGCTCGAGCGGCGGAATACAACCGCCACGGAGA
>JBBINO010000079.1:0-11624 GCA_037443845.1 Acidobacteriota bacterium
TCAGTCCACGATGCTTCCGGGCCGCGAGGTGAGGGCGAAGGCGACGCCCTTTACGCCTTGCACGCCAAGGGTGACGGCGCGAAGCTCCTCCTCGAAGCGGGCGTCAACCTTGAAAGGCATGGAAGCCTGCGGGACCGCCCCGCCTATGGAGACCTCGCCGTTCGACGCCTGCACCTCGAGGTCGAGGCCGCGGGTGGCCGGATTCATCGCCAGCGCGAGCTTGACGCGCGAGGAGAGGGCGAAATCGCTGATCCTTTTGGCGGCTTCTTGCGTAAGGGAGAATTCCGGCCGCTTCGCCATCGCGCGGAGCACTTCGCAGGCGCTCTCCAGCGTCGCCCCCCCCATGTTGAGGACGATGTCGTAAAGCTGGGGGTCGCCCCAGTCAACGCCGTAGAGGAACTTGGCCCACTTCGCCCTGGCTTCGTCCACCTTCTGGATGTAGGCTTTCGCCTCCTCGCGGCCGAGGCCTTCGTGCTCCATGGCGAGCGGTATCCTGACCTCCAGAGGCGCTATGATGCGAACCCTCAAGAGGGTCGGCATCGAGCGCAGCAGAAGGTGGCCGGCGTGGCCATGGTAGACGAGGTTGCCCAGCGTGGCGTAGTCGGCAAGGACCGCCTGCATGGCGAGCACGTAAGGCTTCCTCTCGGAAACCCAGCGTTCGAGGAAAGCCGGCGCCTCCTCTATCTTCTTTTGCATGATTTCGTGCGACACGCCCAGCTTTTCCGCGGCCTCGCGCACCACCTCGCGCCCGAGACATTTGACGCCGAGCTCCGCCGCCAGCTTCTGCGCAAGCGCCGTCGCCAGTCCCATCGTGCCTCTGGAAATTGTGATGATGGCCATCGGCTGACCCTCCCTTCCGAACCGGCAGAAACCTTCTACCCCGGT
The DNA here is from genome assembly GCA_037443845.1 of Acidobacteriota bacterium. Classification (GTDB taxonomy): domain Bacteria; phylum Acidobacteriota; class UBA4820; order UBA4820; family DSQY01; genus JAEMPZ01. Next base: position 886 of record JBBINO010000079.1, read on the forward strand.
GAAAGTATAATGCTTTCCCCGTTCCGGCGTCCAAACCGGAGACGTATGAACGTCACTTGTATGTCCTGCCGCCACCTGCCAGAATAGGTTCATGGGGGACGAGTGAAGTGAACGTCTATCTGCCGGTGGCTTCCATGACGGCCAATCTGGCGCTGCTTGTGGGCCTTGGTGGCGTCGTGGGTTTCCTGTCGGGGCTGCTGGGCGTCGGAGGGGGCTTCCTCCTAACCCCGCTCTTGATCATGATGGGCATAGACCCGGTCGTGTCGGCGGCGTCGGGCACGTGCTCGCTTGCCGGCGCGAGCGCGTCGGGGACGCTTGCCCACCTCAGAGCCAGGAACGTTGACGTCGCGATGGGCTCCTTCCTTCTCGCCGGCGGCGTCGCCGGCGGCGGATTCGGGACGTGGCTGGTGAAGCTTCTGAGAAGCCAGGGAAGCGCGGACGTCGTGATCATCGCCGCCTACGTTGTGCTGCTGGCGTCGGTCGGGATCGTCATGTTCGTCGAAGGCCTCTTGAGCCGCGTGAGGTCGGAGGCGGAGGATGGAAAAGAGACCGCCCTCTGCCGCGTGCTTCAGCGGCTGCCGTTCACGAGGGAGTTCCCGGTCTCCGGGGTCAGAACCTCCCCGCTTGCCCCGCTCGCCCTGGGCTTTCTGGTAGGCGTGATGGCATCCCTTATGGGAGTTGGAGGAGGTTTCTTCCTCATCCCCGCAATGACCTTCGCCCTCGGCATGCCCATGCGGGTGGTCGTAGGCACGAGCCTCTTCCAGATGCTTTTCACCTCGGCCTTCGTCGCCGTGATGCAGGCCGGGCTCAACCACGGGGTGGACATCATTCTGGCCATGGGAATTTTCGCGGGCTCGACCGCCGGGGCGAGACTGGGCGCGATGGCGGCACGGCGAGTGAACGCCAGCCAGCTCAAACTGCTGCTGGCGCTGATGGTGCTGGGGCTATCTCTCAAAATGCTCAACGACCTTCTGAAAAGCCCCGCTCTAATTTTCGCGGCGGGTGGCGGATGACCGCGCGGGCGAGCTTCCTCTTCGCGTTTACCCTCGCGATGGCTCTCGCCGCCGTTGGCAATCCAGCCACGGCGGCCGCCGGCGAAGCCATTTCGGCGAGGCTCTCGCCCTCCGAGGCCGAAGTGGGGCTCGGTTTTGACGGCGCACGAATTCGGGTGGAAGGCGAGGCGCCGCCAGGGTGCGACGTGTTGCTGACGGTTCTCGGCGAGAGGGCGAAAATGACCTTCTCCTCCAAACGGAAGGCCTGGGCGTTCTGGATCGCCGGCGAAAAAGTCGCCTTTGAAAACGCGCCCGCGCTCTACATCCTCAAGAGCAGCGCCCCGGTCGCCGGTATCCTGCCGGAGTCGAAGGCGATGGAGATGGGTCTCGGGAAGGAAGGGCTCGTCGCGTCGCTCGCCTCATCCTCGTCTCCCGTCCAGCTTCTGGGAGCAAGGGAGATGGTGCGCCTCCAAAAGAAACTCGGCCTCTACGACACGGATGGCGGGGAAATAGTCGTCAAGCCTGATGGGCGCTGGGCGGTTGACGTGAATCTCCCAGGCAGGGCGCCCATCGGCTCCTACGAGGTCACCGCCATCGCGGTGCGCGGCCGGGAGGCCGTCTCTTCGGCAAAGGCCCTGTTCGTGCTGCGGCCGTCCCGCCCGGTGGCGCTTATCGCCGGCTTCGCCCGCTCCCATGGCTTCGTCTATGGGGCCGTTGCGGTCATCCTCGCCATAATGGCGGGCCTCGCCGCCGGCGGGCTTTTTGAAAAACGGTGAGAGTACGGCATCGTCCCTCCGGGGCTTCAGCGGAGAGAGACTTCCCGCGAATCCAACCGGCGGACGGTCCTCCAGCAACCGATAGCGCTAGAACCGGCAATCATCTTCAGTTTTTCGCCGGCAGGCAGACGTGAACGGTCGTGCCTTTTCCTTCGATGCTTTCGATCTGGACTTCCCCGCCGTGTTTCCTGGCGATGGCGTGAACGAGCGCCAGCCCAAGGCCGGTCCCCTTGCTTCTCTGCTTGGTGGTGAAAAAGGGATCGAAAACCCTTGGAAGATTTTCCATGCTGATGCCCCGGCCGCTGTCCGAGACCTCGACGCAGACCTTGCCGCCCTCAAGAACCCTCGCCGCGGCGCGGAGCGTCCCGCCCTGATCCATCGCCTCTATGGCGTTGACGAGCAGGTTGAAGAACATCTGGCGCAACTGGTCCTCGGATCCTTGAACCTTGGGGAGGCCCGAAGGGATGTTCTGCTCGAAAGTGACGTCGTGAATCGCCATCTCGTTCTCAAGCAGCCTCGCGGCCGAGTCGGTCACTTGGCGCAAATCTAGCGGCTTTTTCTCATGGGGCTCGCCGGAGGTGAAAGCGAGGAGACTTTTTATGATCGAATCGGCGCGGCCCGTCTCGCCCATGATATCGGAGGCGAGCTTGGCGACGAGCGGGTCGGCGCTACGCTCCATGGAAAGGGCCTCGGCGGTGATGGAGACGTTGGTGATTGGGTTGACGAGCTCGTGCGCTATGCCGTCGGCGAGCGAGCCTATCGCGGCAAGCTTTCCCGCCCTGATGGCCTGGGACTCCTTGGCCCTCAGCTCGAAAAGCATCCTGTTCGTCGCCATGGCGAGGTCGGAGAACTCGTCATGGTAAGGCTTGGCTGGCGTTATGAGGGAGAAGTCCCCAGCCGCTACGCGGCGCGTGTATTCGTGGAAACGGTCGAGCGACTTCGTGATCGTCCTCGCCAGGAGGTGGGTCATCCAGAAAATCAGAAGAAGGAGCAGGAGCAGCGCAACGAAAGGCGCCGCCTGCGCCTGTATGAGCGTCCTCTCGGCCGCGCCCGCCTTCTGCTGCGACAGGTCCCTGAGCAATTTGAGCGCGGCTTCGCCGTGCAGCCCCAACCCTTTTTCGAGCGCGGGCTTGTCCGCCGCCGAGAGCCCGCCGGAGAGTTCGAGGTCGCGGCACTGGCCGAGAAGAGCTCTGTAATCGTAAAGGTCTTTGCCCAGTTCCAAGAGGCTTTCGCGGCCGGCCACTCCGAGGACGGTGACCGTCTCGCCTTCGAATTCCGCGACCGCCTCACCCGCGCTCGCGAACGACTGCTCGATCCCCTTCCCCGTCAGAAAATAGTTTTTCTCGAAGCGCCTCGCCTCGGCCACGTCAAAAAGAATCGCGTCGGCCACCTTGAGGAACCTGGCCTCGGAGCGCGCCTTGTGCAGGAGGCCGAGGTTCACGAGCGCGGCCGCGGCCATCAAGAAAAAGCCGGCGAGAAATCCCCCGACGATGCGAAGCCTGATGGAGACCCTGGGGCGCGAAAGAAACGCCGCCTCGGCGTCCCTCAACTTCCGCGCCTCGGTCTCGCCGAGGTGGATTTCCGGCTTGTCCGCAACACGACCGTTCATTTTTTCATTATAGCACGCGCGGCCCGCTCCAGTTGCGGCTCCCATGGCGCGGGGGGCCGTGCAAATAACGCCGTTTCCCGCCCGCCGGGCACGCCAGGCGGTGTCACGCCAGGTGGTTGACGGAAATGCGGTGGCGTGGTACACAGAGAGCCTGATTCGCGGCCAGGCGCCGCGTGCGATTGGGGGTTTCATGGCAAGCGGCAAGGTTTACCTCGTTGGCGCCGGCCCGGGCCATCCGGAGTTAATGACGATAAAGGCCGCGCGCCTTCTCGAACAGGCCGACGTCGTGGTCTACGACAGGCTCATCCAGGAGGAGGTGCTTTCGCTGGCGCGTCCCTCCGCCGAGAAAATATACATGGGCAAGCCGGTGGGCAAGCACGATTCCAGGCAGGACGAGATTCACGAGCTTCTCTGCAGGAAGGCGCGCGAAGGCAAGCGCGTCGTGCGGCTCAAGGGAGGCGATCCGTTTCTCTTCGGGCGCGGAGGGGAAGAGGCCGAATACCTGGCCGAGCACGGGGTCGAGTTCGAGGTAATCCCTGGCGTCTCGTCGGCCCTGGCGGCTCCGCTCTCCGCCGGCATCGCCGTCACGCACCGCGAGGCCTCGTCGTGCGTGACCATCGCCACCGGCCACTTCGCCCTCGACAAGGACCCGAAGATGGATTGGGAGGCGCTAGCCAGGCTCGAAACGCTTGTCTTCCTGATGGGCGTGAAGAACCTGGGACGGATCGCCGCGAAGCTCATCGAGCACGGCCGCGACCCGAAGACGCCCGCGGCCCTCATCCAGACCGCCTACTGGCACGGGGAAAAAGCGGTCACCGGAACGCTCGAAACGATAGCCGCCGTCGCCGAAAGGGAGGGCATCGAGCCGCCGTCAACGCTCGTCATCGGCGAGGTCGTCAGGCTCAGGGACAAGCTCAAGGACGTTTCCAGGGAGCTGAAGCGCCGTCACGACGAGAGCCCACGCTTCCAGCCGGGGCCCTCTCCCGGCCAATTGCTTGGGCTGGCGGCGGGCGGCCTCGCGAGCCGCGCGCTCGGCACGGCGCTCTCGATGCGGCTCTTCGACAGGCTGGAGAGTTATGTTTCGGCGGCGGGCCTCGCCGCCGACATGAAACTTGACGCGGCGGCCCTCGGCGAATTTCTCGGCGCGCTCTGCTCCATGGGGCTCGTCGAAGAGAAGGAGGGCAAGTACCGGAACCTCGACATCGCTTCCCGCTTCCTGCTCTCGTCGTCCGAGACGAGCTTGAGGCCACTGTTCATGCAGATGGCCCTCGAAACGCCCGGGGCCGAGGAGATGTCACGGTTCCTGGCCCAGGGCAGCGCCGGTTCAAAAAAAACGCATGGCGCCTTCGATGAGGCGTGCGAGTCGCTGGCTGGCTTCTGCGCTCCCGCCGTCGCCGAGAGGCTCGAGCTTGGGAAGGGAGGCTCCGTCCTCCATCTCGGCTGGGGCTCGGATGCTTTCCGGCGAGCGGTTCTCGGCCGCTGGCCGTCTGCCAACTACAAGTCCCTGACCTTGTCCGAGCACGACCACTCGTGTCTCGAAGAGGCGGCATCCATTCTTGGGGGAGACCAGAAGTGGGACGCGATAATCCTTTCGGGACTCTCCTCCTCCTGCAAGGAAGAGGAACTCATGAGGGCGATTGAATCGGCGGCGCGCCACGTGGCCGCGGGCGGGACTCTTTTGATGCACGACGCATTTCTGCCGCCCGGAAGCCTGCCGCCCTCGGAAGTCGTCCTCTGCGCGCTCGGGCGCCTCGTAAACATGGGCTCATGCCGGCCGTGGAGCGCGGGCCGGGTGGAGGAGATGCTCACTTCTTTGGGACTTGCCGGCTTTTCGTTTCACCAGATAGGAGGCGGGACGAGCCTCGCCTCCGCGAAGAGGCCCGGCTGAAGCGGAACGTAAAATGGCTTACATCGTAAACCTCGGCGTTCGCGGAAAGAAGGCGGTCGTAATCGGCGCCGGGACGGTGGCGGCGCGAAAAGTGAAAGACCTCCTTTCGGCGGGCGCTGTGGTCACCGTCATCGCGCCGGAGGTTTGCGGCGAGATAGCCCAGGCCGCTTCGGAAGAGAGGCTCGCCCTCCTGAAACGAAAATTCCGCAAAGGGGATCTGCGAGGAGCCTTCATCGCCGTTTCAGCGGCGAACGACGAGGAGGCCAACCGCGAAGTGGCCGAGGAGGCGAGGGCCGCCGGCTGCATCGTCAACGTCGTTGACCGGCCGGCCTTGTGCGATTTTACCGTTCCAGCGGCCGTCAAACGCGGCGATTTGACGATTGCGGTGACGACCGAAGGCCGCTGTCCAACGCTGGCGGGGCTTCTTCGCGAAGAACTTGAAGAACGCTACGGCGAACAATACGCGGCGCTGGTGGACGTGATGGGCCGAATCCGCTGCGAAATGATCGCCCGGGGGTGGGAGAGCCGCCGTATCCGCGAATCCCTCGCAGAGCTTTACAAGCGCGGCATCCTTGAAGCCGCCACCCGCCGCGACGAGAAGGCCCTCGCCGCCCTGGTCCAAGAAATCTGCGGCTTCGTCCCCCGCAAGCCGCTCCCCTGAACGCCTCCACGGCCGCCCGTCATCCGCCCTGCCGCCTGCTTTTTCCGGCCAACGGCGAGCGGCGGCCCCCGTGTTGACTCGCGCGTCCCTCCGCCGTCCGCTGGCCGCCATGCCACGCCAGGTCCCTGAAGTCCGAATCCGGTAGCCCGAGTTTCCGGAGAAAATAGGGCGCTTATTGCGCGTCGCCGTTGGCGAGCTTTATGTCGTTGGCGCGGGAGAGGTGGTTCTCGAAGGCGGCGAGCTGGCGGCCGGTCTCGTCATACTTCTGCTGGGCGTTGTTGAGATGTTTGCCCAGGACCTCGTGCGCATCCCTGAATGCGCCGAGGCTCCGCTCCAATGATTGCAGAAGCTGCATCACCTGCCTCGCGTTCTGCTCGACCGCCGAGGCCCTGAGCCCCATCGCCACGGTCTTCAGGTACGCGGCCAGCGTCGCCGGGGAGAGCGGCAGGACGGACTTCGAAAAGGCGTACTCCCAGAGGTCATCCTCTTCCCGCTCCCTCGCCACGAAAGCCTCGTAGTACAAGGATTCGGCCGGAAGGTACATCAGGGCCAGCGGGAGCGTTCCTTCACCCGGCCTCACGTAGAGCTTCGCTATGTCGTCAATCTTCTTCTTGAGGTTCGCGTGAAACGCTTTGCGCGCCCTCGGCTTTTCGTCGTCGCCGGCCTCGGCGTAGCGCTGGAAGTCCTCCATCGGAAACTTCGCGTCAATTGGAAGAATGGCGCGGCCAAGTTTGATCGCGAAATCAACCTTCCTGCCATCGCTGAAGGCGTACTGCGCCAGCACGCTCTCGCTGGGAAGCATGTCGTTTAGAAGCCCCTCGAGGCCTATCTCGCCCATCGTGCCGCGCGGCTTGGGCGATTTCAAAAGCGCCTGAAGCTCCTCCATCTCCTTGCCCAACTCCGCCATGCGCGCTGATGCCTGCTGGATCGCCCCCATCTTTTCCGTCAGGGCGGAAAGCGTCGCCTGGCTTCCCTGCATGTGTTTCTGGAGTATCTCGCTCTGGCCCTGAAGCTGCTGCTGGACCAGGCCCCGGGATCTGGACATCTCGTCGCCCAGGATTCGCTGAAGCTCCGAGCTTGCGCGCGCGAGGCTTTCGACGCGGGCGGAGATGTCGGCCTGCATAACCTGAAGCGCGCGCGCCGGGTCCTCCTTCGGCGCGGCCGCAAGTCTTACGTATGCTAGGGCAAGTATCACGAGGGCGGCGGCCAGGACTGCCGCGGCGGCGCCAAGAATAGCGATGGTCATGTTTTATCTCCAGAGGCCGAAGCCTTGTGTTCGTTTCGCGGGACGATGCGGTGGAACGGCTCCACAGGCAGGAGCTGTTCCACGAAGATGGCGCAGGAGGCGAGGGCGCCGACGACGCGGCTTTTGCTCACCGTCTCCTGGAAGCCTGGAGCGAGGCGAGGAGCGACCCTTACCAGGCCGCCGGCGAGGTAGGCGCAGATGATGAGGCCGAGCAGGGCACCCAGCGCGCGGTTCAAGGGACTGAGCCCGGCCGCGTCCACGAGCTTGCTGGCGATCATTCCTGCCAGAACTCCGGCGGTGAATATCAGGATGAACCCCAGAACGACGGCGGCCTTGTGGGCGAAAGCTTCGGGGATGAAGGCCAGCTTTCCGGCGATTGGCTCCGCGGCGTAACCGGCGAAAAGGTATGCGGCCACCAGCGAGGCGAGGCCGAAGGCCATTCTCACGCCGCCCTTCCAGATGCCGTTGGCAACCAGGGCCGCTGCCAGCGCGATGAAGAAGACGTCAAGCCAGGTCATCGCAATCCGCCTTAGCAGAGGGGCCGCGCGAGGCGCGGGCGTGGTCGTTGAGGCGCTTGCAGAACTGCAAGCGAAGGGAGAGAGGCAGATCGGAGACCCGGGCGGCCCGCTTCATAGTCGCGAGGTCGGCGGCCTCCGACTGCTTTGCCCGCCGGCACGCCCTGGAGAGGGGCTCGTTTGAAACCTCCTCTATCCATCCGAGCTTCAGGGCGTCGCGAGCGGCGACGGCCTCTCCGCCAAGAAGCGCCGGAATGCCAGCGCCGGACCGGCGCGGCAGGGCGGCCGTTCCGCCCCATCCAGTGAAGAAACCGAGGCGTGTTCCCGGGTGGGCGAACTTGGCCTTGGGCGCCGCGATCCTGTAGTCGCACGCAAGCGCGAAGTCAAGCCCGCCTCCCATGCAGGCGCCGTCAACGATCGCCACGAGCCATAGGCGGCTTTGGCGCATGAGCGAAAGCGCCTCCTGGCCGAGCGCCGCGAAGCGCAGGGCCTCAGCCGGGACCAGGGCCTCCAGCTCCCTGAAATCGGCGCCGGCTAGAAACGTCGTCGGATGAGCCGAGGCGAAGGCGGCCCAGCGCAGATCCCTCCGCAGCTCCCACGCCGAAAGCGAGCGCATGATTTCTCGCAGCGCCTCCCGGGTGAGCGTGGCCGGCCTTGATTCGCCGCCGAGCTGGACCAATAGCCCCCCCGCCGGCAGCGGGCGTTCCCCGGAAAAAATGTGGCTCTTCGCCAGGCCCATGCCGGCTATTCCGCCGCGGCCTCTCTCAGCGCGCGCCGGCGCGCTTGGGGGCGACCTCTTCTTCGAGGAATTTGATCACGTCCGAGGTTGGCGTGCCCGGCGTGAAGACCTTCGCCACTCCCGCCGCGAGCAGCCCGGGGATGTCGTCATCCGGGATGATGCCCCCGCCGAAGACCACGATGTCCCCCGCCCCCTTCTCGCCAAGGAGCTTGATGACCTTCGGAAAAAGGGTGTTGTGCGCGCCGGAGAGGATCGAAAGGCCGACGGCGTCAACGTCCTCCTGGATAGCCGTGGCGGCGACCTGCTCGGCCGTCTGGTGGAGGCCGGTGTATATGACCTCGTAGCCGGCGTCGCGAAGCGCCCTCGCGATGATTTTGGCGCCACGGTCGTGGCCGTCCAGCCCCACCTTGCCGATCAAAAGCCTCATCCTCGTTTGAGCCATTTCAAGCTCCTCAAAAAACGCTTGTTTCGCGGTAGTCGCCGAAGACCTCTTTCATCGCGTCGCTCGTCTCTTCGAGCGTGCAGTAGGCGCGGACGCAGTCGAGGATCGCCGGCATCAGGTTCTCATTCCCGTGCGCCTTGGCGGTCAGGGCGCGAAGCGCCGAAAGCGCGGCCTTCGAGTCGCGCGTCCGCTTCACCTCGGCGAGCCGGGCGCGTTGCCGCTCCTCGACTTCAGGAGGAATCTTCAGCAGGGGAATGGGTACCACCTCGTCCTTCTGGACGTACTTGTTCAACCCGACGATCGTCTTGCGCCCCTCCTCGATCTGCTTCTGGTAGACGTAGGCAGCTTCGGCGATCTCGCGCTGGGGGAAGTTCCTCTCGATGGCCTTTATGATGCCGCCCATCTCGTCTATCTTTCTGATGTAGGAGAGCGCCTGCTTCTCCATCTCGCCCGTGAGGGACTCGACGAAGTAAGAGCCGGCCAGCGGGTCTATCGTGTTGGCCGCGCCGCTCTCCTCGGCGATGATCTGCTGGGTTCTCAGCGCGACGGTGACCGCCTGCTCGCTCGGCAGGCAGAGCGTCTCGTCCATCGAGTCGGTGTGGAGGCTCTGGCATCCTCCAAGCACGGCGGCGAGCGCCTGGATGGCGACGCGGACCACGTTGTTCATGGGCTGTTGGGCGGTGAGCGAACAGCCGGCGGTCTGGACGTGGGTGCGGAGCATCCAGGAGCGCGGGTCCTTCGCGCCGAACCGCTCCCTGAGCTCCCTCGCCCAGATTCGCCTTGCGGCCCTGAGCTTGGCGACCTCCTCGAAGAAGTCGTTGTGGGAGTTGAAGAAGTAGGAGAGGCGCGGGGCAAAATCGTCAACGCTCATGCCGCGCGCGATGCCGGCCTGAACGTAGCCGATTCCGTCCGCCAGCGTGAAGGCGAGTTCCTGCGCCGCGGTCGAGCCGGCCTCGCGTATGTGGTAGCCGGAGATGGAGATGGTGTTCCACTGCGGCACCTCCTTCGCCGAGAATTCCATCGTGTCAACAATAAGCCTGACGGAGGGCTCGGGAGGATAGATCCACTCCTTCTGTGCGATGTACTCCTTGAAGATGTCGTTCTGGATCGTGCCACGGAGCTTCGTGAAAGGGACGCCCTGCTTTTCCGCCACGGCGAGGTACATGGCGTAAACGATCGCCGCCGGGGCGTTGATCGTCATCGAGGTGGAGACCTCCCCGAGCGGGATGCCGTCGAAGAGGATCTCCATGTCCCGAAGCGTCGAGACGGCGACCCCCTCCTTGCCCACCTCGCCTTCGGCCAGCGGGCTGTCGCTGTCGCGGCCCATGAGTGTGGGCAGGTCGAAGGCCGTCGAAAGGCCCGTCTGGCCTTGATCTAAGAGGAACTTGAAGCGGGCGTTGGTCTCCTCGGCCGCGCCGAGGCCGGCGAACATGCGCATCGTCCAAAGGCGGCCGCGGTACATCGTCGGCTGAACGCCGCGCGTGTAAGGGTATTCGCCGGGCCAGCCGATGTCCTTTTCAAAATCAACCGATGCGAGGTCTTCGGGCGAATATAGCCGACGGACGTGAAGCGAGGAGACCGTTGAAAAATCAACGTCCCGCTCGGGGTGCTTCTTCAGGTGAGGATCGAGCGTTTCCTTCTCCCAGCGGGCCATCGAGCCCGCCGGTTTTTTCGCGTCACGCATCCAGAATACCTCCTGACGGACTCGATGAGTCCGCTACACCCAAGAAAATTAACACATTACGGCCTCGAGCGGAAGGGTTCGCCGGCGGAGACGCCCGGAGACACGATGGGAAGATGGGCGCAGGGAGCGCGAAGCGGGAAGAAGTGAGACGTGAGAAGTGAGACGTGAAGGATGCAAGACGTGCGCG
>JBBINO010000080.1:0-11372 GCA_037443845.1 Acidobacteriota bacterium
GATGACGATGGACGGACGACGAACGAAGCAATGATTGCGCTCGCCGGTCGTCGGTCGTCTGGAGCGAGCGACGTTAGCCGTTATCAACACAGGGCATGCGAGGCGCGATGGTGGTGGCCGCTATCGGGTTCTGGAGAACCCTCCTACAAAGGATGGCCGTTCGGTCACGGCGAACCCGCCGCTGTAGGAAACATCTCCCCTGCCTGCGCCGCGTAGCCCCGCGACGCGGCAGGCAGGAGATGCCGGTTGCGCGAAAAGATGCTCGCCGTGAAGGCATCAAAGGAGACGAAGGGAAAGATTGAACATGCTCTCCCGGGCCAAATTCCGCGATGGAAGTGGGATGCCTTCGGCGACGGTTGTGCTGCGCCGAAAGAGAAAACCTTTATTGCCTGACTGGGAGGGCCATTCCCTCCCCCTCCGCTGGCAAAGCCAGCCGGAGGGACCCCCGCCCTTGGGTGCCCTCTTCGCCTTCGGCTCGATGGCTCCCCAATCCCTTTTGGGTGAACGACCATTTTGGCTAAACGACGTGCTCATCGGTATTTGGGGGCACCGTTGCAGTTCCATCGCGGGATTGGGGCCCGGGCCTCCTCTTGTCAGGCGAATCGTTAGGGGATAGACTCTTCTCATGATGACGCTGGCGCGAAGAATTCACGCTCTGGTCATGCAGGAGGCCCAGCAGGTTTCGAGGCTGAGGCGAGGGGGCCTCTACGCCCTCAAGCTCGGCTATCACGTCTCGCGCAAGGCGTGGGAGGACAACTTCGCCCTGCGCGCCGCGGCGCTGTCGTTTTTCACGCTCGTCAACGTTTTTCCGGTGCTCGTCCTTTTCCTCTTCTTCCTCGGAAGATCGCCCCTTTTCAAGGAGCACATGGTCCGGGTGCAGAACCTTATGCTCGGGCAGATGGCCGTTTCCGGCGCGCGGCAGGTGGTTGACGATCTGTTCAAGGAGCTGTCCAACAATCTGGACCTGCTCGCTTCGGGCGTCTCCGGGTTCATCGGGCTTATCGTGCTGGTAGCCCTTGGAACGTCATTGATGCTGCTCGTGGAGCGGTACCTCAACGAGATTTGGAGGGCGCCGCGGTCCGAACACAATATCCTCGTCCGCGTCGCCGTCCTCTGGACCGGCTTTACCGTCTTTCCCATGCTGGCGGCGGCCTCATTCGCCTTGAGCGCGCAATTGGGCAAGAAACAGCTTCCCGGCTTCTTCACGCAGTTCGTCCTGCCCTACGCGATAACGGTTTTCCTTTTCTTCCTCCTGTACAAGGTGGTGCCGTCCGTGCCCGTGAGGCCCAAGCCGGCGCTAATCGCCGCCGCGGCGTCGGCTCTCTTATGGGAAACGGCGAAGGTGGCGCTCGGCGCCTACGTAAAAACGGTTTTTTCTCACAGCGTCATCGGAAAGCTGTACGGTTCGGTCGCGCTGGTACCGATCTCGATGGTGTGGATTTACTACTCGTGGCTGATCGTCCTCTTCGGCGCCGAGCTTTGTTACGCCCTACAACATTTGGACGAGCTTCAGAGCGAGGCGCGCAGGAGGTGGTTTCTGGACGACGGGGCGACTCCCCTCTCGCTTTCGGCGGCGATGGCCGTTCCGGCTGACATCGCCAGAGCCTTCCTCCTCGGAGAGCCGTCGCCGTCGGAGGCGCAGCTCGCCTCGGCCTACGGCTTGGACCCGAAGCTGCTTCGCCGGTGGGTGGAGAAGCTCACGGAGTCGGGTTATGTCCAGAGGGCGGAAAACGGCGCCCTGGTCATGGCTCGCGCCCCCTCGGCGGTGAAGGCCGCCGCGCTGGCCGGCCTTTACTCCGACTGCTTCCTGGCCCCGCTGTACGGCCACGGGCCTCACGTCGAGAATATCGCCAGGGGGGAGAAGGAACGCGCCGCAGCCGGATATTCGAACAAGTCGCTTGAAGCCATATCGCTAACTGTTGCTAGAGAAGGAGAGCGCCATGACTAAGAAGCAGGTGATCCTTCGTCTCTTCCTCGCCGTCCTTGCCGGAACGACCCTTTTCATGGCCGGGTTCTACACCGGCGGAAGGGTTCAGCGGGCGCAGGCCGGAGTCTGGGACAAGCTGGTGGACCTCGCCGGCGAAGCGAAGAAGCTGAACTCTTCCCTCAAGGACCTCGAATCGAACATCCAGAAGCTGAAGCAGAACGCCTCCGACATCAAAGAGGTCAGGGACAAGCTCGATCCAACCTACAAGAAAGACAATAAATAACGAGCTTCACTGGCCGGAGTCCGGCGCCTGTTTGGGCCCGAATGGGACGAGGACCGTCACCATGCCGGTCGTGCCGGGGTAGAACCTCCACTGCTTCACGCAGTCGAGGGCCGCGCCGGCAAGTCCCTTCGGGCCCGGAAGCTCCTTCAAGACCGACACCGAGTAAGGCCTGCCGTCGGAAGCCACTTCGGCGAGGACCAACACCGCGGCCCTCTCGCCCGACTTGGCGAATTCCTGCGGTATTTGCGGCTCGGTCTTGGAGGCTATCAACGGAACCGGGCTGGCCTCTCTGTCGTAGGCGGAGAATTTGACTCGGACCTGTCTTCCCTGGTTCACCGGCCGGCCCTGAAGCTTTCCCGGCTCCCAGACCCACTCCTTGACGGCGGCGAGCGCGGCCTTGCCGAAGCCATGCCCCGGCGGCGTTTCGCTTGAGACGGTGGCGGCAGAGGTCCCGCCAAATGGGTCAACCGTCACCTTCAGGATGACCTCGCCGGAAACCCCGGCCAGCCTCGCCGATTCCGGATACTGAGGCCCGGGAGCGTAAAGCACTATTGGCTCCGTGGCAACCTCGACGTGATTTCCCTGAACCGCGCACCCGGCGAAAGAGATGACGAGGATAAAAGAACAGATCACGACGGCGGCCCTGCTCATGGCAAGCCTCCTTCGACTCCCTACAAAATATATGTCCTCGCTGAGCGCCCGGCAAGGAAGCAGGGCCAGAAAGCGCCGGGATGAGGAAATCCTTTAACGGAGAGCGGCCGGCCCGCTCAGGGGGAGACCGCTTCTATCGCCGCCGTCACGTTGACCCGCTTCGCTCCCACCAAGGCGAGAGTGTACGCGCCGGGCGCGCCAGCCTGCAGATTGAGCGACTTGCGGCCCGAGGCCCTGGCAACCGGCTCGTCCCCTCCCCCCAAGTAAAGGAAGGCGTCAACCGGCGCATCCTGCGGCTCCAGCGAGATTGAGACACTTACCGCCCCTTGAGCGCGGAATTTCTTCTCGAACCTGTAGCCGTTGGACGCGCCGAGCGTGGCCGTTTCCTTGAAGACCACTCCGGCAATTGCCGCGGCCGCGATTGCCGCCGCAAGAATCGTGACTACCATCCTCTTGCGCATGACCGCCTCCACAATCATTCGGGCGCCTGCATGGCTTGCACGCCCTTCTCGGCGCCGTACTTCCGGCGCCCCGTAGAATTATAAGACAGGCCGCCTTCGCGCGCCACTCGAGGGAGCGCGCCGCCCGTCCTTTACATGGCCATGTCGTTATGGTAAGGTACAAGGTAAGGAGCCTCCCATGGACGTGGTTTTTTGGGGCGCCCGAGGCAGCGTCCCCTGTTCGTCAAAACAGAAGATTCATTACGGGACAAACACTCCCTGCCTTGAAGTCGCCTTGTCCGGCCACGAACGAATCCTTTTCGACGCCGGGACAGGCCTTGTTTCTCTCGGGAACCACCTTGAAAAACAGGGGTTCCCTAACTGCGGCGTCGTCCACCTCTTCCTTTCCCACTTCCACTGGGACCACGTGCAGGGGCTTCCCTTCTTCAAGGCCGTCTACCGGAAGGAGACGACGCTCAGGCTTTACGGGCAGCCGGGCATCGAGCTGGCATTTTCAAGGCAGATGACGGCCCCTTTTTCGCCGGTTCCCTTCGAGGCGCTACCAGCCAAAATCGAGGTTGTCACAATAAACAAGCCGGTCATGGTCGGCGACGCGAAGATCACGCCAGTGCCCCTGAATCACCCGCAAGGCTGCTACGCCTACGTTCTTGAGCACAAGGGCCGGAAGATCGTCTACGCCACCGACACGGAGCCGGATCACGGGCCCTGGGACCAGAAGCTGGCCGATGCCGCGAAAGGGGCGAACCTTCTTGTGATGGACTCGAACAACTCCACCGGCGAGACCTCCCTAAGAAAGGGGTGGGGCCATTCCACCTGGAAGGATTGCGTCGCGATGGCCAAGCGCGCGGAGGTTTCAAGGCTCGTTCTGTTCCACCACGACCCTTTCCACGACGACGATGAGGTCACGAAGAAGGAGAAGCTCGCCCAGGAGCTTTTCCCGGAAGCCATCTGCGCCTGCGAGGGGATGAGGGTCAAAATCGAGGCGGCCCTCTAAGTGGCTATCGCCGGGCTCTTTCTCGGGAGCAACCTTTTCAACCGGCGGGCTTACCTGTTAGAAGCACTCAATCTGATCGGAACCGGGCCGGTGGCCATCAAAAAACTATCCCCTCTCTACGAGACGGAGCCGGTGGAGTGTTCACCCCAACCGTGGTTCCTGAACCGGGTCGTGATCGCCGAAACTGGGCTTTCGCCACTGATGCTGCTTGAATTCCTGCTGGACATCGAGAAAAGGCTCGGAAGAAGGCGGCCCGTCGAGCGCGGCGCGAGGACGATTGACATTGATCTTCTCTTCGTTGACGGCGTGTCGTGCCGCACGGCCAAACTCACGCTGC
The DNA here is from genome assembly GCA_037443845.1 of Acidobacteriota bacterium. Taxonomy (GTDB): domain Bacteria; phylum Acidobacteriota; class UBA4820; order UBA4820; family DSQY01; genus JAEMPZ01. Next base: position 4,654 of record JBBINO010000080.1, read on the forward strand.
CGCACCACGCGCTCGCTTCAAGGCGCTGCGTGCTCGTTCCCCTTTGCGACGCCGTTCCTTCGTGGAGGCATCCGGTACTCGGATTGGCCCCGGCCGAATTGCTCGCCGCTTGCCACGACCCCGGCCGCGTCATACGAACGACGGAGCAAGGATCATAGAAGCGCCGGCGGCGCCCGGCGCGTCCCACGGTTACTTGCCCTCTCCCGGTGGCGGTATTGATTCATCCTCCGTTTCGCGCCTCCCTCCTTCAGTAGAGAAGGGTCTCTGCTTCTTGGATATGCCGCTCGACCCCATCGCAAGAAACGCCGTGACTGAAGCGACGGCGGCGGGAATGAATGCCCACGCCGTGCCGGTCGTTTCAGCAACGAAGGCAACGGCGGCCAGCGGAACGCGGTAGCCCGCGGCAACAAAGGCCGCCAATCCGACCAGGGGAAGCAGGCCGCTCGTCGCGCCCGGCGCCAACCGGGCCGCGATGCACCCCAGCAGGAAACCCATGACGGCCTGGGGGAAGAAGAGGCCACCGATCCCGCCGCCCTCTATCGTGAATAACGTGGCGAGAAACCTCGCCGCGAAAAGCAAGACGAGCCCCGATAGCGCCAGCTTGTTGTCCATCACATGCTGGATCAGGCGATAGCCAGGCCCGAAGGTCATCGGTTCGCCAACGTAATGCGTCACGGTTAACGCCACGGCCCCCACTCCGACGCCCCCCAATGCGATCGAGGCCCAGGGAGGAAGCTTCTCTCGCAGGGAGGTGGCCCCGTGTAGGCAGGCGGCGAAAACGCGCGCCCCCAGGGCGCAGACCAAGCCGAGCATGACCGCCAGAAAAACGTCTTCAAGGTCGAACCCCCTGGGCGGGATGACCCTGAAGAGCGGCTCGCTTCCTACCATCGAGACGAACGTCAGGTAACCGAAGGTGGAGGCGACGAGGGCGGGAACCAGGGCGAAGCCGGCGAGCCCGTTGAGATACGGAACTTCCAGGGCGAAAATCACTCCCGTTAGCGGGGCCTTGAAGAGCGCGGCCATTCCCGCCGCGGCCCCCGCGATCAGCAGCAGCTTCTTGTGCTCACCCTTGAAGAGGTCGCCGTGCCCTTGCTGGAAGGTATCCCCCAGGTTGGCCCCGAGATAGACGGCCGGTCCCTCCAGCCCCAAGGCGCCTCCTCCGGCAACCGTAATGAGGCTGGCCAGAATTTTTCCTGGCAGATTGCCGCCTCGCATCGAACGGGATGGCTCGTGGAAAACGTAAATGTAGTCCTCGGTCAGCTCGCCCTCCCTGCCCGGCACGAGGTACCTGATGCATAGCCGCGCCAGGAGGATCGCCGCGACCGGCAGCCCAAGAATGACTATTGGATTGGAGACGTCGTACAAAAACCAGACCGCCTGGTCACGCACCAGATAATCGACCGCGGCGATCAGAAAACCGGCCGCTATGCCAATCCCCGCCGAGAGGATCACCTGCCTGAACAGCGCCTTTTCCCAACGCCTGATGGTGTGCAAAGAATCGAGGGGGTGCCCCGAGGAGAATCGAATCAGCGCGCGCTTGAAAATCGAGCGCGGTTCTCGTGACATCCCATCGCTCCGATCAAGGACCGCGGCGTTCCGGGACGCCTCTAAACGTGGCCAGACGCGATCTGAATTTCATGAGATGACGGATCCCAGACTTCATAAGATAGGGACTTTACCACACCGGGCGGCCTCGGCGCAAAACCGTTCAGGGGGAAATGAAAAGGGGCCCCACGCGGGGCCCCGGAGACTTCGCCTTCAACCGGCGGCGCTATTACTGCCCGTAGCAATCCCATGGCCCAGAATATGGGCCGCAGTCAGCAACGACCACGTAATAATATAGCGGCCCGCCAGCGGCGCTGTCCGTAAAATCAGTCCCTGCGGCGGTGCCTATTGCCGCAAAATTGGAGGCTGACCCGGGGCTTGTGGCCCTGTACACGGTGTACTGCTGGACGTCACCCAATTGGCCAGCTTGAAGCCAGGCAAGAACGGGACTGCCGCTCTTCTGCGTGACCATTAGCCCCGTAACCGATGGAGGGGATACCAAGCATCCCCCGCCGTAATAAGCGTATATTGAAGTGATGGGACAGGCTCCGGCGGCCGCGCAGTAGCTGCTGTTGATCGTAGTCGCCGCGTTTGCGTCGCCTGTCGACCAAGTTGAAAACGTATAGTACCTGAAGTTGTAGATTTCGGAAGCGTCAGCCGTGAGCGCCCATCCGTAGCCGGCTGGCCAAGCATAGGTCCATGGGCCGACGTAGCTAACCGTGTTGAATGTCCAGTAAGCATCAATGTGCGTCCCTGACGAGGTGGTGTCAATAGTGTAGTTGTCGCCCAGCGTGGTGAAATAGACGTCGTCATTCATGGTCGCACCAGCGTGGTTGAGCCGCTTGTTGAAACCCATGCCCGGCCAGCCGGCGAAGTAGTTAAAAGCCACTATCGTCCCCTGTTTCGGCACCACCTGTTCGTCGTTGTCGCTAGCCTTCTCTGACGCCGTGAAGTAGTACCAAGCCCCCGAGGCAAAGCCCGTGCACGTCTCATCACTCGCGTCCGTCATGTCCATCTTCACGTCGCCCAGAAGCGAGGTGGAGGCGCGAGCCCGGTAGTAATAGCCCATGAAAATTTCGTTGTTCCAGCCGGCAGTGGTGGAAGTCGGGGCGACAATGCCGTTTTGCGGCAGGCTACTGGCGCCCTGGACCCACCCTACTCCATCCACCACTAACGCGGGAAAACGGTAATCGCCGGTTGGGTCATTCCAATAGTACGCGTTCCAATTAAGAGAAAGCGTCGTTGTACATCCTGCTATGTTCCCGCACGAAGTGCTTCCATTGCACGTGTTCACCGCGAACTTGAGCTGATACCTGGCTGGGTTGCCTGCGCTGGGCTGGTCCTGCGGAAAGAATTGGTCGGCGGCCACCAACACGCGCGACCCAGTAACCGTAGTTGTACCGCCGTGAGTCGCCGCGATAGCGGGCGGACCGTATGGCCACGCGATGATTCCTCCGGAGTTCGCGAGAACGGCTAATTGCGTGGCGCTGGCTAGCCCAGATGGATAATCGGTCCCTGGGTGGGCGGCTTTCGCGTAACGAATTTCGGAATCTGTAGCATAAACTCCGTCGCTTAATGCCGTGTCATCCACAAAAAAAGACGTGGTGAGGCTTGCGTCGTTCGTTGACCAAAGATATATGCGAACCGTTTGGCCGCGGAATTTGGAAATGTCCAAGTTGAGCTGCTGGTACGAGGAGTAAGTACCTTGGTCCGCGTTGCTTAGCGTCACCAGGTTTTGAAGCAGGTTTCCTGAGACATCCCGGACATCGGCGTAGAAGAAGTCATGGGCGTCGGTCGCCGAATCGGAGGAAGTTATCTTCACCCAAAGAGAGAAAGTGGAACTCTGCACGCCAGGCGGAATGGCCACGGCTTGGTAGATCCAGTCCCCCGGCCAGGAGGGGTTATTGGCAACCCCGCCGAGCCAGGCACAGTAAGTTCCCGTCCTGGAATGGGCGCCTGACCCGTCTATATCGGTGGCCACTCTCACCGTCCAGTTCCCGTTGTTGCCCGACTCAAATCCCGGGTTAAGAAGGATTTGCGCGCCGCTTGAGGTATAGGTGTCATAGTTGTAGGCAAGGTGAATGTAGGAGGTGAATGTCGTTCCTCCCGAGCATCCTGCTGCAAGCGCCGGATTGGTCTCCATGCCAGAGGTAGCTGCCACGGCCACTGGCGTTGACCAAGTAGAGCCATCGTCGCTGGACTGCGAAGCATAGATGTCATGATCCGTCGCGCCATACTCATACTCATAGGCTACAACGCGGTACCTCGTGGCGTCAGTCGTCTTATAATCAGCAGCTATCGCCGGATTTCCTTCCCATGACGTAGACGTGGCTACGCCTACTTCCTTCGGGCTTGACGTCCCTCCAGCCGTTCCGTCGTAAAACGGCAACGTGGAGTTATCGCTATATACGTACACGTCATGGTCGGTTGAGCTTTGGCAATACTCATAAGCTATGTAATACCTGTCGTAAGTTCGTCCCCCGCTGACGGTAGTTATGTCCATTGTCATCTTCGGGTTGATCATGTCCAGCGATGTAGGGTGGCTTACGCTTGTTGGGTCGTAAAGTATCTCGTAGAGCTGCCAAGTAAACCCCCCGTCTCCAGAAACCATGACAAAAAGGCAGCATGAAGGATTGGCATGATCCGTGACCGTCGCCGTGTCGGTCCAGTAAAAGCTCTCTACCTCCCATACCCAACCAAATTCGGAGGTGCTAGTCGGCTGCTCGCTATGCCCCATTACTATGTCAGACCACCCTTCGTCATAGTGCTTGAAGTCTGACAAAATGGTCGGGTACTGTTTTGGCGCGATTGGATCGAAAACGTGCTGGTCCAGTACCCATCCCGTGTTGATCTTAGTGGTCGTCCCGGCAAGTCGCACCGGGGAGTCCTCTTTGCCGTAAGCGCTGAGGCCATCTGGCAAAGCCGCCAGGCCATCTGGGCGGTATACGCCAGCGCGGTGCCGTCCTTTAAGCGCGGCTCCCTCCAGGTTCTCAAGGTTGGCCTCCATGTGACAGAGCGCCACCAAGCCCAAACTATTTGCATCTCCGTTCTCGAATTGGGCAAGCTCGCGCTTGAAGGCTGGAAGGATTGCAACCGCCTCGCGAAATGCACCCATGTCTTTGATTTCGGCGCCACCGTTACGCAGTCCTTCTATTCTACTGGCGACTTCTTCCGCCAGCTCCGCAGAGAAAGGCTTACCAGGCTCGCCGCTTGGCGCTCCGCTTGGGCCTGGGCTAGTGAGCTTTCTGTCACCATCCCTTCTATCCATCGTTGTTAGAGCGGCGGCTCTGTTTTGAAGGAATGGCAAGGGCTTCGAGCGCTGCTTCACTTCAAGTCCCGCGCCGCTAGCGTAGACTCCCCATCCTGCCAAAAGGGGAAAAATACTGCAAGTCGCGGCTCTTCTTAACTTGTTTCCAAAACTTGCCGCCTTTTTATCGCACATCTCCATCACCACTTTCATGCTAGGTAGATATTGCCTGTTGAGCCGCCTTGCAAAAAAAGGGGGCGCCGAAGCGCCCCCTTTTCCCGGAATATTCTTCACTAGCGCGTAATGAGCACGCCTCGGCCAGTTCCGCGAGAGCCAGGTAAACCAACCCCCGCTAGGCTTGCGACCGAGGTCACGGTGACATCGTCTATATAGCAGTCGTTTCCGTACGCACTTATCCCCAGGAAGCCCAGCTGTACAGCCTGGCCTTTGTAAGAGGTCAAGTTGATCGTTACCTGCGCCCAGCCGGTAGTCCCGTTGTAGCGCGACACCGCAGACCCAACGTTGGTCCAGGTGGATCCATTTGTCGAGACCTGAACCTGAACCTGGTCATTGTAGGAGGAGTACCCCGTGTCGTGATACATCCAGAAGGTCAGCGTCGCGGAAGCTGCCGTGCTTGGGATGGCAAAGCCAGCCGTGCGATAGTACCTAGTCTGGCTCCCGCTTGACGAAGTGTAGGAATTGAAGTCCGCCAGGTAGGAACCGCCGTGAGGGGAAACCGTCGGATAGCTTCCCGAAGTGACCAGATTCCACGCACCGCCAGTGCCAGAAACTTGCGCTGACGCCCAACCGGAGGAGCTTTCAAATCCATTGCTAAAGAGCGTAGTGCTGCTAGATGCCGTCCCGGTGAAGTTGATGCCAGTCTTGTTAGCTCCGCTGATGGACACGGACTGGCTCGCTGGCGAGAAAGTATAGCCGCTCAAGGTAGGAGTGACCACATACGTCCCATTCGACAGACCGGTGATGGTGTAGGCGCCAGTGGAGCTGGTCGTGGCCGTGGCACTGCCTGTGGAAACGGTCACGCCGCTGATGCCGGTCCCTGTTGAAGTCGCCACCGTGCCGCTAATCGTGTATGTCGCAGACGGGGTCGTAACCGTGGCCGTAACCACGTAGCTGATGGCCGATCCGGTGGCGTAGTTGGTGACGAGAATGGACCATGTTCCGTAGTTTGAAGAGCTAATCGTATGGCTCAAAGATTCGCTCGTCGTACCGCCGTTCCAGGATCTGCCGGTGTAAGTAGAAGTGGTCGGGTGCGAAGCCGTTCCGCCAGCAGTCGAAGGCTGCTGATCATACAAATCGGCGTCAGCGGAGAGGCCGGTCAGAGTCACGGACAGCGCCGTTGCATTGCTTGGAACCGCTATAATGAAATAGGCGTTGGAAGCATTTGCAGACGAGGCAGAAGGTAGCGCTCCGCTGTAGCCCACTCCGCTGGTCAGAACGATGTCTCCACCACCGGAAGCCGTGCTCGTAAAGTTTTTCCCGGTCTGGTTAGCGCCGCTGATCGTCACGGCGATCGACGTGGGGCTGAAGGTATAGCCGCTCAGGCTCGGCGTGACGGTGTAACTGCCGTTCGCCAATCCGCTGAACGTGTACGTTCCGCCCGTTCCTGTCGTCGTGCTTGCCGTCGCCACGCCAGTGAGGCTCATCGTCACGCCGGACGTTACCGCTCCGCTGACGGTCCCGGAGATGCTGTACGTCGCGCTTGATGTCGCCGTAAAGTTGATGCCCGTCTGGTTGGCACCGCTGATCGTCACGGCGGTGCTCGCCGGGCTGAAGGAATAGCCGCTCAGGCTCGGCGTGACGGTGTAGCTGCCGTTCGCAAGGCCGCTGAAAGTGTACGTTCCGCCCGTTCCGGTCGTCGTGCTTGCCGTCGCCGCGCCCGTCAGGCTCATCGTCACGCCCGACGTTA
>JBBINO010000081.1:0-11370 GCA_037443845.1 Acidobacteriota bacterium
GCCGTCCCCTCGTGCACCTCGCCCATCTTGTAGTTGACGCCGGTGTAAAAGAGGACGCGCTCGGTACACGTCGTCTTGCCCGCGTCAATGTGGGCCATGATGCCGATATTTCTCTGTTTCTCGTAGGGGACCGTGCGGGCCACGTTCTCTCCGGCTATTACCAGCGGTAATGGGCGAAGGCCTTGTTGGCCTCGGCCATTTTGTGCGTGTCCTCGCGCTTCTTCACCGAGGAGCCGCGGTTGTTGGCGGCGTCCAGTATCTCGCCGGCCAGGCACTCCATCATGGTCTTCTCGGCCCGCTGCTTGGAGTAATCAATCATCCAGCGGACGCCGAGCGAAAGGCGGCGGTCGGGGCGGACTTCGACCGGGACCTGGTAGGTGGCGCCACCGACGCGGCGAGACTTGACCTCGATCACCGGCTTGATGTTGTCGAGCGCCTTCTGAAGGACTTTGATCGGATCCTCCCCGGCTTTCTCCTTGATGATGTCCATCGCCCCATAAAAAATGGACTCCGCCACGGACTTCTTCCCCTGGTGCATTATCTTGCAGATGATCTTGCTGGCCAGGACTGAGCCGTAAACGGGGTCCGGCGGAACTTCTCGCTTGTGAACATAGGCTTTTCTAGGCATCTCGCTGAACTCCTCACCGCTTTTCAAAGAGCAGCGGCCCGTCTCCGGGCCCGGTCAGAACCCTCTGGGTCTACGACTTCTTCGGACGCTTGGCTCCATACTTGGACCGGCCGCGGCGCCTTGCCTCGACGCCCGTCGTATCCAGCTTTCCACGAATGATGTGATAGCGGACGCCCGGAAGATCCTTCACGCGGCCCCCGCGGATCAAAACCACCGAGTGCTCCTGGAGGTTGTGCCCCACTCCAGGGATATAAGTCGTCACTTCCATCCCGTTGGTCAAGCGGACGCGGGCCACCTTCCGAAGGGCCGAGTTGGGCTTCTTCGGGGTCGTCGTGTAGACGCGCGTGCAGACTCCGCGCTTCTGGGGATTCATTTGCAAAGCGGGGCTTTTGGTCTTGTAAGCGACCGCTTGGCGCCCCTTTCTCACTAGCTGGTTTATCGTAGGCACAACCTTCCTCCCGGCGCTCAGCGCCTTTGGCTTTTCCCGGTCCTTTCAGTGGGCCCGGTTCAAAAGCCGGTGTAGTTTAGCCCAACCACCACGGCTTGTCAAGTACCCCTTGGGGCTCTATATGAAGTGTGCCACGAGAAAGGAACCCACCCTGACAAGCTGTCAAGAAGATCGCATGGGATTTTTCCGCCAAAGTCAGCGCCGCCCGCGTGGTGGTCCCCCACGCACGATCCAGCGGATTGCCCGGTCCTCGGGCGGCTTGAAGGGCCGGAATCGCCGGCATGGGGCCTTCCCCGCGAATACCGCGCGTCACGCCTCCTCGTGACGCCGCGCGTTGACGACGCCCGGTATAGTATAATTGGATCCGATGGGCGAGACGCTTTACCTCATTGACGGCTCCTCGGTACTCTTCAGGGCCTTCTTCGCAATCAAGCACCTCTCGACGCGCGACGGGCGGCCGACGAACGCCATATTCGGCACGATCAAGATCGCGGAGAGGCTGTTGAAGGAACGCCGCCCGACACACGTCGCCTTCGTCTTCGACCTTCCCGCCCCGACCTTCCGCCACGAGGCGTACCCCGATTACAAGGCCAACAGGCCGGAGGCGCCTTCCGACCTCGTGGCGCAGATCGAGCCGGCCAAGGAGATTCTTCGCGCCATGGGGCTTCACGTGCTCGAGCTGGCAGGTTACGAGGCCGACGACGTCATCGGCACGCTGGCGCGCAAGGCTCGGCTCGCCAATTTCTCGGTCGTCATCGCCACCGCCGACAAGGATCTGTTCCAGCTCGTCGGCGACGGGGTCTCGATCCTCTACACTAAGGACGAGAAGATTCTTGACGTGAAAGGCGTGGAGGAAAAGTTCGGCGTCAAGCCCGGGCAGGTCCCCGACGTGCTGGCTCTTTGGGGCGACGCGAGCGACAACATCCCTGGAGTGCCCGGCATCGGCGAGAAGGGCGCGAAGGAGATCATCAGGCGCTTCGGCGACCTCGAAACGGCCCTCGCGCGCGCCGCAGAGGTCGAGCGAAAGGCTTACAGGGAGGGGCTTCTCAACAACGCCAAGGAGGCGCGTTTCTCCCGGGAACTGGCGACGGTGAAGTGCGACGTTGACCTACCTTGGGCACCGGATGACCTGCACCCGGCGCCGCCAGACCGCGAAAGGCTGACGGCGCTCTTTCAGCGCTACGAGTTCTCTTCCCTCGCGCCGGACGAGCCCCCCGCAAAAGGAGAGGCGGCCTTCGCCTCGGAACAACAAAATCTGGATGGCCAGGCGGCAGCGTTGTTGCGGGAGGCCGGAGCGGCCGGGCTCGCGTGGGACGCTGGCTCCCTCTGGCTCTCGGACGGGAAAGTCGTCTGGCGGACGCCGAAGGCCGCCGTTCCCCCCGAAATCTTCAACTCCCTTCCCGTCTGCGCCCACGACCTCAAGCCGCTTCTTCGAGAGCTTGGCCCGTGGTCCTTCAAACCCTCCCCGTCGTTTCTCGACGCGGCGGTGGCCGGCTACATGCTCGATCCGTCGTCTCGCGTGTTGTCAGTGGTCCTGCTAGCCTCGTCCGTCCTAAACATGAGCGTTGACGAATCGCTCGGCCAGGAGCGTGCGCTGGCGCTTGCCCGCTTGAAAAGGCCGCTCGAAGAAAAGCTCTCGGCGCTCTCGATGAAGAGCCTCTGGTCAGGCGTCGAGGGGCCTCTCGTAGGCGCGCTAGCACGCATGGAGGCGGCCGGCATAGGCGTTGACATCGCCTATTTCCAGGAACTGGCCCCGAAAATGGGGCAGGAGCTGGCCCTTCTCGAGTCTCGCATCTACAAGCTCTGCGGCGCGGAGTTCAACGTCCAGAGCCCGAAGCAGATCGGAGAAATCCTCTTTGAAAAGCTCGGGCTGAAGGCGCAGAAGAGAACGAGCAAGACCAAGTCCTACTCGACCGACAACGAAGTGCTCGAGAAGCTCAGGAACGGCCATCCCGTGGTGCCGCTGATTCTCGAACACAGGATGCTTTCCAAGCTCAAGGGGACGTACCTCGATCCGCTTCAAGGCTGGGTCAACCCGTCCGACGGCCGCATCCACGCCAGCTTCAACCAGGCGGTCACCGCGACGGGAAGGCTTTCGTCGTCGGAGCCGAACCTCCAGAACATTCCGATGAAGGGCGAGTGGGGGCCGCGCATCAGGCATGGCTTCGCCGCCGCGCCGGGCCACGTTTTCGTCGGGGCCGATTACAGCCAGATAGAGCTTCGGATGCTCGCCCACCTTTCCGGCGACCCGGGGCTTCACGAGGTCTTCGCTTCTGGCGAGGACGTCCACTCGGCGACGGCCGCCGAGATATTCGGCGTCCCCGAGGCGCTCGTGACATCCGACATGAGACGAGGCGCCAAGGCCGTGAACTTCGGGATCATATATGGCCTCGGGCCGTTCGGCCTTGCGAGGGACCTTGCCATCGGGCAAAAGGAGGCGGCCGCCTTTATTGAGCGCTACTTTGCCCGGTTCCCTTCGGTGAGGTCTTACATCGAATCGGTCGAAAAGGAGGTCATGGAGAAGGAGGAGGTCTCGACGATCCTCGGCCGCAGGAGGCTCTTTAGAGGGATAGCCAGGGCCGCGAGGCCTTTGCAGCAGGCGCTCCTGCGCCAGGCGGTGAACACCACGGTCCAGGGCTCCGCGGCCGACCTCATCAAGAAGGCGATGGTCGAGGTGGAGCAGGGGCTTCCTCGCGAGGCGAAGCTCGTCCTCCAGGTTCACGACGAGCTTATCGTTGAAGCGCCGGAGGAGGCCGCGCCGGAAGCCGCCGCGATACTCAAAGATGCGATGGAACACGCCATGAGCCTTTCGGTCCCCGTCGTGGCAAGCGTCTCGAAGGGAAAGCGGTGGGATGAACTGAAATGACCGGACCTCAAGGATTGGCGAAACGGCTTTGGGCCAAGACGCCGGCTTTCGTCCGCCGCGCGAGGGAGTTGTGCCCCCTCACCGCTTCGGGCGCGGCCGTTTTCGCCGCCAGCGCTTTCGTGGCGTGGTTTTATGGCGTTCTGAAGCTGGACCTGATCCTTCTGACTTCGGGCATAGTCATGGCCGCGCTGCTGGTCCTGCTGGCGATAGTGACCCCGCTGACAGCCCTTTTCCTGAGGCGCGGCAGGCGCTCCGCGGCTCCGCCCGGCTCCCTCTTTCTCGAATGCGGCTCATGGAGCCGGACGGGTTTCCGCGCGCGCTCCCCGGTATGGCTCCCCTTCCTCTCCATGACGGCCGAGTGGGAATCGCCTCCGCGAGTCCTTTGCGAGCTTCAGGGGCGCGGCGGGGAAGAAGCCGTTTTCCCCATGCGCCGCGGGGTTTTCGATTCGGTGGCGAGGCGCCTTACCCTCTCCGACCTCCTCGGCCTGACGGCGGTCACCTGGAGGGAAAGGCTTCCTCTCGCCGGGCGGATACTCCCGGCCCGAGCCGAGCTTGACAGGACGGCGGTCCTGACGGGAATAGTCCTTGGAGAGGAGCAGTCCGACCATCGCGGCGAGCCGCTCGGCGACAGGGTGGAGATGCGGAAGTACGGCCACGGCGACTCGCCGAGGATGATCCTCTGGAAAATCTACGCCAGGACGAGGAAGCTCTTCGTGCGCGTTCCGGAGCGCGCCCTCGAACCGGCGCCGCGCCTCTGCTCCTACCTCGTTGCGAGCAGGGATGACGAGCCCGCAGCGTGCCTGGCGAGGACGGTCATAGAGCGCGGGATGCTCGGCGGGCGGTGGCGCTTCGGCGCCGACGGCGCGCCCGACGCCGGTGACGTTGAAAGTGCGTTACACGCTCTCGCCCTTTCCGGCTCCCGCGAGTTCGGGCTTCCAAGCGAGCTTGAAGCCTACCTCTCAAGGGCGGCCGGCGACGGTTTCGGGGCCTGCCTGCTCTTCGCCCCGGCCATAGACGGGCAGTGGGTTGAAGGAGTCAGGGCGGCCATCGCCTCCTCTCGGATGCGGCTCCACGTGGCCCTCGCGCTTCCGGGATGGAGTGGCGCAAAAAAGATGGAATGGTGGAAAAGGGCGGCGCTCCAAAAGAGCCCAGGTTCCTCGCTCAAGCCGGAGTCCGTGAGCGCGCTCATCTCGGCGCTCGCCTCCCCCGGCGTGAAGTTCACTCTGATTGACACCAAGAACGGCCGCGTCCTCCATGACCCCGAAGAATATCTCGCGAGGGCGGCGAGGCTTTCGCCGGAGGCGGCTTGAGGAAATTCCTCTGGGAGACGCTGAACGTCTTGCTATGGGCCGTGGCGGCGGGGCTTTGCGCCTACCGCTACACTCTTCCGGGAGGCGTCGCTTCCGCGGTCCTGGGGGCGGCGCTTGGCGTGTGGACGGGCCGCGTCCTGGCCAAGTCACCCCTGCGCCTTTGGACCTTCGCGCTAATTGGCCTTTTGGCGGCCGGGGCCGGTTGGGCGCTCTCGGCCCTGGCGACGCTCTTTGTCGGCGTCTCGGCCCTTCTCGCTCCCGCCGGCGCCTACGCCGCCGGCGAGATGACCTTCTGGCTCCTGCTGCCATTTGGGGCGGTCCTCGTCCTAGAGGGCGTCGCGCGCCGCCATCCTCCGTTGCGCGCCGCCGAATTCTTCGCCGTCGCCCTCGTTTACGCCGCGCTCTTCGCCGCGCACCGCGAAGGCTTCATCAACAGGCCCTTCTTCCTCGTTGACCGCCTTTGGGGAAATGGACGCAACCCGCTGGGCTACTTCCTCCTGATAGGCCTCGGCTTGGCGGTCGTTCTCGCCGTCACGCTGGCGAAGGGCGCGCCCGGCAGGCGCTCCTTCATCGGGCTGATGGTGATCCTGGCGCTCATGGCCGCCATATTCATGATGCTTCCTCAGGGCGAACTGAAGGAGGTCTTCGAGCTCCACCGCGTTATGGGCAAGAATGGCAAGGATAAGCAAGGCGGACAAGGGCAGAAGAAGCCGGACGGCGGGCGTGAAGGCCGGGAGTCCGAAGGGGGCAAGGGCGGAAGCTCGAAGGACCAGAATCTCCCCGACACCTTCTCCGACCAATCGGCGGGCGAACAGAATTCGCCGGTCGCCGTCGTGGTGTTCCACGAGGATTACAAGCCGCCGCTCGGCTACTACTATTTTCGCGAGACCGCCTTCTCGGCCTACAACGGCGTACGCGTCGTTCAAGACACGAGCGGCCGCTACGACACCGACGTGGCACGCGACTTCGGCCCGGGAACGGAAACGCTGCCTCTCGAGGGCGCGCTCGAACAATCCGGCGCGCCTGGCTCTAACAAAGCCTTCAAGCGGGTCGCGACGACCGTCGCGCTCATGGCACCGCACCCGCGCCCCTTCGGGCTGGTGAGCCCGTACCGGTTCACTCCAGAATCAAACCCCGACGCGCGACGGTTTTTCAGGGCCTACGGCGCGTCATCACTGGCGCTCACTCTGATGCCGAAGGACATTTTCGGCGAGAAGGCGGGAAGCCCCGGTTGGAACTCGGCCACCTGGCGCCACTACACGGAAGGGCCATCCGATCCTCGATACGGCCAGCTCGCGGACAAGATCACGGGCGAAATTCCAGAAGCCTACCGCGCGGATCCTTTCGCCAGGGCGGTGGCGATCAAGCTCTGGCTGGACAAGCACGGAACCTACAGCCTGACGTCGAAGCACGGCGATTCGCCCGATCCGGTGGCCGACTTCCTTTTCGGAGACCTGACGGGCCACTGCGTCCACTTCGCCCACGCGGCGTGCCTTCTCTACCGAGCCGCGGGAGTGCCGGCGCGCGTGGCGGCCGGTTACGCCGTGCAGGCATCTTTTCGCGGCGGGGGCGCCTCGCTCATGATCCGTTCGAGGGATGCCCACGCCTGGCCCGAGATTTTTCTCGAAGGCGTCGGCTGGATGCCCCTGGACATCTCCCCTGAAAAGAGCCTCGTCAGGCCCGAGGAGGCGCCGGACCAGGGATTGCAACAGATGCTCGGCGAGATGGCGATGAAGGAAAAGCCTCCCCCGCCTCCGCCGCCCGAAAAGCGGGAGCAGAGCGCCATTCCCTTCTTGAAGGAGCTCGCCAGGACATTGTTGTGGTACCTGGCGGCGCTCGCCGCGCTCTTCCTGCCCGTTTCGTACGCGATGAAGCTCTGGAGGCGCTACGCCGCTCTGGCGTGCCGCCCCGCGAGCGCTCCGCGGCTCTGCTACCGCGCGGCGTTGGACAGGCTCTGCGAAACCGGGGTACGGCGCTCGTACGGAGAGCCGGTGGAGGAGTTCGCCGGCCGCGTGGCCGTCACCTCGCCCTCCTTTGTCGCCCTCGCCGAAAGGGCGGTCAGAAGGACGCTCGGCCCGAAGGAACAGGACCCTGATCCGAAGAGGTGCCGCCTTCTGCTGAAAAGCGCCGTGAGAGAATACAAGGCGGGTACGGGGCGGATTCGCCGCTGGCTCGGCCTCTTGAATCCAGTTTCGTGGTGGTTTGCAAGATAAGGAGAAAGCCGAATGAGCGACACCGAGATTCCGATCGCCGAAAGCCTCGTCAAAGCCTCCGAAACCGCCGGGCGGATAAGGGAACGGCTGCGCCGCGCCGTGCTGGGGCGCGACGAAGTGATAGACCTGGTGCTCGTCGCGCTCTTCGCCGACGGCCACGTACTCCTGGAGGATTATCCTGGCTCGGGAAAAACGACGCTCGCCAAGGCGCTCGGCGGCTCGATTCACGACGGGCAGAAGGACGACTTCCCCGCCTTCAGGCGCATCCAGTTCACGCCGGACCTTCTGCCCTCGGACATAACGGGAGTCTCCGTTTTCGACCCAGACAAGGGCGCCTTCAATTTCCGTCCGGGGCCGCTCTTCACGCACGTCCTCCTGGGCGACGAGATAAACCGCACCTCGCCTAAGGTGCAGGCGGCCATGCTTGAAGCGATGGCCGAAAAACAGGTGACCGTTGACAACGTCACCTATCCGCTCGACGAGCTCTTTTTCGTCATCGCCACGCAGAACCCGAGGGACGTCGCCGGCACCTACCCGCTGCCCGTCCCGCAACTCGACAGGTTCCTCTTCAAGATCAGGATGGACTACATCAGCCGAGAAGCCGAGCTGAAGGTTCTCGAAACAAGAGTGGAGCGGCGCGATGAGCCGGACGCAGCGGTGATGCCGGCCGTCGCGCGCGACGAAGTGGTCGAGGCGCGGGGCTTGATAGAGCGCGGCGTCGAAATCGCTCCGGCGGTCCACTCCTGCCTGGTTGACCTCGCCCGCGCGCTCAGGGCGCACCCGCAAGTCATCCAGGGCATTTCGACGAGAAGCCTCGTGCTCATCGTGCCCGCGCTGAAAGTCTCGGCGATGCTCAGGGGCAGGGATTTCGTCTCGGCCCAGGACGTGTCGTGGCTCGCCCCGTACGTCTTTGGCCACCGCATGGAGCTTGGGCCGGGCGCGCCGCCGAGCCCGGAAATCATCCGCCAGTGCCTCAAAGGCCCGGTGGAGGAGCTGGCGCGCGCGGTGCTCGGGCGGGGCTAGAGAGGCGGCAAAGTGGCAAGGAACGCGTCCGCAAAGAATACGGTCGGGAACCGGGCGGCGGCCCTCGCCGCGCTGGTCGTGGCTATGTTTCTCCTTCGCCCGCCAGCTCGCGCGCAGACGCCTCGCCAGGAGTACCAGCCCGCGCCGGAAGAGCAGGCATTTCTCGACCTTCTTTACGCTCAGAAGCAGCCGATCGAGGCGCGGGAAAAGGCGCTCAAGTACCTAGCCACCCACCCGGATTCGTTCGCCGCAGACCTCGTCGCCGGAACCTCCTACTACCAGGCCGAGGGAGACCTGCCCAGGTCCTACTACTATCTCGAGAGGGGCAAGGAGGCCCTCGAATCACGGTATGGATACGACTGGGGAGGAACATCGCCGTGGCGCTTTTACGCGCGAACCCTCTGGCAGCTTTCGAGGGTTTGCGAGCGCATGGAGCGTTACCGCGAAGCCATAAACTTGATGGACACCTACAACCACTTTTTCTCCCCAAAGCAGGAGGCCGAGGAAGCTTGGCCCCTCATGAAGCTCGGAAAGGAGAGCTCGGCGAGGCGCAAGATCGCCGAGGGCCTTGCATCGAAAGACGAGGAGCAGGTCCTCTACGCGATGAACGCCCTGGGCGCGCTCGATTCGGAGACTGACCATCCCGAGGCCTCGTACGACGACTACGCGAGGCTCTGCGAGATGGCCAAAAGTTCCAAGCACGGCCAGGAGTGCACCTTCCTGAGAAACAAAGCCGAATCCGCGAAGGCGCTCGGCCGGTACCAGGAGGCGGAACAGCTCTATTTAGAATCGTCCCGCTACTTCGACGCGGCGAGCGAGAGCAACCCCTGGGAGGACCTGGTTGACCTCTACCTGATGGAGGAACGCCTGCCCGAGGCCCTTGACGCCGCGAAGCGTATGCAGGCATGGGCCTTTCACAGCCTGCCTCTCATCGGGCTGGACAACTGGAACCTCAGGCAGACGCTGACGGCCGCGCTGCTTTCCTCGGCAGGGTACACGAGCCAGGCGCTTGAAATCGCCCGCCGCGTGGTTGACCGGCCGGACCGCCACGGCGGCCACTCCTCCCAAAGGCAGGAGTGGATAGCCTCGTCGCTGCTTTTTTACAGGCAGATGCTCCTCGACGACCTGGAGCGCATATCCGAGAAGCTCTCCTACTCAAGCTGGCGCGACGTTCCAGGCCTCTGGGCCGAGCGCCTCATCGAGAGCGGCGAAGCGTGGTCGGCCGGACGCAGGGGGGCGAGGATCATCATGGACATGGGTTACCTCCCGGGCACGCTGCGCCAGTTGGCCCCCAAGAGCGCCTTCGTATATCCCGGGGGCGAGGTCTTTTTGCCGCGCGTTCTTGGCGCCGGCGTCGTCGAGGAGGAGGCGCTCAAGCTCCTTGCGCGCGCCGGCGCCGCGGCCGGCAGGGAGAGGCCGTACGTGCTCCTTTCGCTCGGGGCGGCCAAGCTCGAAAGAGGCGACGCCAGGGGCGCTCTGCGCACGCTGGCTCAGGCGCAAAAGGAGCTTCCGGCCGAGGCGGCATTGCTGCATTCCGAGCTTCTTGCTCTGGAAGCGAAGGCCTACGCGCGCCTGGGCGAAAGCGGGAACCGGGCCACCGTCCTCTCCCAGCTCATGCAGCGGGACGCCGGAATGGTGCGGAGGTTCGGGCTGAGCCTGCCATGCACCATAAGCGCCTCGGGCGGCGAGGCGGCGTCCAAGGCGGCCAGCCTCCTGAAAGGCTCGCCGCGCCTTGAAGCCAACGGCGGCCCATTCCGCGTCGTCGTCGAAGAGACTGCGGCAAGCGGGCTCCAGGGCGGAATTGACGGGCCGAATGGAGCGGTCCTTTCTCGCTTCCGCGTGAACCCCACCGGCGGCGCGGCGGAGACGGCCAGGGAGTTCTGCCGCGTTTTCCACCAGAAGGCCTTCGCCCCGAGCCTGGACCTCTCGCAGCAGGAGATATCCTCCCTGGAAGGCTCCACCCTCGCGTCGCAGGACGTCAACGAGCAGTTGCAGGGGCTCTTTGATACGACGCCGAAGAAGGAGGAACCGCCGAAGGAGTGACCGGCGGTAAAGCCAGGCCTGGAAATAAGGAGAACAAAGTGATCATCAGAAAGAACGAGTTGGGGTTCGTGCGAAAGGAGAACATCCGCGGCGGGAGAGGCAAGGCGCTGGCGGCGAACTACATCGAGGAAGGGGCGCAGCTCCATATCAAATTCATCTCCCTCATAGAGCTGGAGCCCAACGCGGCCATCGGTGAGCACCTCCACGACGGCGACGAGGAGTTCTATATCGTGACGAAAGGCTCCGGTTCGGGAATTCTCGACGGCGGTAGGTTCGAGATCGCCGAAGGCGACGCCTTCGTCTGCAAGACGGGCCACAGCCACGGCATCGAGGCCTCCGAAAAGGGGCTCTCCTTCATCGCCGTCCTGAGCCGGGCGTGAAAGGCCTTATGAAACCCTCTTCTATGCCAGAGCGGCCAGCGCCTTGTCGTAGTCGGGCTCTATGGTGATCTCGGGGACCTGCTGGGTGTAAATGACCTTGTCCTTCTCATCCAGAATGACGACCGCCCTGGAGAGAAGCCCGGCCAGGGGCCCGTCCACGATCCTGACGCCGTAGTCCTCGCCGAATCTTCTCTCGCGAAGCTCGCTCAGGGTCACCACGCCGGTGATCCCTTCGGCCGAACAGAACCGCGACTGGGCGAAAGGCAGGTCGCACGAGACCGTCAGCACCACGGCGTTCTTCATCCCGGCGGCCTCCTTGTTGAAGCGGCGCGCCGAGGCGGCGCAGACGCCGGTGTCCAGGCTCGGCACGATATTGAGAACCTTGCGCTTGCCGGCGAACTCCTTGAGAGAAACGTCGGACAGGTCGCCCTTCGTGAGCTTGAAGTCCGGCGCCTTCGA
>JBBINO010000082.1:0-10826 GCA_037443845.1 Acidobacteriota bacterium
CGTAAAGGGCGTCGCCTTCGCCCTCACCTCGCGGCCCGGAAGCATCGTGGACTGAGCGCCGGACTTCCCCGGCGTTTGCAGGATTGAGCCGCGTACTTGAAAACCCTTTCACTCCAGGAACTTGGCGTGGCCTCGTAGTGAATCTTGCCTGGGTTTCCCTCTCGTCCCGAAAAAAAGCGCGGCCAGTCGCCCGGCCGCATAGAAATGGGGTTGGGAGGGTCTTGGCGGGACCGACGGGGCTCGAACCCGCGACCTCCGACGTGACAGGCCGGCGCTCTAACCAAGCTGAGCTACGATCCCGCCAGAGGGATATTCTTGCACGAAGCTTGCGTGTAGTCAAGAAGAAGCAAACCTCCCGCCCTATGGCATGACGGCCTGCTTCATGTTACTCTTGAGTTCAAAGGGAGGCCGCTATTGGCTGAACGTAACGAAAGATTTCTCAGGGCTTGCAGGCAACAGAAGGTTGACACGACGCCGGTCTGGTTCATGCGCCAGGCGGGGCGCTACCTCTCCGAATACCGGGCCGTGCGCGAAAAGGCCGGGGGCTTCCTGGCGCTCTGCAAGACGCCGGACCTGGCCTGCCAGGTGACCCTCCAGCCCGTGGATATCCTGGGCGTTGACGCGGCGATACTGTTTTCGGACATACTCATTCCCCTTGAAGCGATGGGAATCCCCATCAGCTTCGGCGAGGGCGAGGGACCGAAGCTCGAAGCGGTCAGGAGTTCCGTGGACCTTGACAAGCTGCACGTCCCGGACCCGGTTTCCCAGACGGGATTCGTCCTGGACGCGATTCGCATGATCCGTAACGAACTTCATGGCAGGGTTCCGCTTATCGGCTTCGCGGGGGCGCCATTCACCCTCGCTTCATACGCCGTCGAAGGTGGCACGTCACGAACTTTCGGCGACATATTGAGCTGGATGTACCGGGATCCCGAGAGCTTCCGGCGGTTGCTTGGCCTTATGGCGGATACGGTGATTCTCTACCTCAAGGCGCAGGTCGAGGCGGGCGCCCAGGCCATTCAGCTCTTCGACACCTGGGCCGGAGTCCTGTCGCGCCATCATTACCGGGAATTCGCCCTGCCGGTGACCTCGCGGGTCTTCGCGGCGCTAAAGGGCCTCGGCGTCCCGATGATCCTTTACGTGAACGGGTCCGCCCAGTTCCTGGAAGAGATGGCGCTGACGGGAGCGGACGTGATCTCGGTGGATTGGCGGGTCGGCCTCGACGAGGCGCGCGAGCGCACCCACGGAACCTGCGCCCTCCAGGGCAACATGGACCCGGTGGTCCTCTACGCTCCAATTGGAGTCGTCAGCGAACAGGCGCGAAGGATAATCGCCCACGCGCCACGGACCGGCCACGTCTTTAACCTCGGCCACGGCATGCTTCCCGACACGCCGCGCGAGAACGTCATCGCCCTCGTTGAGATGGTCCACGAAATGGGCAAGAGGGAACTTTAGATGAGCGAGCGGTGGGACGCCCCCGTATTCGACAAGGAAAAGATACTGAAGTACGACAAGCCGGGGCCTAGATACACCTCATACCCCGCCGCGCCCTATTTCCACGAAAGGTTCGGAACGAAGGAGTACGAGGAAGAGATCGCCAGGACGAACGCCGAGGCGCAGGCGCCGCCTCTTTCTCTCTATTTTCACCTGCCATTCTGCCAGTCGGTCTGCTACTTCTGTGGCTGCAACGTGACCTTCACCAAGGACAGGAGCCTCGGCGACGTCTACGTTGACTACCTGCTTCTCGAAATGGACGCGCTGAAATCGCGCATGAGGCCGTCGCGCAAGGTGGCTCAGGTCCACTGGGGAGGCGGAACGCCCACCTTCATTCCGGCGCCGGCGCTCAAGAAGCTCTGGGACGGCGTAAAGGAGCGCTTCGGCTTCGAGCCAGGCGCCGAAATTGGCGTCGAAATAGACCCGAGGGCCGTTACCGATGAACACCTCCAGCTTTTTTCCGAAGGCGGCTTCAATAGGATCTCGATGGGGATTCAGGACTACGACCCGCAAGTCCAGAAGGCCGTCCACCGCGTGCAACCTCAAGAACTGACCGAAGGGGTCTTCAACCGCTGCCGGCGGCTCGGCTTCAACTCCATCAACGTTGACCTGATCTACGGCCTTCCGTACCAGACCGCCCGGCGGTTCGCCGCCACGGTCGAAAAGATTATCGCCATGGGGCCGGACCGGATCGCCGTCTTCAACTTCGCCTACCTGCCGGAAATGATAGGCCACCAAAGGGCGATTCCGAGAGAGGCGATGCCCTCCCCAGCCGAGAAGCTCGACATCCTTGAAATGGTGGTTGAGCGCTTCACTTCGAATGGCTACGTCTACGTCGGGATGGACCACTTCGCCCGCCCCGACGACGAACTCTGCAAGGCGCTCAAGGAGCGCACGCTCTACCGCAATTTCCAGGGGTACACGACGAAGGCGGGCTGTGACCTTTACGGAATAGGCGTCACCTCCATCGGCCAGATCGGCCGCTGTTACGTCCAGAACCACAAGGAACTCAAGGCTTACCAGGAGGCGGTCAGGGCCAACGGCCTCGCGGCCTTCAGGGGAATACTGCTGACGGACGACGACGTGATGCGGAGGGACGTCATCACCAAGCTCATGTGCCATTTCGTCCTCTATAAGAAGGAAATAGAGTCGGCATACGGCGTCCCGTTCGACGAGACCTTTCAGGACGCGTTGCGCGACCTGAAGCCGATGGAGGAGGACGGCTTGGTCGCTCTCCACGGCGACAGGATAGAAGTGACTCCTCTGGGGCGCCTTCTCGTCCGCAACATCGCGATGCCGTTCGACGCCTATCTTAGAAGGCAGGGTGGAGCCAAGCGCTTTTCGAGGACCGTCTGAATGGCGGCGCCCGCCAAACTGGCCGCCGTTCTCTTGAGCAACTACGGAGGGCCAGAAGGGCCTTTGGATTGCGAGCCATACCTTCAAAACATATTCATGGACGGTGACCTGATCCCCATGCCGGGCTTCATCAGGCCAATCGTAGCGAGGCTCGCGGCCAGAAAGCGCGCGCCCATTCTAAAAAGCGCCTACGAGGCGATGGGAGCTTACAGCCCGATCCTCGAACAGACCATGGCTCAGGCCGAAGCTCTACAGCGGGCGCTCGGCCCCGGCTTTCGCTGTTACGTTGGGATGCGTTACTTCCGGCCATTTATAGAGGACGCGTGCCGGGAGATGGCCGCGAACGGCCACGACAAAATTGTCCACCTTCCCCTCTACCCGCACGAGTGCGGGTCAACGACTGGCTCGTCTTTGAAAGAGGCCGCCAGGGCGCTGAAAGAGATCGGTTGGAAGGGCGCGCTACCGGAAGTCCGTTCGTTTTGGGAGCGCCCCGAATACCTGGATGCCTTGGAGGGCACGGTACGCGACGCAATCGAGGGCTCTCCAAAAGGGGCCGCGCTCCTGTTCGCCGCCCACGGCCTGCCGAAGTCGGTGGCAAAACGCGATCCGTACCGTGGACAGGTGGAGGCGACAGCGCGGGCCGTGAGCGCCAAGCTCGGCAAGGAATTGCTACTCTGTGAAAAACCGCAGGAGGCGGCGGGCGCTCCAGCCACCCTGGCCTGGCAGAGCAAGGTGGGACCGATGCGCTGGCTCGAGCCATCCGTCGAATCGGTCTTGAGGGCCTACCCGGAGGCAAGGGTCCGCCACGTCATAGTAGTCCCGCTCTCCTTCGTTTCCGAGCACAGCGAAACGCTCTATGAGCTGGACATTCTTTACCGGGCGCTGGCCGTCAGCCTGGATGTGGGATTCACGCGCGTCCCGACGCTCCAGACCCATCCGGGCCTCATCGCCGCGCTCGAATCCTCCGTGAGAGAAGCCACCCGGGCGCAGCTCTGACGGAGCCCGTTATTTACTGAACTCATTGGGCTCCAGCCGGCCCGAAAAGCGCCAGCGCGCCATGCCCCCTGATTGTTTTGGGCGGCGGTGGCTTCGATCCTTCTTTTCTTCGGGCTCTCTATGCCTGTGGTGGATTTCGCTTTACCGGCCGTACGCGTCTTCGATGCGTACGATGTCGGATTCGGAGCTGTCGCCTATCCATAGCTCCATGAAGCGCGCTGGCTTGGAGCCTACGCCTCGCGCGCGGTGGCGGGTTTTTCGGGCAATCCAGACCTCTTCGCCGGCAACCGGCCGCCAAACCTTCTCTCCGACGGTCAGTTCGATCCCGTCGTCCAGGATCACCCAGAACTCGTCCCTCTTCTCGTGATACTGAAGCGAGAGAAGGCCGCCGGGCTTCACCGTGATGATTTTCACGCTCGAAACCTCATTCAAAGGGAATCCCCGGTACATGCCCCAGGGGCGGTGATCCTCTATTACTTTTTTCTTGAAGGTGGTGAACCGGGCATCTTCCGCCGCCATTGCGGGCCTCCCCTCACTTCTTTTCCGCCGCCAGCGCCCACGCCACGGCAAGCGCCTGTTTGTGCGCGGCGACGTCGTGAACCCTGAATATCCTCGCTCCGTTCAGCAGCGCCGCCACGTGCATTGCCAATGTCCCGTGCAGCCTGTCGCCAACCGCGGCGCCTGTAATGGCCCCTATGACGCTCTTGCGCGACGCGCCAATAAGCACGGGCCTTCCCAGTGCAAGGATTGGAGCAGTGTCCCTGATCAGAGCAACGTTGTCCTCGGTCCGTTTTCCAAAGCCTATGCCCGGATCAAGAACCATGCGCTCTTTTGCGACGCCGGCTCCCGCTGCCGCTTTGAGCCTTTCCGCCAGCTCGGCCGCGACTTCGCCTGGGGCGTCATTGTAGAACGGCGCGGCCTGCATGGTCTTCGGCGTGCCCCGCATGTGCATCAGGACCAGTCCCGCCTTGCTGGACGCGGCCAGAGGCAGCATCGCCGCGTCGTTCCCGCCCGACGAGACGTCGTTGATTATGCGGGCGCCAAGGTCCAAAGCGCGCCTGGCGACCTCCGCCTTCATCGTGTCAACGCTTACCGAAATATCCGGCAGCTCCTTTTGGACCTTTGCAAGAACCGGAGCAAGCCGTTGCCATTCGTCGCCAACCGAAACAGGTTCGCTTCCCGGCCGGCTCGACTCGGCGCCGATGTCCAGTATGTCAGCTCCCTCTTCGGCGAGCTTGGCCGCCCGCGCCAAGGCGGCTTCGGGCGAAAAAAAACGGCCTCCATCTGAAAAAGAGTCCGGGGTGACGTTTACGACGCCCATGATCAAGAAAGGCTTTGAAGCGAATAGATCCCTTTCGAGAGCGAGCCACGACGGCCTGCCCGCTGGCGCCAAGCCGGGCGAGAGTTCCTCATTGCCCGCCCGCATCACGCTTCCTCGAGCCGTCCTTTCACCGTCAAAGGACGCGGTGGTTCATTCGCCGCAACCTCCGGCGCCTTCTGCGCCGGCTCCGGCTCTTGCCCATCGTTTGCAGCGTGGCTCTGCAGCGGCAGCGGCTCGCCCTTCAGAAGCGCTTCAAAATCGGCCCTGTCCAGCACCTCGCGGTCCAGCAGGTTCTTGACGATGGATTCCATCCTGTCCTGGTGCTGTTCGAGAATGGCCGCCGCTTTTCCCTTCGCCGCGTTCACGAGGCTCTTGACCTCCTCGTCAATCTCTCGCGCCGTGTCCTCGGAGTACTGGGCGTTTGTTCCTCCCTCCCAGAGGGCGCCGAACGGGCTCCTCTCGCCTTTGTAGGAGAGCGGGCCGAGCTTCTCGCTCATGCCCCATACCGTGACCATGTTCCTGGCGACCTCGGCGACCTTTTCAAGGTCGTTTCCAGCTCCCGTGGTTATGGTTTTCAGGAATATCTCCTCGGCGCAGCGGCCTCCAAGCAGGACGGCCATCTGGTCCTCGAGGTACTCCTTGCTGTAGTTGTACCTGTCGTCAACTGGAAGCTGTTGCGTCGCCCCAAGCGCCATGCCCCTGGGGACGATGGAAATCTTGTGCACCGGGTCGGCGTTGGGCAGGTGGAAGGCTACGATCGCGTGGCCGGCCTCGTGGTAGGCGACGACCTTCCTCTCCTCCTCCGAGAGAATCAGCGAGCGGCGCTCGGTGCCCATGAGGACCTTGTCCTTGGCGAATTCGAAGTCCTCCATTTCGACCGACTTTTTCCCGACCCTCGCGGCGCGGAGCGCCGCCTCGTTGCAGAGGTTGGCGAGATCGGCCCCCGAGAACCCCGGCGTGCCCCTCGCCACGATGGAGAGGTCCACGTCTTCGGAGAGCTTTATGGCGCGGACGTGGACCTCGAGAATCTCCTCCCGGCCCTTGAGGTCGGGCCTCGGCACGACGATGCGCCTGTCGAAGCGCCCGGGCCTTAGAAGCGCCTGGTCCAGAACGTCGGGGCGGTTCGTCGCCGCGATCAGGATGACTCCTTCGTTTGCCTCGAAGCCATCCATCTCGACGAGAAGCTGGTTGAGCGTCTGCTCGCGCTCCTCGTGGCTTCCGGCCACTCCCAGGCCGCGGTTGCGCCCGACCGCGTCTATTTCGTCTATGAAGACGATGCAGGGGGCGTTCTTCTTGGCCTGCTCGAACATGTCCCTGACGCGGCTTGCGCCGACGCCGACGAACAGTTCGACGAATTCGGAGCCGGATATCGAGAAGAAGGGGACGTCCGCCTCTCCGGCTATGGCCTTCGCAAGAAGCGTCTTGCCGGTGCCCGGGGCGCCCATCAGAAGAACGCCCTTCGGTATTTTGCCGCCGAGCTTCTTGAACTTGTTGGAATCCTTCAGGAAGTCAATGATCTCCTGAAGCTCCTCCTTGACCTCCTCGATTCCGGCCACGTCCTTGAAAGTCACTTTGTTGCCGCCTTGCGGCGACATTCGCGCCTTGGACTTTCCGAAGCTCATGGCCTTGTTTCCGCCTTGCTGCATCTGGCGCATGAAGAAAATCCAGAAGCCGATCAAAAGGACGGCTGGCAGTATGTAAAAGAGGGCCATGACATACTGCGACGCGTTAGAGTCGCTCGCCTTGACGTCAACGCCCTTTTTCACCAATTCGGGGGTGAAGTTCTGAAGGTCCGGGGGCAGCGTCATCGTGTAGTGAGTCGCTCCCTCCACCGGGCTCTTCAGCTCGCCCTTGACCGCCGAGCCCTTGATGATGGCGTCCTTGACCTGGCCCTTGTCAACGAGCTGCGAGAACTCGCTGAACGGCAGGTCCACCTCCTTGTAGCTCGCCCTTTTCAGAAGGCCGAAGGAGATTATGACTATCGCGATTATGACCGCCCAAAGCATCACCGAACGAAGCTGCTGGTTCACTTAATCTCCTATGATGCGCCCCGGTTAACGGCTAAAAAGCTCGCGCCCGGGGGCCGGCGCGCCATTCTTCATAAACCAGAGGAGGCCCGCCTTCATTCCGCCTCGATCCACGTGAGGTAAGGCAGGTTGCGGTAGCGCTCCTTGAAATCCAAGCCGTATCCGACGATGAACTTGTCGGGCACGGTGAAGCCCCGGTAGTGGACGGGCACGTCGAGCTTCCGCGCCGTAGGCTTGTCGAGGAAGCAGGCGACTTTCAAAGAGGCCGGGGCCCTCTCCGCCTCTATGTGCTTGATCAGGTAGTCGAGTGTGATTCCGGTGTCAACGATGTCCTCGACTATGAGCACGTGTTCGCCGGCAAGCTCCAGCGACGAAGTGAAGAGTATCTTGGCGTGCTGGCCGTCAACCTGGCTCTTCATCTCCGTCAGGGCTATCCTTACGTCCCCGGGCAGGCGGCGCATCAGGTCCGAAAGAAACGGGATGGAGCCCTTGAGGACCGCGCAGAGGACGAGCCTCTTTCCCTCGTAGTCGGCCGCGATCTGGGACGCAAGCTCGGCGACGCGGGCGGCGATCTGCTTCTCGGTGAAAAGTATTCCTTGCGCCAGCTTCACTTTGAGCCTCCTTCGGGGAGCCTGCGCAGCCTGACGGCGCACCGCTCCCTCACCCCTTCCCACTCGCCAGGCAGCGCGACCTTCGCGCCGGCCGGCGCCCATGCCAGCGCGCACAGCGCCTCGACGTGGCGCTCGGTTATGCGCCTGACGCCTCCCCTGGCCGATGCGAGCCCGTTAAGAACCTGGCGCCGCGCTTCTCCCTCAGCCAGACTTCTAAGCTCGCCCAGTGGAAAATATACGTCTTTACCGTCCCTTCGCGCAATATCCGCCTCCCGGGAGGCCGAAGCGAAGCGCGCATGGCGGGCCAGCGCGGCGAGGTGACGCTTGAATCCGGGGAAAGCTTTCTCCAGGGCCGGCATCAGCTCGCGCCTCACCTTGTTGCGAGCGAAACGGGTGTCGAGGTTGGTGGAATCCTCCGCCACTTCAAGGCCCGCGAGCCTGGCGGCCTCCTCCAGTTCTTCGCCCGTGAAGCCGAGAACCGGCCTTAAGACGCGCCCGCTTCGAGGATGAATGCCCGACAGGCCGCTGATGCCGGTGCCCCTGGCTATTCTCAGAAGCACCGTCTCTGCCTGATCGTCAAGCGTGTGGGCCGTCGCGGCGTAGTCCCATTTTCCGCCACGGCGGGCCTTCTCTATCGCCGCGTACCTCTTTTCCCGCGCCCACTCTTCGAGGCTCTGGCCCGGCTTGGGCTTCGACCGCAGCTTCACGCCGTAGAATGGAAGGTTCATGCGGCTAGCCGTCTCCCTGACCATGCGCGCGTCCCTTTCGGCCTCGCGCCCTCGCAGCCCGTGGTTCACGTGGACGATTCCGAGCTCCAAGGCTGGCCTCGGCAGCGCCGAGGCGAAAAGGGCCAGCATCCCCATCGAGTCCTTCCCGCCTGAAACGGCTAGAAGAAGGCGCCCGCCTATTTCGACCGGGGATCCCTTCAAAGAGGCCCTGAACTTCTTAAGAAGTGGGTGGTGGCGGTGCAGGGACTTGAACCCCGGACACAACGGATATGAGCCGTTTGCTCTAACCACCTGAGCTACACCGCCCTCTGATTATTCTAACCGGCCCGCCTCTTTCTGTCAACCGCGGGGGCCGCGAAAGGGCCTGGAGATGAGGGGCGGGCGAAGGCGGGGATGAAGCGGGAGGGAGCTGGAAAGGACGGCGATCACGAAGATCCCTCTCCTGGAGTCCGCCTCCCCTCCGTGCTTCGTGCCTTGGCAAGCTTTTTTTGACTTCACCATTGCATCAGTCGCGGTGGAAGCCGAGGTCGGCGGGGTTGAGGGACCCCGGAACGTGGATGAGCCGTCCTCCCTTGGCCTCGAACCTGCTTCGCTCCGCCGCCACTTCCAGCGCCAGGGCCGATAATTCGTGATCCTTTTCGCGGGTCTTCTCGGCCACATGGCCTTTTGACCAGTACTTGAGCACAAGCTCGCTGTCGCCGCAGACCTTGTTGGAACCACGCTTCATGGCGGCCTTGAGAGCGCAGAGGCAGGCGAACAGCTCGCCGAAGTTGTTGGTTTTTCCATCTGGCAGAACGTGAGTGCCCCGCTCGGTCAATTCCTTCTCGGGCAAGGCAATGTGAAGGAGAGGGACGCCTTCGGCGTCCGTAACTGCTATCTCCGTCCCCACCCCGCGTCCAGTTCCGGCGTCGAAGTAGACGGCGTCCTTTGGCAGCTTTTCAACGGCCTCCCTCTTCAACGCGGCCTTGTCTTCGTACTTCGCCCCCGAGGCGAGCCACTCCTTCGCCTCCGCGAAGGTGGCGAAACCTTTGTAACGCGCGCTCCTGCCGCGCACCTTCGCCTCGCACTCGGCCCACGACTTCACGATTCCCTGCCGGCCTTCCACCGCGTACGCGTAAAATTTGTTTTTGCCAGCCGGCGCCACGTGTCCTCCCGAGACGGCCATTCTAGCGTAAGAACCAGCGGGGTGCGAGCGCGCCATGGGGGGAAAAGGACGGGGCGCCCTTGACCGTGGCACTCTCGGCGGTGGCTTGCGTTTAGCTCCAACAAGATATATATTGTACCCGGAGGCGGAAATGCCACTCTCCAGAATCCTGGCGATGCCTGAAGGGCCGCTTCGCACTGCGGCGCTTGCGGCGTGGGTACAAAGCCTTTGCCCCGCGAACGCGGCACCGGTCCTCGTGGGGGGAGGCGCCGTCGAGATTTACACGGGGGGCGCATACGTCACGGGAGACCTTGACTTTGCTGGCTCGCTGACTCCTCTTGCGCTGCGTTCGCTCCAAGCGGATGGGTTCGTTCGCCATGGGCGGCATTTGGTTCATGAGGCCGCCCAACTCTTTTTGGAGTTTCCCAGCCGCGCCTTAGCGCCTGAAGAGGAATCCCGGCGGCTGCGCGTGGGCAAGCATTACGTCCTGATCGTAAGCTTCGAGGATCTCCTAGTGGACAGACTCGCGGCTTGGGTGTTCTGGCGTTCCGCCATTGACGGCGTAAACGCCTTCTTGCTGTGGCGCAAGCGTCACCGGAACCTGGACCTCGAACGGCTGATGAATCGGGCCAAAGCAAGCGGGGCGGAGAAGGCACTGGCCTCGCTGCGTCGTTTTGCCAGAGGCGGAGCTTCCAAGAAATCGCTGGAGCGCTGGGCGCTAGATGGGGCCGGACAATGAATCGTCTCGGGAAGAAGAGAGGAGCCATGCCAAAGCTTTCTCTTTTGGTCCTTCGGGTTAAGCCGAGAAGCTATGCCGAATGGCGTGCACTGCGGCGATGGGGCAAACTGCCACCGTGGGAGGAAGCGCCGGCGGGATACTTGATGAGGGAGGCGCGCGAGGCGGCCGGACTTACACAAACAGCCCTCGCAAGACGCCTTGGCACCAGCCAGCAGGCGGTCGCCCAGGCGGAGAGGCAGAACGGCAACCCCACTGTGTCATTCATGCGCGTGTGGGCGCGCGCCTGCAATGCGGTGTTGACATTGGACGTAAGAAGGCAATAGCGGCTTCCCTTTTCACCCTCCACCATCGTCAGTACGCCCTCGCCCAAATCACGCGCTGCTCGCTCGGCGCGCCGCATACGAAGCAGC
>JBBINO010000083.1:0-10786 GCA_037443845.1 Acidobacteriota bacterium
CGCTTGAATGGCATTCAAGAGGTCGGGGGTTCGATCCCCCCTAGCTCCACCAAAAAAAGCGGGGCCGCCTTTCGAGGCGGCCTTTCTTTTTAAGCCGCTTTCAAAGGCGAAAAGGGGATGGCTTGTCGGAGCCTGGCAAGTGGGTGGCAATTGACGTTGCCGGCCAAGCGGCGGATCTCGAAAGCCGCTCGAGCCTATCGCCGCTTGAAGCGGAAATCCTTTGCGCCTTCGTAAGCGACCCCGCGAGGCGCGAGGCTTGGATGGACGACGGCCCGCCAGCTTTTCCAGATTCCGGCGCGCTCGACGGCCTGGATGATGCGGCCGGGCGTATCGCGTCGGCGATCGCCTCAGGCGAGAAGATACTGGTTCACGGCGATTACGACGTTGACGGGTTGATGGGGGCGGCCGTCCTTTGTGGCGGGCTCGGTGCTCTGGGGGCGCGAGCCGGCGCCTTTATCCCGTCGCGATTCGAGGGCGGGTACGGCCTGTCGGAAGCGAGCCTGAACGCGGTCAAGGAAGAGGGCGCGAGGCTTCTGGTGACGGCCGATTGCGGAACCAACGCCAAGGAGGTCGGGGACCGCCTGCCCGCTCTGGGATGCGGCCTCGTGGTGACAGACCACCACGTCCCGCAGCCGGGACTGGCCCCGCAAGGCACGATCATCAATCCGAAGAACCAAGGCGTCCGCTCCGAGTTGGATGACCTTTGCGGGGCTTCAGTTGCGTATATGCTTCTCAGGGCCGTCGAGAACAGGATCGGAAAAAAACTCCCGGAGGAACCCTTCCTACGGCTGTTGGCCATCGCCACGGTGGCCGACGTAGTCCCGATGTCCAGGCTCAACAGGCGGATATGCAAGGCGGGCTTCAAGGCCCTGGAAAACACGCCGAACCCGGGGCTCGCCCTGCTTCTTTCGCGCTGCGCGGCCGAGAAGGGGGTTACAAGCCACCACGTCGGCTTCTATCTGGCGCCGAGGTTCAATGCGGCCGGGCGCATCGAGGAGGCCAAGCTCGTTCTTGACCTGATGCTCGAACGGGACGCGGCGGCGGCGGCGTGCATGGTCTCGCGCCTGGAGTCGCTCAACGAGACGCGCAAAAGGCTCCAGTCCGCTGCTTACGAGGAGGCGTCGAGACAGGCCGACGAGGACCGCCCGGTCCTCTTCGCCGCTTCCCCCTCGTGGCACAAGGGCATTGTCGGTCCAGTGGCCGCCAGGCTTGCGGGCGACAGAAAGCGGAGCGCTTTCGTGGTGGCGATCGAAAACGGCGTAGGGACCGGTTCGGCTAGGGCCTTCGGCGACGATGACGTCACGGAACGGCTGAGGCGGGCGTCATCACTGTTGGAGCGTTTCGGCGGCCATTCGGGCGCGGCCGGGTTCACCGTCAGCACTGGCAACATTGGGGCGCTTGAAGAGGCGCTTTTGAACGGGGCTCCTAGCCCGGAGGGTGGCAACGGCCTCGGCTTCCTGCCTCTTGAGGCTTCGCGCCTTGACGAGGCGTGGCTCGCGCTGTCGCGCCTTGACCCGCTCGGCCCGGACGCCGGCGTGCCTTTTCTGGGGCTCTTCAACGTGGCGGCGCGCCAGGCGCGCCTCGTCAACGGCCGCCATCTCTTCTGGGACGTGCCCCTGGCGCGGGGGCAATCCGCCCGAATGATCGCATGGGACGGCGCCGCGAATGGCTGGGAGCGCGATGTGCCAGGCCCTGGAGCGACCTTCATCGGGCGGCTCGTCCCGGAGCTTCGGCGCGGAAACGGCCGCTACTATTTTCAGGTCGCCGATATTCTTCGCTGACCCGCGCCCGGACCTTGGCCGGTCGAGGTTGGCCGTGCCTCGGGGCCGTGCATTTGCCGTTCAATGCGCTATTTCACCACATGGGGGCCGCGGTCCAAGGCGCCGCAATGGATCGGCCCCCGCCGTGGTAAAATACGCCCTTTGTCTGAAGGAGGATCAGATGAGCCATTGGGTTTACTTTTTCGGGGACGGAAAGGCCGAAGGAACCGGCAAGATGAAGGAACTGCTCGGCGGCAAAGGGGCCGGGCTCGCGGAGATGACGAACCTCGGCATTCCGGTCCCGCCCGGATTCACTATCACCACGGAGGTCTGCACCTACTTTTACGCCAATAAGAACAGCTACCCGAACGAGCTCACCGGCCAGGTCAGGGAGGCGATGGCCGGGGTTGAAAAACTCATGGGCCGCGGCTTCGGTGACCCGAAGAACCCGCTTCTCGTTTCCGTCCGTTCCGGCGCGCGCGCTTCGATGCCGGGAATGATGGACACGATATTGAACCTTGGCCTCAATGACGAAACGGTGAAGGGCCTCGTCGAGGCGACCTCCAACGAGCGGTTCGCGTGGGACTCGTACCGGCGCTTCGTCGCGATGTACGGGGACGTCGTTCTAGGTCTGAAGCCCGCTTCCAAGAAGGAGGAGGATCCCTTCGAAGTGATCCTCGAAAAGGTTAAGCGCGACGCCAACGCCCGGTACGACACCGACCTGACGGCGGAGGAGCTGAAGCGGCTGGTCAAGCTATTCAAGGATGAGATAAAGGCCAAGCTCGGAGTCACTTTCCCAGAGGATCCGTGGGAACAGCTCTGGGGGGCGATCGGGGCGGTCTTCGGTTCCTGGATGAACGACAGGGCTATCGCGTATAGAAAACTCTACGACATCCCTGGCGACTGGGGCACCGCCGTCAACGTCCAGACCATGGTTTTCGGAAACAGGGGCGAAACCAGCGGCACGGGGGTCGGCTTCACACGCGACCCGGCGCTGGGCGAGAACCGGATGTACGGCGAGTTCCTGATGAACGCCCAGGGAGAGGACGTCGTCGCCGGCATCCGGACGCCGCGCCCGATCACCGAACTGGAAACGGTCATTCCCGAAGCCTACAAACAGCTTTGCGAAATCAGGAACAAGCTCGAATCCCACTTCAGGGACATGCAGGATTTCGAGTTCACCATCGAGGAACGAAAGCTGTGGATGCTCCAGACGCGGACCGGAAAGCGCCACCCCTTCGCGGCCGCGCGCATGGCCGTTGACATGCAGTCGGAGGGGCTCATAAGCGAAAAGGAGGCGGTGCAGAGGCCCGAAGCCGACGGCATCGTTGCCTTCCTAGCGCCCGTGTTCGACCAGGAAGCCAAGGTTCGCGCGGTGAAGGAGGATCGGGTCATTGCCAAAGGGCTGCCTGCCGGCCCCGGCGGCGCCAGCGGGCGGGTCGTCTTCAACGCCGCAGACGCGGAGGCGTGGGCCTCAAGGGGCGAGAAAGTCCTTCTGGTAAGGAAGTTCACGAGCCCGGAGGACATAAGGGGCATGAACGCGGCGCAGGGCATCCTCACGGCGATGGGAGGCATGACCAGCCACGCCGCGCTCGTCGCGAGGCAGATGGGCAAGGTCTGCATCGTGGGTTGCGGCGCGCTCGAGATTGACTACGAAAAATCTCTGATGACGGTCCATGGTCGAGAGGTGAAGGAAGGCGACTGGCTCTCGATTGACGGCTTCACCGCGGAAGTCATTCTGGGCCAGCTTCCAACGAAGCCGAGCGAAGTGCTACAAGTGATCAACGGCGGGCTTCCCGCCGAGAAGAGCCGCAACTACCAGCAGTTCAAGAAGCTGATGGATTGGGCCGACAACCACCGCAAGCTGGAGGTCTGGACCAACGCCGACACACCCGGCCAGGCCGAGACCGCGGTTTTGCTCGGCGCCCAGGGCATCGGCTTGTGCAGGACCGAACACATGTTCTTCGAGGGAGAGCGCATCCACTACGTCCGCAGGATGATTCTCTCGGAGAGCAAGGAGGAGCGCGAGGCGGCGCTCGCCTACCTCTTCCCCATGCAGAAACAGGATTTCGCCGGGATATTCAAGGCGATGAACGGAAGGCCGGTCACCGTCAGGCTTTTGGATCCTCCTCTTCACGAGTTCCTGCCCTCGCGCGAGGCGCTCAAGGCGGACGTTTTCGCCGAAAAGGTGAAGGCCGTGGCCGACGAGCTGAAGGTGACGCCCGAGGTGATCGAGGAGCGGATCGAGGCGCTCCACGAGAACAACCCCATGCTAGGCCACCGCGGCTGCCGGCTCGGCGTCACATATCCTGAAATCTATGAGATGCAGGTTCGCGCCATCATAGAGGCGGCTTGCGACGTTGCGAAAGAGGGGATACCCGTCAAGCCGGAGGTGATGATTCCGATCGTGGCCACCTCCGCCGAGATGAAGATATTCGCCGACATGACCAAACGGATAGCCGCCGAAGTCATCAAGAAGGCGAAGATCAAGCTGCATTACCTTGTCGGGACGATGATCGAGCTTCCGAGGGCCTGCGTGGTGGCCGACAAGATCGCGAAGAGCGCCGAGTTCTTCAGCTTCGGGACCAACGACCTCACGCAGACCACCTGCGGCATTTCCCGCGACGACGTGCGAGGCTTCCTGGGCGAATACGTCAACCGCGAGATATATCCCTCCGATCCTTTCCAGAAAATTGACAGGGAGGGCGTCGGCGAGCTTATGAAGATCGCGGTCAAGAAGGGGCGCAAGGCGAGAAGAGCCTTGCAGATAGGCATTTGCGGGGAGCACGGCGGCGAGCCCACATCCGTCGAGTTCTGTCACTCGATCGGCCTCAACTACGTCTCCTGTTCCCCCTACAGGGTGCCGGTGGCCAGGCTGGCAGCGGCGCAGGCGGCGCTGAAGGAGTAAAATGGGCCCGTGGCGGAATGGCGCGGGAGGAATGGAAGAAGAACCGGAGTGATGCCGCCCCGGCTCCTCTATTTTTACGCGTGCCTTGCCCGATAAGGAGGCTCGAATGGCTCGTCGCTGTCGTATGTCGTTCGTAATTCTGGCGGCCTTGGCCCTGGTTCTCCCGGCGGCCCTCTTTGCCTCGGCGAAGGCCGAGAGGGTGGTCGTCTGCGCCTCGGTCGAGAACAGGGAGCCGGCCGGGGCCTCGGCTTCGTTTCCGGCCGCGACTTCGGAGCTATTCTGCTTCTCGGAGCTTTCCGGGGCTCAAGCCTGCAAGGAGATCACCCACGTCTGGTACAAGGACGGCAAAGAGGTCTTCAGGCAGGTCCTTTCGGTAAAGGGCGCCCACTGGCGGACGTGGAGCAGGAAAAGGGTTTCGGCTGGAAGCTGGAAGGTCGTGGTCCTGGACGAATCGGGCGCGGAACTGGGGGCGGCCGCCTTCACCGTCGGGTGAGGGCATCTGCCGTCTGCTCTGTTCAGGGGCCATAGCCACTGCCGCGGCCAAGCTTGGGGCCGGCGCCGAAAATTGAGCGCCTGGCGCTACTGTTGTTGGATATAATGGGACCGTGTGTTATAATAACACTACGGGCGGTGGCTTGAAGCGCCGCCGCGCTCTCTAGATAAGGAATCCGATGGAAAGCAAGCTCAAGGAAGAGAAAGGTTGCGAAAAGTTCTACAGCGTCCAGTGGTCATGGGAGGAGGTCGAACCCCATTTTCGCCACGCCCTGAAAGAGGTCCGCGCGCAGGCGCGAATCCCCGGTTTCAGGCAGGGCAAGGCGCCCGACGCCATGTTGAAAGCAAGGTTCAAGAAGGAGATCCACGACGAAGTCGTCGAGCACGTCCTTCCGGAAATGGCCATGGACCTGATCAAGTCCCAGAATCTCGACCCGGTCGTCGAGCCTCGCGCCGGGGCCATTGAGTTCCAGGAGGGTGGGCCCTTCAGCTGCGAAATAGTGGTCGAGCTGGCGCCACAGGTTCCCCAGGTGAATTCCGACGGGCTCTCGATCACTTGCCGCAAGCTGGAGACGAGCCAGGAGCAGGTTGACAGGCTGATCGAGGGCATGCGCGAACGCGCCGCAGTGATGAAGCCGGTCGAGGGGGAGGCCGCCGAAAAGGACTATGGCGTCGTCCAGTTCCGCAGGGCCGGGCAGTCCAAGGCGCAGGAAAAATTTTTCCAGGCCAACGGCAAAAGCGACAACCCGGTCGAGCGGGCACTGGCCGGGCGAAAGGCTGGCGAGACGTTCCAGGTTCACGTTGACGGGGCCAAGCAGGGAGAAGAGAAGACGGGCACCCTTCCAGAGGGAGACTACTCCGTTGAAGTCACAAGACTTGTCAGGCGGGAAGTGCCGGAGTTGAACGACGAGTTCGCCAAGGACATGGGAGCTAAAGACTTGGCGGACCTCAAGGCGAGCGTCGAAGCCAGCATGAAGGCGCGCGCCGAGGCCGGGATGAAGGCCGAGCAGCGAGACAAGCTGGTGGAGATGCTCCTTGAAAGGCACGCGTTCGAGGTTCCTCCTACGCTCGTTGAAAGACAACTGAGAGAGGACCTTCAGAAATTCGCCGAATCTCTTTCCGAACAGGGTGTGGACGTGGAGAAGGCCGACATCCATTGGGACAAGATGGCCGAATCCCAGCGGCCCGTAGCTGAAAGGAAGGTTCGAGCCTTTTTCCTCCTCGAAGCCTTGGCGAAACAAAAGGGCGTGCAGGTGACGGACGCCGACCTTGACGCCGCTCTCGAACCGCAGGCAAAGGCGGCGAGGATGACGCTCGACCAACTTAAGGCCAGGCTCTCGAAAGAGGAGGCGCTGGACGGCTACCGCAGGAGCATCACCCACGGACGGGTCGTGGACTTGCTTCTTTCACAGGCTTCGGTTACATTTGAGTCGGCCCCAGGAGGAGCGGATGGCTCTCATACCCATGGTGGTGGAGCAGACTAATCGCGGCGAGCGCTCATACGACATATACAGCCGCCTGCTCAAGGACAACATAGTATTCGTCGGCGAGGAGATTGACGACCACCTCGCCAACCTTGTCATAGCCCAGTTGCTGTTCCTCGAAGCGGAGGACCCGCAGCGGGACATATGGCTCTACGTCAACAGCCCGGGCGGTTCGATAACTGCGGGGCTCGCGATCTACGACACGATGCAGTTCGTGAAGCCGGACATCAATACCGTCTGCATCGGCCAGGCCGCCTCGATGGCCGCGGTCCTTCTTGCCGCTGGAACTAAAGGCAAGCGTTTCGCGTTACCCAATTCGAGGATGGTCATCCACCAGCCCCTCGGAGGCGCGAGCGGGCAGGCGGCCGACATAGACATCCAGGCGAAAGAGATACTGAGAATGAGAGAGGGCCTTTTCAACATCCTGGCCCGCCACACCGGCAGGACGCTCGACGAAATCCGCAGGGACTGCGACCGCGATTACATCCTCGCCCCGGAAGCGGCGGCGGAGTACGGCCTCGTGGACAAGGTCCTGACGCACCACGCGATCGAAGAAAAGAAGTTGATCTGACCGGGAAGGAAACGGAATGAGCAGACGCTACTCGGACAACGAGCTAAGGTGCAGCTTCTGCAACAAGTCGCAGCGGGAGGTAAAGAAACTCATCGCCGGCCCGAGCGTCTACATCTGCAACGAGTGCGTGGACACTTGCAACGAGATCCTGGCCGAGGACGTGGAGAAGGAAGATCAGTCCAAGGGATCGCTCCCCAAACCAAGGGAGATAGTGGAATTTCTGGACCAGTACGTCATCGGGCAGGAACACGCCAAAAAGCGGATCGCCGTCGCCGTTTACAACCACTACAAGCGGACGCAGGCCAACACTCGCCGCTCCGAGGTGGAACTCCAGAAATCCAACATCCTGCTGGTGGGCCCCACCGGGACCGGCAAGACGCTCCTGGCGCAAACGCTGGCGCGGATGCTCCAGGTCCCCTTCGCCATAGCCGACGCCACGACGCTGACAGAGGCTGGCTACGTCGGCGAGGACGTCGAGAACATCCTGCTGAAGCTCTTGCAGGCCGCGGATGGCGACAAGGCGAAGGCGGAGCGGGGCATAGTATACATAGACGAGATAGACAAGATCGCCCGAAAGAGCGAGAACGTCTCGATAACTCGCGACGTTTCCGGGGAAGGCGTGCAGCAGGCGCTCCTGAAGATTCTCGAGGGCACGGTTGCCAACGTCCCCCCGCAGGGCGGGCGGAAGCACCCGCACCAGGAGTTCATCCAGATTGACACGACGAACGTGCTCTTCCTCTGCGGCGGGGCCTTCGTGGGTCTCGAAAAAATCGTCGAACGCCGCCTGCACAAGTCCTCCATCGGGTACGGCGGAGTGCCGGAAAGCCGCAAGGGCACCAAGCTTGACGAGCTTTTATCGAAGGCGCAGCCGCAGGACCTGATAAAGTACGGGATGATACCCGAATTCGTCGGGCGGGTGCCAGTCGTGGCGGGGCTCCACGAGCTCGACCTGAAGGCGCTCAAGACCATTTTGACCGAGCCCAAGAACGCGCTCGTAAAGCAGTACCAGAAGATATTCGACATGGAGGGCGTGAAGCTGACCTTCACCGGTGACGCGATCGAGGAAGTGGCCAGGCAGGCCATCGCGCGAGAGCTTGGCGCCAGGGGGCTCAGGGTCATCCTCGAAGACCTCATGCTCGAACTCATGTACGGCATCCCGTCACAGACGAACGTCAAGGAGGTCGTTATCACGAAAGACGTCGTGCTCGACAGGGCTAAGCCGATCATGATGATGGAGAACGTCGGCTGAAACTTGTGCCAGCTTGATTATCAGCCAAGCCGCAAGGCGCGGGGCATCTCTTTCGGGAAACGGAACCTTCAATAACCGGCACGGGATTGCCAATCGTTATAGGCGTGAATGCGCGGGGCGAAAAGCCCTTCGTGGATAGGAAAGGACAGCGCTAATGAGTTCAGTGCAAGACGCCCAGCCTCGCAAGGGCAAGGAAATCCAGCTTCTGCCGCTCATCGGTTTGAGGGAGATGATCCTCTTTCCGAACACGGTCCGTCCCTTCGTGGTGGGGCGCCCGGCCTCCATGGCCGCGGTCAACGAAGCAATGCTTCAAGACAAGCTCGTTTTTCTGGCGCTCCAGAAGGAAGCCGCCGTAGAAGAACCGGCGCCCTCGGACATTCACAGGACCGGTGTCATTGCTTACATCATGCAGGCCCTCGCGCTTCCGAACGGCCACGTGAAGCTCCTGGTCGAAGGCAAGCGCAAGGGGATCATTCAAGACTTCCTGATGGACGGGCCCACTCCCCACGTCTCGGTCATGCCGGCGGAAGAGCCTCTTGGAAAGGCGGAAGAGGTGGAGTCCCTAGTTTCTCAAGCCGAGAAGATATTCGCCGACCTGGCAAGGAAGCAGGCCTCTTCGAGCGGCGAACCGGGGGCGGGAAGCTTCACGCCGGAAGACCCGGTTGCCTACTGCTACCAGATGGCCTCGCAACTTCAGGCCAGCGCCTCCCTCAAGCAGAAAGTGATCGAGGCGCCGTCGCTGGTCGAGCGGCTGCTGCTGTTGAGAAGGCTGGCCACGGACGAATCGGACCTGATAAGCCTCGACCAGAGGCTGAACAAGGAAGTCGAGAAGCAGATCGAAAAGGCGCAGCGGGAGTACTACCTCAACGAAAAGATGAAGCTGATCAAGAAAGAGCTTGGCAGGGAGGACTCCACCAACGACGCCGAAGAGATGAAGTCGCGCGTCGAGAAGGCGGGGATGCCGGAGGCCGCGAAGGAGAAGGCGCTTCAAGAATTGAAGAGGCTGGAGTTCATGCCTCCCGTCTCCGCCGAGGCGACCGTTTCCAAGTCGTACATCGAATGGCTGCTGGCCCTTCCGTGGAGCAAGGAGAGCAAGGACAAGACCGACGTGAAGCGGGCGGCGGCAATACTCGACGAGGACCACTACGGCCTTGAAAAGGTCAAGGAGAGGATACTCGAATTTCTTTCGGTGCGCATCCTCGCGAGCGAGCACAAGGGAAGCATCCTCTGTTTCGTCGGGCCACCCGGCGTCGGGAAGACTTCGGTCGCGAAGTCAATAGCGAGGAGCATGGGTCGCGAGTTCGTCCGCCTCTCCCTGGGAGGCGTCCACGACGAGGCCGAGATCAAGGGCCACCGGCGCACCTACATCGGCTCCTTCCCCGGCCAGATGATTCAGCTCATGAGAAGGGCGGGGACGAAGAACCCCGTCTTCCTCCTTGACGAGATAGACAAGCTGGGCTCTGACTTCAGGGGGGATCCTTCCTCGGCGCTTCTCGAAGTGCTTGATCCAGAACAGAATGGGGCGTTCGTTGACCACTACATAGACGTGCCGTTCGATTTCTCGAAGGTCTTCTTCATCACAACCGCGAACGTCACCCACACGGTCCCTCCGGCGCTTCTCGACAGGATGGAGGTGGTGAACTTCTCCGGCTACACGCTGCCGGAAAAGCTGGCCATCGCGAAAGAGTACCTTGCGCCCAAACAGCAGAAATCGCACGGTCTGAAGGATAAGGAAGTCGTCCTCACCGACGAGGGGCTCGAATTCCTGATAGACGGATACACGCGCGAGGCCGGCGTCAGAAACCTGGAGCGGGAGATCGCAGCCGTCTGCAGGAAGGTGGCCCACAAGGTGGTCCGCGACCATAAGCGGCAGAAGCTGCAGTTGACGCCGAAGGCGGTCGAAGATTTGCTTGGCGTTCCGAGGTACAAGGAGCGCAAGGTTTTGAACGAGGACCAGGCCGGCGTCGCCGTCGGGCTCGCCTGGACGCAAAACGGTGGAGACATCCTTCTCATCGAAGCGAGCCTGATGCCCGGAGACGGGGAGCTGATTCTTACGGGGCAGATGGGTGACGTGATGCAGGAATCGGCCAGGGCCGCGCTGTCGTTCATAAGAGGCAACGCGGAAAGGCTCGGGCTCAAGCCGGACTTTCTTTCCAAAAACGACGTCCACGTGCATATCCCGGAGGGGGCAATCCCGAAAGACGGGCCCTCCGCTGGCATCACGATGGCGGTCGCCATGGCCTCGGCCTTTACAAAGATCGCGGCTTGTCATACAATAGCCATGACGGGCGAGGTCACGCTCCGGGGCAAGGTGCTTCCGGT
>JBBINO010000084.1:0-10765 GCA_037443845.1 Acidobacteriota bacterium
CCCTCCCGCCGTAGATTACATTACTCTACCGTTGACGTCAAGATGGTATGAGACCCCAATCCCGCGATGGAACTGCAACGGTGCCCCCAAATCCCGATGAGCACGTCGTTTAGCCAAAATGGTCGTTCACCCAAAAGGGATTGGGGAGCCATCGAGCCGAAGGCGAAGAGGGCACCCAAGGGCGGGGGTCCCTCCGGCTGGCTTTGCCAGCGGAGGGGGAGGGAATGGCCCTCCCAGTCAGGCAATAAAGGTTTTCTCTTTCGGCGCAGCACAACCGTTGCCGAAGGCATCCCACTTCCATCGCGGAATTTGGGTGAAAAGCTTCCATAGGGCACGTTGCCCATGCGTGCTTTTCAGCAGCCTGTTCTAGCCTGGCGGAACCGTCCTCGGCCTTCTTGATCCGCCGAAGGGGTGCTTTCGGCCTACCAGAATTTTTCCAGGTGGATGTTGCCGGGCGCCTGGGGGGTGTGTTCGGTCCAGCCCTGGCCACCGAGAGTCTTGAGCATCGCCTCGATCATCAGCGGATTGCCGCACAGGAAGACGTGCGTGTGTTCGGGCGACGGCTTGAACCCGATGGCCTTTTGAACATCAGGAGAATCCCACAAGTCGTTGATGAAGCCGGTATAGCCTTTCCACGGGAAGGGTTCCTCCTCGGGTTTGCTCACGATCGGAAGGTACGAGAACCTCGGGACGAGCCGCTGCATGGTGGCCAGTTCCGCTCTGTATCCGAGGTCCCATGAATGGCGCGCGCCGTGTATCACCGCGACGTTGGCGTTCTGCATTTCCGGCAGGTGCGTGCGCAACATGCTCATGTAAGGGGCCAGGCCGGTGCCCGTTGCGATCAATACGATGTTCT
This sequence comes from Acidobacteriota bacterium, assembly GCA_037443845.1. Classification (GTDB taxonomy): domain Bacteria; phylum Acidobacteriota; class UBA4820; order UBA4820; family DSQY01; genus JAEMPZ01. Next base: position 857 of record JBBINO010000084.1, read on the forward strand.
GGTTCGGCGGGACCCGGTCCATCGTGAATATGCCCACCATTTTGGGCGAGAGCCAGAGAGGGTCGCCAGGCTTGAGGGCGAAGAGCCTCGGCGTGAGCGCGCCGGAGCGGACGAGCGTGATGAAGAATTCGAGGTATTCGTTGTCAACGGATGACGATGCCACGGAGTAGGCGCGGCGGATGAGCTTGGCCGGGTCCGCCGGAGTCTCCTCCGGGTCGGTGATGGGCGCCCTCTCGGCCGAGCCCAGAAGGCCGAGGACGGTGTATTGCCCGGCTTTGAAGGCGGGGAGCTGCCAGCCTTTCGTCGTAATCCTGAGGATCATGAGCCCCGATGCCACGTCCAGCTTCTGCATGACCACCGCGTTGTATTCGACGCCAGCCATTGTTCCTCCCTGTTTTCAGCGCACGGGCCGGGCCCGGCCTGGAGTTGCAGTATCTCCCGGGGCGGCTTCGCCCGTCAAGCTCCGAGGGCGGACACCATCGAGGCGGCCGCTTGCCTTGGGCTGCGATGCGTGGTAGCTTCGGAGCTGGGAGATTTAGGAGGAGCCATGGCCGCAAAGATTGAAGGGTCTCGTTGGAAGGTGACGCTGGGCGTGAGCGCCGGCATCTCCATTTACAAGGCGTGCGACCTTGTGCGCAGGTTGAGGGAGCGCGGGGGTGAAGTTCGCGTGGTGATGACGAAGAATGCGGCGCGGATGGTTTCGCCGGTTACTTTTCAGGCGCTCTCCGGCAACCCCGTTATCAGCGACCTCTTCGAGGGCTCTGGAGAGCCGTCAATTTCTCACATAGAGCTTGCGAAGTGGGAGGAGCTGCTTCTGGTGGCGCCCGCCACGGCGGACATTCTGGGCAAGTTCGCCAATGGGATCGCCGACGACTTTCTCTCGACCCACTACCTTGCTTGCACGTCCAAGGTGCTTCTGGTGCCGGCGATGAACGGCGCGATGTGGCGCCACGCGGCGGTTCAAGAGAACGTGCGCCTTCTGGCCGCCAGGGGCCACGCGATTTTGGCGCCCGGCCGCGGGAGCCTGGCCTGCGGCGACGTGGACGAGGGGCGCCTGCCCGAGCCGCCGGAGATAGCGGACGAGGCATTGCGGCTCATCTCGAAAAAGGGTGATATGGCTGGGCTCAAAGTCCTCGTAACCGCCGGCCCGACACGGGAACCCTTGGACGGCGTCAGGTTCATCTCGAACCGCTCCTCCGGCAAGATGGGTTACGCCATCGCCGCGGAAGCCGCGAGGCGCGGGGCCGAGGTGATGCTGGTCTCGGGACCGGTCGCGCTGGAAGCGCCGTTCGGTTGCGAAAGGGTTATGGTCGAGACGGCGGAGGAGATGGAGAAGGAGGTCCGCTCCCGTTTTCCGAAGTGCGATCTTCTCGTGATGGCCGCGGCGGTGAGCGACTACAAAGCCAGGAAAGTCCACCCTGGCAAACGAAAAAAAGACGGGCTCGCGTGGAAACCCGAGCTTGCTCCCGCCCCTGATATATTGAAAGGGATAGCGCCCCTCAAGAAACGGGGGCAGTTTGTCTGCGGCTTTGCCGCCGAAACTTCGAGCCTGAAAGAGAATGCCATGAAAAAACTCATTGAAAAGAAGCTGGACATGGTTGCCGCCAACGACGTTTCCAAGCCGGGCAGCGGCTTCGATTCCGAAATGAATGCGCTGACGCTCTTCACGCCGGACGGCGCGGAGCAGCGTATCAGGGAAGGAACAAAGTCGTCGTGCGCCAGCTCGCTTCTTGATGCAATCGCGGAGGCTCGCGGTGGCAGGTGACAAGAGGATGGAACAGCTCCTCGTTCGCGCTGAATTTTTGAAGGAACAGGGCCTCGGGTATGTCTTCGACCGCCCCGGCCTTCATCTTTCAGCGGGCGCCGCCGATGAGAAAAAGGCACTGCCGAAGCCTGGCAGGAAAGCGGCGGCGGGGGGCGGGGCCGCGAATGCGGAAGCCGGCGCGCTGGGCGAATTGTGGGAGGCGGCGAAGGATTGCAGGCGTTGCCGGTTGTGCGAGGGGCGCAGGCAGGTGGTCTTCGGCACTGGCGATCCCAAAGCGAAGCTGATGTTCATAGGGGAGGGCCCCGGAGCTGACGAAGACGCGCAGGGCGTTCCTTTTGTCGGCCGGGCAGGCCAGCTTCTGACGGACATAATCACAAAGGGCATGGGGATCAACCGGGCGGACGTTTATATCGCCAACATAGTGAAATGCCGCCCGCCCGACAACCGCGTTCCGCTTCCTGACGAGGCCGCCGCTTGCCTGCCGTATCTCAAGGCCCAAATATCGGCGATTCAGCCGAAAGTCCTCGTCACGTTGGGAAAGACGGCGGTTCTGCATCTGCTGGGAGTCGAGGCGCCCATTACAAAGGTCAGGGGGAAATGGCTGCAATATGGCGAGATTCCCGTAATGCCAACGTTCCACCCAAGCTACCTCCTCCGCAATCCGGCGGCGAAAAGGGATGTTTGGGAAGACATCCAGAAGGTGATGGCTAAGCTGGGGATTCAGAAGCGTTAGGACAAAATCAGCCCGTTCATGGTCTTTATACCTTGACTTTAGGATTGTTCGCCGAAGGTGAGAAAAGAAACAGGGCGGGGTCGCCCCCGCCCTGCTGGTCCCCACTTCAGTGGGGGGTGGTTGCCCGAGGAGTAGGAGGCGCCTCTCCGGGCCTGGGAACGGTGGTGGAGCCTTGGAAAGGGAGACCAAACTTGGCCGTGGTGTAAAGGAACTGGGTCGAGGGCTGGCCAAATGGGGCGGGAACCCTCTTCGATGCTACTGGGAGGCTCCTTCGGATATAGGGAATCTTTTTTGCCATCAGCTCACCTCACCATGCCGTCATAATATAGGGCGTGAACCGGTTTGCGTCAAGCGAAGATAACTCATTAAATATCAATACCTTAAGAGCGTGTTTCAGTAAACACGGGCCTTTCAGGCCCTAAGCATGCCGCAACCGCAAGAAAAACAAGCCATATGGGCATGTTTCCATGATGAAACACCGAGACGGGGAATAGAAAATTCTTTTTTTGCGCACGCAAAGCCGGCAAATCACCCGGCAGGCTGCCGGCAAACCTGCGTGGTCCAAAAAAGGCTTCTCGGCAGCCTGTTGGCACCTGAAAGCTACTTTTTCTTCCAGCTTCCGTCGGGCATTTGAATCCACCAGCCAGAAGCAGCCCTCTCCCTGCGAAGCGCCGCGAAGGTGCCGGCGGCTTTTCCAAGAACTTGGCCCAAGTCGCTCTCGCTCGCCCCTTGGGCCTGCAAGATCGCTTTGGCCAAGCCGCGGATAACGATGTTTCTGTCGGCGTTTTCGTCGTCTATGGTGCGCTGGTCCCGCCGGTCCGTAATCGCGCCGCGCGCGATGAGGAGGCCGTTGTTGCCTTCGCCAACCAACCCCGACTGGCGCAACGCGTCAACACGCCCCAGCCGGCCGCCCATTCTCTGGTAGGCCTCGACCACGTCGGGCATATTTTTGATCCGGTCCCGAAGCTGTTCCTCGGTGATCGTCTCGGCGGCGTAAGCCGTCTCGACTGGAACGAACCGGCCGAAGAGGCTCTGAGGCTGCGGTTTTTGCGGTTCGGCGGGCGCCTGGGGCGCGGGCGCCGTTTCGCCCGCCTTGGGCGTAGTCGCTGGGCTGCCCTTCAGAAGCTCGTCCTCGAGCGTGGCCAGAGCCCCCTTGGCAGCCGATTCGGGAAAATAGACGTTCACGACCACATGTATGCAGGCCGCCGTCGCCATTACGAGAAAAGCCACTCCAAGCACGCGTCGCATGATACCCTCCTTTTCAAGCGCCCGAGGCAGTCTACGCGCGCTCAAATGTCGAAGTAAAGGGCGAACTCATAGGGATGAGGCCGGAGGCTCATCTCCTCCACCTCCCGGTGGCGCTTGTACTCTATCCAGGTGTGGATGAAATCCTCGGTGAAAACGTCCCCTTTCAGAAGGAACTCGTGGTCCCTCTCCAGCTCGTCGAGCGCCTCGCCCAGGCTTCCGGGCATCGTCGGGATGTTTTTCATCTCCTCTGGAGGAAGCGCGTAGAGGTCTTTGTCGAGGGGGGAGCCAGGATCAATCCGGTTCAGGACGCCATCCAATCCGGCCATCAACTGCGCGGCCAGGGCGAGGTACGGATTGCAGGAGGGGTCGGGCGGACGGAACTCGAGCCGCTTTGCCTTGGGGTTTTCGGTGTACATCGGGATCCTGATGGAAGCAGAGCGGTTGCGGCGGCTGTAGGCGAGGTTGACCGGCGCTTCAAAGCCGGGCACCAGCCTCTTGTAGGAGTTCGTCGTCGGGGCGATCAGCGCTGCCAGCGCCCGCGCGTGTTTCAGCAGGCCGCCGGCGTAAAACAGGGCCATCTCCGAAAGCCCCGCGTACCCGCTTCCGGGAAAGAGCGGCTGGCCGTTCTTCCATAGGCTCTGGTGGGTATGCATGCCGGAGCCGTTGTCGCCGAAAAGCGGCTTGGGCATGAAGGTGGCCGTCTTCCCGTAACGCAGAGCGGTGTTCTTGACGACGTACTTGAACTTCATAAGGTTGTCGGCTGTCTGCACCAGCTTGTCGAAGCGCATGTCGATCTCGCACTGGCCGGCAGTTGCCACTTCGTGGTGGTGTGCTTCAACGTGCAAGCCGACGTCGTGCATCAGCTTGACCATCTCTCCCCTCAGATCGGAGAGCGAATCGGTCGGCGGGACGGGAAAGTACCCCTCCTTGTAGCGTGGCTTGTAGCCCAGGTTCGGGTTCTCGTCCCTGCCGCTGTTCCACCTTCCCTCGTTTGAATCGAGGAAGTAGTAGCCGGAGTTGGCGGTCTGGTCGAAGCGTATGTCGTCGAAGACGAAGAACTCCGCCTCGCACCCGAAGAATGCCGTGTCGGCTATCCCCGTGCTCAAAAGGTATGAGGTGGCTTTCAGCGCTATGTTTCTCGGGTCGCGGGGGTAAGGCTCGTGGGTGACCGGGTCCAGAATGTCGCATATGAGCGTCACCGTCGGTTGAGCGAAAAACGGATCAATGAAAGCCGAATGCGGGTCGGGAATGACGATCATATCGCTTTCGTGGATTGACCGCCATCCGCGGATAGAGGAGCCGTCGAACCCCACGCCATCCTTGAAGGCCTCTTCGCTGAACGCCTGCGCGGGCACCGTGAAGTGCTGCCACAGTCCAGGCAGGTCCATGAAGCGCAGGTCAACCATTTGGATGTTTCTGGACTTGATCAGCTCCATCACGGCTTTTGCATCCATCGGCTTTGGCTCCTTTCGAGGACTTTTTTCTACTTGATCTCCAGGCGAACCGGAAAAGTCACCCTCGTCTTGACCGGCACTCCGTTTTTGATAGCGGGCGAGTAGCGCGTTTTCATCGCCGCCTTGACGAGCGCATCGCCCATGCCGTAATCGTTGGCGGGCCCCCTGATGACTTTGGCCCCCGTAACTGCGCCGGTTTCGTCAACCGAGACCTCAAGGTAAATGATGCCGCTAAGGCGGTTGGCCCGAGCTTGCGGAGTGTACTCTACCGATAGCTTGGTCAGTTCCTTCGGCTTGACGTCAACGGCGAATATCTCGACAAAGTCGCCGGCCTTTGTCGCTGTCACGGGCGCGCTTCCCGCCGCGGCCACCGGCTGCTGCTCGGGAGGCGGCTGAGAGGGAGCCTCCCCTTTCTGTACCGTCTCGCTCTTTTCCTGAGGCAGGGAGGGAGTCTGCGGCGAAGGCTGGGCTGTGGTTCCGGAGGCCGGTGGTTGGACCGCCTTCTCCTTTTCGGCCAGTTGGGCTTGCGCCTTTTTCTGTTCGTCGAGCTTCTGTCTGGCCTCATCGAGGAGCTTCTTCGCCTTGGCCTTTTCGTCAGCGGTTTTCGCGCTGGCCATCTGCTGTTCAAGGTTCTGCTTCTCTTTTTCAGAAGCGGCGAGCTTGGCGGCCATCTCCTCCTGCTGCTTCTTTAGCGCGGCCTTTTCCGCGGCAACCTGCGCTTCAATCCTGGCTTGTATTTCGGCTTCAGCCGGCCCGCGTTTGGCGAAGGCCAGGTACGCCAGGACCGAGATGACGATTATCAAAGCCAGCACGCCGAGGCTGATGAAAAGCCCTTTCCTGCTGGGTTCCTCTTCCACCCCGAAAGTCGGCGCGGGAATTTCCGGAACCGGCTCCACGGAAGCGGCGTAAAGCGGCTTTCTCTTTGGCTTCGGAGCGGGCGCGGGCGCCTTTTCAGGTTCAGGAGCCTTTGTCTCCTTCGGCGGAGCCGGAAGGAACTTGGCCCGGTCAATAGCCAGAAACTCCTTGTCGCGCTTTGCCTCCGGCTCGTCCTCGTCCCTGAAGAGGGAGTGCATCAAGAAAGCCATGTTGAACGTACTGGGACTGTACTCGCCGGAGGCTATTAGCTGGTTCAGATCAGCCTTCATCTCGTCAAACGAGCCGTAAGCCCCTGGCGTTTCCGCGATCAAACTCTTCTCAAGAATCGCGTCCAGGTTTTTTGGCAGCGGCTCCTGCACCCCGCCGCCCTCCCGCAATTCCTTGAGCATGGCTTTCAAATCGTCATGGCCGCCATCCCGCCTCAACGGCTGCCTCGCCAGAAACTCGAAGAAAAGCGCGCCCAGGGCGAACCGGTCGGCGGATTCCTTCGCCTTTTGCCCCGAACGAACCTCCGGAGGCTGGCACGATAAGGATTTTTGAAGAGAGGGAGTCCCGAGAAGAGCGGTTGTCTGGATATCCTTGGCCACTCCAGGCAGGAGCTTCACCTCGCCTTCGAACGTGACAAGAACCTCCTCCGTTCCCAGGGCGCCGTGAAATTGTCCCTGGGTCGAAAGAGAGAGCAGCGCGCCGGCGATTCGCTCGGCCAGATAGACCGCCTGATCGTGGGCCAGAGGAAGCCCTTCCTGGGCGCTGCGCGCCAGCACGTCAGAGAGAAGCCTTCCCTGCTGGTACTCGATGGCGATGAAGAGCCTGCCGTCCTGCTCGCCGAAGCCGTGCAGCCCCAGCGTATAAAGGTCGCCCAGCGCTTTCCATTTGTTGGCGTGCGTCTGCAGAAGCGTGACGGCGGGCCCGCACTCGGAAACTTCCTTAGAGAAGACTTTGAGAAGGTAAAGGCCGGGCTTTGAGTTGAGATTGACAGCCTTGAAAACCTCCCCAAGGCTGGTTTGGGAAAAGGCCTCTACCGCCAGGTAATCGCCAAAACGCCTAGGCTCCATTTCCGCTCCCCCATCAGTCAAAGATAGTTTAAACGCTTCCGGAGCGCGCGTCAAATGGCGGCACGTGGCAAAGCTCGCATGGCCCATAAAAGGAGGTGCGGGAGCCTTGGGAGGCTCCCGCTGTGCTAGGGGGTGGGAGGGGGGTGTTCTGCCGCCCATAAGTAAGCAAAGCCCTTGCCAACATCTATTAGCTTATTTATCATGCAGTTAGGGTCGTGGCGCGTAGTGCCATAATGGCACTTATGCCTATTTGGCGCGCCAGATCAAACGCGGCTGGCCGAAAGAGGGCAATGTGGAAATGGGGCCTCATATTTTCGTCATGATCTTATGGCCTTGCCTCCCGGCGCCACTGGCAACAAAAGAAAAAGCCCCTTTCGGGGCCGGAGGGGATGGAGGGAGGGTTTGAAGGTTATACTATAAGCAATCAGCGTGCCAGCGATTTCGGGCCTTGAATTCCGGCCTCTGGCCTTGCGCGCCAAAGCCGCGCTATACTTGGGGGTGGAGGGAATATGGTCTCGAAGCCTATGCACCTCGTCCAAAACGTCAAACGTGGCCCCTACGCCACTTTGACCCTGCGCGGTGAGGTCATTCCGTCACACCCAGGCCAATTCTATATGCTTCGGGGGGAGTGGGGCCTTTCTCCGCTTCTGGGGCGCCCGATATCCATTCTGGGCGAAGACGCGGGCCATTCCGAAGTGAGGTTCCTGGTGAAAGCGGTTGGCGAGGGCTCGCGTCTTCTTCACTCCCTCAAGCCCGGGGATGCCGTTCGCGCCACCGGCCCGCTCGGCAACCACTTCCCGCTTTCCGGCTGGGATCCTCAGTCTCCAGTAGTCCTTCTCGCCGGCGGCGTCGGGGTGCCTCCCATGGTTTACCTCGCAAGCCGGCTTTCCGAAAGCGGCGCCGGGATCGTCTTCTGCCAGGGAGCGAGGACGAAGGAAGACCTCCTGCTGCTTGATGAACTCGAAGCGATAGGAGTGTCGCCACACCTGGCGACCGACGACGGCAGCCTGGGCCATAAGGGGCTCGTGACCGAGCTTCTTGCTAAAGAACTTGAATACCAGCCCGGCGCCGTCTTCGCCTGCGGGCCGGAGGCGATGCTTCGAGCTACCGCGAAGCTCTGCAAAGGAAAGGTTCCCTGCCACGTGAGCCTTGAAGCGGCTATGGGGTGCGGCTATGGAGTCTGCTTGAGCTGCGTGACCCAAGTCACCAGGGAGGGGAAGACGGCCAACCAGCGAGTCTGCAAAGAGGGGCCGGTCTTCGATGCGGAGGCGTTGCCATGGCTGTGAACCTCGGCGTAAAGGTCGGAAGCCTCCAGCTCAAGAATCCGGTCATGCTCGCATCTGGTTGCTGCGGATACGCGCTGGAGATGGAGGAGTTTTTCGACCTCTCACTTCTTGGCGGTTACTGCCTCAAGGGACTCTGCGCGGGAGGAAGCGAAGGTAATCCGCCTCCAAGGCTCTGCGAAACGCCGGGCGGGCTCATAAACTCCATCGGCCTTCAAAACATCGGCATTGAAGAGTTCCTTGGGGAAAAAGCGCCGAAGCTGCGAAGGGTCAACTCGGTGATGGTGGCGAACTTCTACGGCCACAGCGTTGAGGAATACGCCGCCGCCGCCGAGAAGCTTCAAGCGGAGCCTTGCATCGCGGCGCTCGAGATGAACATCTCCTGCCCGAACGTGAAGACCGGTGGAATCGCATTCGGCACCGATCCCAAGCTTGTCCAAGAAGTGACGGCGGCCTGCCGGCAGGTTACCGGGAAACCGCTCTGGGTGAAGCTCACGCCGAACGTCACAGACATCACCGAAACCGCCAGTGCCGCGGAGGATGGCGGCGCCGACGCCCTGTCGTGCATAAACACTTATCCCGCCATGGCGATTGACGTCGAGCGCAGGGCCTTCAAAATCAACACCAGATCCGGCGGCTTATCCGGCCCCGCGATCAAGCCGCTGGCGGTCCGCGCCGTTTACCTGGCCAGCAAGGCGGTGAAAATTCCCGTGGTGGGTATCGGGGGGATCTCCACCTGGGCAGACGCGATAGAGTTCATCCTCGCGGGCGCCAGCGCCGTGCAAGTAGGGACCGCGCTCTTCTCGAACCCGCTGGCTCCGCTTGAGATACTGGAGGGCGTAAGGGAGTACTGCGAAAGGCACGGCGTCGGTGATATCGCCAGCCTCATTGGCGCCGCGCGCGACTTCGAGCGGCCTGCGTGCAACCTGCCGCGCTAGGGAGCGCGCGGGGGCGTCTTAAGGTCATCAGAGGGGGATGCGATGGCGGAACTTGTGGTCGCCCTGGATGTCAACGACGAAAAGAAATTTGAAGCTTTGCTTGCCGCGCTCGATGGCAAGCCGGTTTGGGTGAAGCTTGGGCTCGAAGCTCTTTCCGCCTTCGGCTACGGCGCGATAGGCCGGGCGCGCGAAAAGGGATTCAAGGTCTTCGCCGACGTGAAGTACCACGACATTCCGAACACCGTCGGCGCGGCTTCGCGCGTGGTCACGCGCGCGGGAGCCTCCATGTTCAACGTCCACTGTTCCGGTGGCGCGGCTATGTGCGCGGCCGCCCGCAAGGAGTCGGAAGAGGAAGCCAAGCGGCTTGGCGCCGTGCGGCCAATTGTCCTTGGCGTTACTGTCCTTACAAGCATCGGCTCCGAAGACCTGGCAATGATGGGCTTTGCGGGCGGGCCGCTCGAAACCGCTGAAAAGCTCGCCGCGACAGGCAAGGCCGGAGGGCTGGACGGCGTCGTCTGCTCCGTCCATGAGGCGGCTTCAATAAAAAGCAAGCTGGG
>JBBINO010000085.1:0-10713 GCA_037443845.1 Acidobacteriota bacterium
GGATTGAAAGTCCTGGTGGGGTCGCTGGAGATTCCCCTCTGGATGAGCGGCGTGGCGGCTATAGTCTCGGCCCTGCTGGCCTTTATGGTGGCGCGCGAAGCGAGGCCGGCAAAGTAAATCCCTCGCCGAACTCAGGTTCGCGGTGAATCCGCGGGTTAAAGGCGAAGGCCCCGTCGTCCTGTGGCGTGTGCTTTTAGTTATGGGTGCCGAGTTTTGAGCTGCGAAGATGCGCCAGGAAGCCGTTTGCTCCGACCGCAGACCGCTGCATCGTTCTTCCGCCGTCTCACTTCCTACGTCTCGTTTTTCACCGCTCACGTCTTTGGACCGCAGTGAGGCCGAGCCTGAGCGCATGGCCGGGTCAGGAGACGGCCCCCTCTTCTCATGAGCGCCTTGCAGGCGTGGTATGATATTGTCTTGTGAGGTCGCCGTGCTGAAATCGTATCGCAGGCAATACAATATCTGGTGCGTGCTTGTTGACGGCGGCTGCACGGTCCTCGCCTTCTTCACGGCCTATGTGCTGCGCGTCTGGGCGGTTCCGTTCTACTTTCCGCGATTGAGCCAGCGGATCATATTCGGCTGGGAGCTGTACCTACCGGTATTTTTCCTCTGCGCTTTCGCCGTCCTGGCGTCATTTTTCGCGCTGGGCTCTTACAAACTGGCGCCCGGCAGGAGCTTGGGCGGCATTCTTGTTGGGAACATAAAGGTGATCGCGCTTGCCGTGCTGTTGGTCCTCGCCGTTGCGGCTGGACTTAGGCTCGACTATCTTTCGAGGCTCTTCGTCATCCTCTTCTTGGCTTCGTTCCTGCTGTTCTCGACCGCCGCGAAGGCGCTGGTTTCCCGCTGGTTCAGGGATGGCGCAAACGCCGGGAGGTACAACCGGCTGCTTCTGCTCGTAGGAGCCGACGAGCACGCGAGACAGGTGGCGGAGACGTTCCAGAGAAACAAACATCTGGGCATTTCGTTGCGGGGATTTCTCTGTCCGGACAAGGGCGTTGACGAGGCAGACGTTGAGAAGCTTGAGAGGCTAGGCCTGCCGCGCATGGGCTACGCCTCGGACTTACCAAGAATCCTTCAGCGAGAGGTGATAGACGGTGTCCTGTTCGCTGGCGCGGCTAGGACGATGGACCGGAAGCTCTTTGAGGAGCTATGCATAAACTGCGAGGACACCGGTGTTGACGTGCTGTTGCCAGTGAACCCCTTTCCCCACCTCATCGCCAAGTGCGGCCTTGAGAGGATAGAGGATTTGTCGCTTCTTCACTTCACCACCATACCGCACGACCAAGTGGCCCTGTTCTTGAAGCGAGCCTTGGATGCGACGGGAGCTCTAGCCGGGCTCTTGCTCCTCCTCCCGCTTTTGCTAGTCGTCGCTGGGTTGGTCAAGCTGACGAGCAGAGGTCCGGTATTCTTCACGCAGGAGCGGGTCGGGCTCAGAGGGCGCAGGTTCAGGCTCGCGAAATTCAGGACCATGGTGGCCGGCGCCGAAGAACGCCTCGGCGAGTTGAAGGCATTAAACGAGGCCGACGGGCCAGTCTTCAAGATCAGAAACGATCCGAGGGTGACGCCGTTTGGCCGCTTCCTTCGCAGGAGTTCGATAGACGAGCTTCCGCAGTTATGGTGCGTCTTGAGGGGAGAAATGTCTTTAGTGGGTCCGAGGCCGCCGATCCCTTCGGAAGTGGCGAAGTACGAGATTTGGCAGAGGCGCAGGCTCTCGATGAGGCCAGGCCTGACCTGCCTCTGGCAGGTTTCTGGGCGCAGCGAGCTCGACTTTGACACTTGGATGAAGCTCGACCTTCAGTACATTGACAACTGGTCCTTGGGGCTCGACTTGCTTATTCTTCTGAAGACCGTGCCCGCGGTCTTGACGGGCAAGGGAGCGGCCTGAGTTGCGCCGCCCCTGGCAAATGCTTCGCGAAGGATTCCGTTCGCGGCCAGTGGCCTGGCTCGTTTCGGGGGCACTGCTCCTTATTTATTTCGGCGGGCTCGGTTCCGTGCCGCTCTTCGAGCCAGACGAGGGCCGCTACACGGAGATCCCGCGCGAGATGATTCAAAGAGGGGACTGGGTTCTGCCGCACCTCGACGGAGTCCTCTATTTCGAGAAGCCTCCGCTCAACTATTGGATGACGGCCGCGTCGCTCAAGGTTTTCGGGCTCAACCCGTTCGCGACGAGGTTTCCTAACGCGGTCATGGGGCTTGCGGGGGTGCTGCTGGCGTGGATCTTGGGGAGGAAAATGGTCGGGGCGAGGGCTGGGTGGCTTTCCGCGGCAATCCTCGCGACCTCCCCGCTGTATCTCGCAATGGCTCACATCGCTACGCTTGACATGAGCGTCGGATTCTTCGTCGCCGCGGCGCTATGCTGCTTCTGGTTCGCCCAGGGCGGCGAACCTGCTGAAGGGTGGCGCGGAAAATCGGCGTGGTGGGGGCTCTTCCTCTTCTCGGCGCTCGCTGTGTTGTCGAAAGGGCTGATCGGCCTTTTGATGCCAGGCGCAATTATCGGGCTCTTCATTCTCGCCACCCGGCGATGGAATCTTCTCAGGAGCGTGCCGTGGTTCAGCGGAACGGCGCTTTTCCTGGTGGTGGCGCTGCCGTGGCACCTGCTCGCGGCGTCCCGGAACGGCAAGTTCATTGACATTTACATCATCAGGGAACATTTTCTACGGTACCTGACCCCAGTTTCGGACAGGCAGGAGCCGTGGTGGTTTTTCATCCCCGTTCTCGTGGTGGGGCTGCTTCCATGGTGCGGGTCGTGGCCAGCGCTGGCTAATCTGTGGCCAGGCAAACTGGAGCGGCTACGCAAGGAAAAGAGCCACATCCTCTTCCTCGCGCTCTGGGCGGGGTTCATCTTCATCTTCTTCTCCGCGTCGAGTTCGAAGCTTATTCCGTACATGGTGCCAGCGCTCTGGCCGCTGGCGGCGCTGCTGGCCGCCGGGCTGGATTCCGTTTGGGATCGCGAAGCGGGCAGCACGGGCCGGGTCCTAAGGGCGTGCTCCTCGCTTGCGGCGCTGGCGTGGTTAGTCGCCGGAGGGGCCTTCGTCTGGATTGGACTCGGGAAAGTGCCGTCGCTTTCACGGTGGGAGCATCCGTTGTTCGCGCTGGTGCTGCTTGGCTCGCTGCTCGCGGTGGCCTCCGCCTTCGCCGCCTCCTTCTGGATTATGGGCCGCGTCAAAAGTGGCGTCGTGTTTTTTTGGCTGGCGGCGGCGCTCTTTTTCTGCGGGCTCTGGGCCGCCGCGCCGCAAGTGCAGATGGGGCGCGACGTGAGGAGCATGGCCGGTTATCTCGGTGCCCACCTGAAGCCCGGGGACGGCCTTTACAGCTTCAACTACTACCCGCAGACGCTCCCTGTCTATCTTCAGCGCGAGATTGGCGTCGTCGCGTTTCAAGGGGAGCTCGCGTTCGGCATCTCTCAGCTTTCGGGGAAGGAGCGGGCCGAGCGCTTCCCTTCGGCCGCCGAATTCAAGCCGGAGTGGGATTCGAGCCGGAGAATATACCTAGTGACCGACGCTGAATCGCTGCCGCTGATGGAGCGTGACGGGCTGGGCCACTACACCGTGATCGAGAAGCGGAGCATCGTTCTTCTCTTGACCAACAGGCCTCTGGGAAATGGGTGAGCGCCGAAATCCGCCCTCTCTGGCCACGGCGGCCCTTTGGCTGGGCCTGCTGGCGCTGTGCCTGATGGGACTTTCTCGGGACCTCTGGACTCCGGACGAGCCCCGCGAGGCGGAGATGTCCCGCGAAATGTACCTGAACCCCGGCGTCATCCCGGCGCTCGCCGGGCGCCCATTTTATGAGAAGCCGCCACTATATTACTGGGCCGTGGCGGCGTCTTACGGGCTTTGCGGCGGCCCGAGCGCGTGGAGCGCCAGGCTCGTAAGCGGCCTGTCCGGCTTTCTGACGCTGCTCGTTGTTTATCTCTGGGGAAAGCGGGCCAAATCGAAGGAACTCGGCTTGGCTGCCGCCGTGCTTCTGGCGTTGTCTCTGCAGTTTGTCATCTCTTCTCACTGGATAATCATAGATCCTCTGCTGATGCTCCTGGCGGCGCTCGCTTCGTGGGCGGGATACGAACTCGCCAGCCGCGGCGCCTCAAAGACCTTTGCCGCGCTCTTTTACGGAGCGATGGCCCTCTCGATGTGGACGAAAGGGTTCATAGGGCCGTTGTGCCTGGCCGCCGGACTCTGCTTGCACTGGCTCTGGGAGAGAAAGAGCAGGCCGTGGAAAGCGTTCCATCCGTTCTATGGTCTCCTGTTCATGGCTCTCTGTTTTGCTTCGGTCGGCGCGGCGTTCTATTGGACAGGAGGAAAGGAAGCGCTTTATCAGTGGGGGTGGGTCAACCACGTGGAGCGCTTCATCAGCCCGCAGACCACCGGCCACGCGCAGCCCTTCTGGTACTACGCGGCGGCGCTGGCGGCGGCCTGCCTGCCGTGGCTCGTCCCGCTTGCCACGATCGCCTTTCGTCCATTCTGGAAGGAGGGCGGCGACGCCGGGTTGAAGTCTTACTGCGCTTCGCTCGTCGCCGGAGGCCTCCTTCTCTTGAGCGCCTCGTCAACGAAAAGGGAGACCTATCTGTTGCCTCTCCTGCCGCCCCTCTTCATCCTGATGGGTTTGGCCTGGACGGCGCTCCAAGGCCGTGCGAGCGAAGGTTCGGCCAGGGCGAGAGGTGCGCTGGTGTTGCAGGTGATGATCTCCGGGGCGTGGGGCCTCGCGCTCCCCGCCGCCGCGGCCGTCCATTTCAAGCACGTCTCATTGCTTGGGGCGGCGATCGCCGCCGCCGCGGTGGCATCGTGCGCCGTCGCACTATTCGGCTTTTCAAGGGGACGCTACGCTCTCGGAAAGAACCCGGCGCAGGCCGCCGGCGCCGTTGCCGGCGTCGCGGCGCTTTTCCTGATCGCCGTGCCCGCCTTAGCGCCCAGCAAGGACATGTCCCCCTTCATCGCGGAGATCGGCTCAATGCTTCCGGCGGGTTCTCAGGTCGCGGTTCTTGGCGGCGACGAGACGCTGTGTGGTATCATTCCTTTTGTGACGGGCCGCGGCGTAATGGAGATTTCAGAGGCGCCGCGGGGTTCTTCGGAGGCCCCGGCCTGGCTTTTGTGGCAGGGTAGGGATGAGACGACCATGGCTGGCCTGGAATCCTCCGGCTATGTGCTGGTCGTGAAGCGTACCTTCGGCTCGTCGAGGACGGTTTCGCTCTGGAACAGAAAGGCCGGGGGGCAAGGCGCCAAAGAAAGGAATGGGCCATCATGACAGACTCTTTCGTCAAGCGGGAAGCCTTCCTTCCCTTTTCGAAACCGTGGATCAGGCAGGCCGAAATTGACGAGGTGACCGATTCCCTGCGCTCGGGATGGATCACCACTGGCCCGAAGGCTGAAAGGTTCGAGAAGGATTTCGCCGCGTACACCGGCTTTCCGGTATGCCTCGCCCTTTCCTCCGCCACCGCCGGCCTGCACATAGGCCTCCTTGCTCTCGGGCTGAAGCCGGGCGACGAAGTGATCACCACTTCGATGACCTGGGCCTCGACGGTGAACATGATCGAAGCGCTCGGCGGCAGGCCGGTCTTCGTTGACATTCACAAGGAGACGTGCCAGATCGACGAAGCGCAGATCGAGGCCGCCGTGACGCCAAGAACGGTGGGTATTCTCCCGGTCCATTACGCCGGGGCACCGTGCGACATGGACCCGATCCTAGGCGTGGCGCGCAAGCATGGCCTGTGGGTGTTCGAGGACGCCGCTCACGGAGTCGGCACCTTGTACAAGGGAAGCCACGTTGGAGGCTTCGACAGGCTGGGTGTTTTTTCCTTTCACCCGATCAAGAACATGACCACGGCGGAAGGCGGCGTCCTCACGCTTCGCGACGAGGAACTGGCCCGCAAGCTCAGGGCGCTCAGGTTTCACGGCCTCGAAAAATCGGCGTGGAACCGCTACGCCGAAGGGGGCTCTCCGCAGGTCGAGGTGATGATGCCCGGCTTCAAGTACAACTTCATGGACATCCAGGCGGCGATCGGCATTCACCAGCTCGCTTCCGTCGGCGAATTCAACGCCAAAAGGCGCTACCTCGCCTCGCTTTACGACAAGGCGCTCGGGGACATCCCGGAGATCATGAGGCCCGAAGCCCCGCCTTACGGCCATTTCCACACATGGCACCTCTATGTGGTGAAGGTGCTCGACTCGGCGCGGATATCGCGCGACGGCTTCCTGGCCGAGCTCCGCGCCAGAAACGTGGGCACGGGCATCCATTTCAGGGCGGTCCACACGCAGCCTTACTACGCGCAAAAGTACCCGGAGTGGACGGGCAAGCTCCTGAACTCCGAGTGGGTCAGTGACAGGCTCTTCTCATTGCCGCTTTTCCCCATGATGACGGAGGAGGACGTCCTCTACGTCGCGGCGGCCATCAAGGACGTGCTTTCGCACGCGAGAGGGTGATGCCGTGCCACAGAATTGCCCGTACGTTTCCATCGTGATCCCGGTCTTCAACGAGGAGGAGAACCTGCCGGAGCTTCTTGAACGCCTCGACAAGGCCGCCTCCGGCCTCGGAAAGCCATACGAAATAATTCTAGTCAACGATGGGAGCCGGGATAAGTCTCTCTCCATCCTCAAGGAGGCCGCCCTGAATGACGGCCACCTGGTGGTGGTGGACTTCAACCGTAACTACG
Source organism: Acidobacteriota bacterium (assembly GCA_037443845.1). Lineage (GTDB taxonomy): Bacteria > Acidobacteriota > UBA4820 > UBA4820 > DSQY01 > JAEMPZ01. The sequence continues at coordinate 6,641 of JBBINO010000085.1, forward strand.
GGCAGCACGCAGCCGTCTTCGCCGGCTTCGAGGCCTCCAGGGGCGAGATAGTGGTGACGCTGGACGCCGACCTCCAGAACCCGCCGGAGGAGATCGGGAAGCTCGTCTCGACGATGGAGCAGGGCTACGACGTCGTGGGCTCGGTGCGCCAGAAAAGGCAGGATCCGCTCTTCCGCAAGATCGCGTCGAAGATCATCAACAAGGTCACCTCCTCGGTGACCGGCGTCCAGCTTTCCGACTACGGATGCATGTTGAGGGCCTACCGCTCGAGCGTCGTGAAGACGCTCTGCGCGTCGAAGGAGATTTCGACCTTCATCCCCGTGCTCGCTGACATGTTCGCCGGCAGGGTCACGGAGGTTCCCGTGGCGCACGCCGAGCGGATGAAGGGCGAGAGCAAATACAGCGTCTGGAAGCTCGTGAAGCTCCAGTTTGACCTGATGACGAGCTTCTCGCTGTTGCCTCTGAGGGCGACGATGGTGATAGGATTCACGACGTCGCTTCTCGCTATGGCGGTGGCGGTGGTGTTGATCGCAGGCCGGCTGCTTTTCGGCCCCGCGTGGGCCGTGAGCGGCATCTTCACGCTCTTTTCAGCGGTTTTCTTCTTCATGGGCGTCATTCTATTCGGCCTCGGCCTTTTGGGCGAATACACGGGGCGGATATACCAGGAAGTCCGCCGAAGGCCACGGTACGTCATCAGGCAGGTGATCAGGAGCGGCGAAGCGGAGGAGCGGCGGTGAAGACCATCGTCATGGGTTATCACACGATGGGCTGCCTCGGCTTCGACTCGCTGCTGCGCAACGGTTATGACATCCGTGCTGTCTTCACCCACAGGGACGACCCCCACGAGGAGATATGGTGGGACTCGCTGGCCGAGCGGGCCGAAGCGAGAGGGATTCCCGTTTACTATCCCGAGACGATGAAAGACCCCAAGTGGGGGGAGATAATCCGTTCCATCGCGCCGGACTTCATTTTCTCGTTTTACTTCAGGTTCATGATTCCGGCCGGTATTCTCGAAATCCCCAAGAAGGGCGCGCTCAACTTGCACGGCTCGCTTCTCCCCAAATACCGCGGCCGCGCGCCCGCCAATTGGGTGCTCGTCAACGGCGAGAGCGAAACCGGCGTCAGCCTTCACTACATGGTCGCGAAGCCCGACGCCGGCAACCTGGTGGACCAGCAAGCCGTTCCCATCGCCTTCGAGGATACTGCTAGGACGCTCTTCGCAAAGATCGAGGAGGCGGCGTCGCGACTCCTGGACAGGACGCTGCCGAAGCTGAAGGATGGGACCGCACCGTCAGTCCCGATGGACCTGTCGAAGGGCTCCTACTTCGGCGGGCGAAAGCCCGACGACGGCCGGATAGATTGGCGCTGGCCGGCGGTGAGAATTTACAACCTCATCCGCGCCGTGGCGCATCCATACCCTGGCGCCTTCACCACCGTGCGCGGGAGAAAACTCTACGTCTGGTGGGGCCTTCCGGATACAGCTCTGGCCGCCGACGGCGCGGCCATGGAGAGGGCGGGGCAAAATGTCGGCTCGGCGAAGGCTGCGGCGGCTTGCGGCATGGTCACGAGCGTGGGGCCCGAAGGAGTGCGAGTCGCCACGGGCGACGGGGAGATGCGGCTGGTCAAATGCCAGCTCGAGGGCGGACTTGAAGAGGAGGCCGCCACGTGGGCGGCCGCAAACGGCATCGTTGTCGGGACGATTCTCGGCGCGTGACCGCGATGGCGCGGGCCGGGGCTTTGAGCGAGATGAAAATCACGCTAGGAGAGGCGAGATGAAAGTTTTGATACTTGGAGTCAACGGCTTCATCGGCAACGCGCTCACGAGGCGCATACTCAAGACCACCGGCTGGGAAATCTACGGTATGGACCTTCAGGCCAACAAGCTTGAGCACTCCCTGGGCCACGAGCGGTTCCACTTCCTCGAAGGCGACATCATGATAAACAAGGAGTGGATCGAGTACCACATCAAGAAATGCGACGTCGTGCTCCCGCTGGTGGCGATAGCCACGCCCGCGACGTACGTGAAGGCGCCGTTGCGCGTCTTCGAGCTGGACTTCGAGGAGAACCTCCGCGTCATCAGGCAGTGCGTGAAATACAAGAAGCGCGTCGTCTTCCCCTCGACCTCCGAGGTCTACGGCATGTGCCCGGACAAGGAATTCAAGGAGGACGAAAGCCAGCTGGTCTGCGGCCCGATCAACAAGCCGCGCTGGATTTATTCATGCTCGAAGCAGCTGATGGACAGGGTCATAGCGGCCTACGGCCAGCAGGAGGGGCTTGACTACACCTGCTTCAGGCCGTTCAACTGGATCGGGCCAAAGCTCGACGACATGGACGCCGCGAAGGAGGGCTCCTCCCGCGTTCTGACGCAGTTCATCGTCAACCTTTTCCAAGGCAAGCCGATTGACCTCGTGGACGGAGGCTCGCAGAAGCGCTGCTTCACGTGGGTTGAGGATGGCGTGGACGGGCTGATGCGGATCATTGAAAACAAGAAGGGCGTATGCGACGCCCAGATATTCAACCTGGGCAACCCGAGAAACGAATGTTCCATCAAGGAACTTGCCGAGAAAGTGGCGGCGCTCTACAAGTCGAGAAAGGCCAAAATCCCCAAGTACAAGGAGCCGGTCATTCAAGGCGTTGACAGCGACAGCTATTACGGAAAGGGCTATCAGGACATTACCACGAGAAAGCCCTCCGTCGAGAAGGCCAAGAAACTACTGGGGTGGGAGCCGAAAACCACGCTCGACGACGCGCTCGAGATGACTTTCGACGCCTTCCTCGAAGAGTGGAACAAAGCTTAGGAGCGGGCGATGGGCTTCTTCAAGGGCCTTCTCGGCATGAAGCCGTTGCAGCCTACGGCTACCGGGCGGACCGCGTACAGCGGCGTGCCCGAAAGCGACCTGGAAAAGAGGCTCGAACACATGCAGGAGATTCCCAGAACCAACGAACCGACTCAACCCATTAAGCCTTCGGCCCCATTGGCGGAAGGTGCGCCGGTGCTTGGCTTGCGCGTTGACGTGGACACCCACGAGGGCATGCGCGACGGCGTCCCGAAGCTCCTGGACATTTTAGGCCGCGCGGGAGTAAAGGGGACCTTCTACCTCGCCATGGGGCCTGACAATTCGGGGCGCGCGGTCTTCAACGCGATGCGCCCCGGATTCCTGGCCAAGATGTTTCGCTCGGGAGCGCCGAAGATATACAGCGCCCGGACGATGCTTTCGGGAACGCTCCTGCCGCCGCGCCCCGTCGCCACCGCTTTTTCGGAAATAGCCAAGAGGATTACAGCCGATGGCCACGAGGCGGGGGTGCACGCCTGGGATCACCGGACCTGGCAGGACAAGCTCAACAAGAGGCCGTCTGATTGGGCCGCCAACGAGCTTGAAAAAGCTTATGAAGCCTACGTCTCCATATTCGGCGCGAAGCCCTCGACCTTCGCCGCTCCGGCGTGGCTGTGTGACAACGAAAGCCTCATCTACGAGGAGAACTTCGGCCTCACCTACGCGAGCGACTGCCGCGGCACCGACCCCTTCTTTCCGGTCATTGACGTCAGGATACTCAAGACGCCGCAGGTTCCCACCACGCTGCCGACGCTCGACGAGGCGCTGGGCAACACGCATAAGGACGCCGAGGCGTTCTACGACTTCGTTCTAAATGAGATGAAGCCCGGCGAGTGGCCGGTTCTCACCGTCCACGCGGAAATTGAAGGCGGGCCCTTCGCTAAGGCGTTTGAGGCGTTTCTCGCCAAGGCGAAGGAGAGAGGCGTGGCGGTCGTGACGCTGAGGGAGCTCTTGGCGCTTAGGCTTGCCACCAAAAAGCCGCTACCGCGATGCACGCTATCATACGCCGCCGTTGACGGCCGCCACGGCGTCGTCTCCATGCAAATGTTTGAAGTGTAGAGGAGGCAAGGCGGATGTTCCGCACGCTGGCAGCGAAACGCAAATGCGCCGGCGGCTTTCAGGAGCGCAAGCTTGCTTTCCAAGGGGCCTCCTTTCCCTTTCGGGAATGTATATTCTCATAAGCAAAAAAAGGGCGCAAGAAGAGGCAAAAACAGCCCCCCTTCAGGCCAAGTTTAACGC
>JBBINO010000086.1:0-10569 GCA_037443845.1 Acidobacteriota bacterium
GTCCTTTCCCTCCGTGACCTTCGCGCATGTAACGCAACTATAATCTCCCCTCCGTGCCTCCGCGCCTCTGCGGTTCAATCTTTCCCCTCGTGTCCTTTGTGTCCTTTGTGGTGAAATGCCTTTCCCGCCGCGAAGCGGCGGCGATGAGGGCGGGGGCCCATTCGGGCGTCGCGGAGGCGTGGATGTGGGTGTAGGCGGCCCATACGTTGTTCGCGACAACCGCGTCGCGGCCGCCGCCGACGCCCGCGCCTCGCGCCACGCGGCACGCGGTTCTCGCGACGGCGGGGGAAGGCGTTAGCGCCGAGTAGTGGAACTCGTGTCCCCTGATCCTGGTCCCCACGGCGAAGAAAGCGTTGTCGCAGTCAACTTCAATTTCCGCGTAGCCGTGGCCCTGGGGCGACGGGTGGACGGCGACTTCGTGAGGGAGCGCCCCGGCCATCTCGTACCGGCTCCCTTGCCAGTGGATCGCCTTGGAAAGAAGCATCAGCCCGCCGCACTCGGCGTATACGGGAAGCCCTTTCTCGCAAGCAAGCCGCAGGCCTTCCAGCCACTCCCTGTTGACGGAAAGCTCGTGGGCGTGCGTCTCGGGAAAACCGCCCCCCGCGTAGAGGGCGCGGATGTCGTCTGGAAATCTTCCGCCGCGAAGCGGCGAAACCGGGACGATCTCGGCCCCCAGGGCTTCGAGTGCCTCGATGTTCTCGGGGTAGTAGAAGGTGAAGGCCGAGTCCCTCACGACGCCGATCCTGATTTTGTTTGCGCGCAAAGCGGCCGGGGCCGCGTGGCGGGGCTCGATGGGAGGCGCGCCCGCCGAGGCCTCCATGACCGCGTCCCAGTCCAGGTTTTCGCGGCAGAGAGCCATCAAGGACGATGACAGCTCCCCGAGGCGCGGATGTTCCTCCGGCGTCACGAGGCCGAGGTGTCTTCCCGGCAGAAGGACGCCGCCGCCCCCGCGAGGCAGGGCGCCCAGGACCTTCAGGCCGCATGATTCCTCCACCGCCTGCCTGATCACCCGCTCGTGGCGCTTTCCTGCGACCTGGTTCAGGACCACGCCGGCGAACCGCACGGCCGGGTCGAGGCGCTGGCAGCCTAGAACCAGCGCCGCCGCGGTCCTGGTGATCTTCGTCGCGTTGAGGACGAGAAGGACCGGCGCGCCCAGGGCTTTCGCCAGCTCCGCCGTGCTGTGAGTGCCTTTGGCGTCGAAGCCGTCGTATAGGCCGCGGTTTCCCTCGATGACGTTCAGCCCTTCGCGAAGCGCGTGGCGGGCGAACGATTCCTTCACGGCCTCGAAGCCCATGAGGTAGCTGTCGAGGTTCCTCGCCGCGCTCCCCGCCGCCCACCTGAGCCACGCGGCGTCAATGTAGTCCGGCCCCTTCTTGAAGGCCGCCGCCGCAAGCCCCTTTTCGCGAGCCATGAGCAGAAGGCCGAGGCTGACGACGGTCTTGCCGGAATCTCCTGAAAGGCCAGCCACCACTACTCTTGGAAACCGTGCTGCTGCCACGCTGCCTCCCGATGCAAACGGTGGTTCCGAAGCTCGCGCCTTATTGTTCTTGCCCGCCCTTGAGCCGCAGGTTCTCAATCCGCATCCGGCGCCATTCGAGCGCCCTCTCGATGGCCAGGAGGACCTGTTCCTTCCTGAACGGCTTCGCAATGTAGTCGTAAGCCCCCTGGCGCACCGCCTCCTGCGCCGACTCCAAGCTTCCGTAAGCGGTGATGATGACCACGGGTATCGTGGAGTCCTTCTGATGGACCTTCTCCATGACTTCGAGCCCGTCCCTGCCGAGCATCTTGAGATCGGTGATCACGAGATCGAAGGCGTTCTGTTCCATCAGGTCTTCCAGCTCGAGAGGGTTGTTGGAGGCGACCACCTTGTGTTCAGTCCGCCCGGTGATTATCGTCTCCAGCAGGGCCAGCATGTCAACTTCGTCGTCCAGCACCAAGAGTTTCGCGCTCATTGCCCGTCTCCTTCCGCTCAAGCGTCCCGGCGCGCGGCATCCGCGGCGGGGAGCCTCACGGTGAAAATTGTTCCGCTCTGCGCCTCGCCAGATTCTTCCTCATGGCGGCTTTCAACCGCCATAGTCCCGCCCGCCCTCTCGATTATGCCATGACTTATCGAGAGGCCGAGCCCGGTGCCCTCCCCGGGCGCCTTCGTCGTGAAAAAGGGGTCGAATATATGGCCGAGGTCCCGCTTGCGAATTCCCGTCCCCGTATCGCCGACCCACAACTCGACGAATTCGCCGTCCGGCCTGGTGCCTATCGTCAGCGTTCCGCCGCCCTTCATGGCCGCCCGCGCGTTGGTGATGAGGTTCAAGAGCACCTGCCCGAATCCTTGAGGGTCCCCGCAGGCTCTGGGCAGCCCGTCCTCGAACTGCGTCTTGCAGACGATCTTCTCCGTCAGCAGCGTGTTGTTGACCATCGCCACGACGCGCCGCGCCTCCTCGTTCACGTCGGTGGACTCGTCGCGCTGCTCGGGGATTCTGGCGAAGCGGCCGAGGTTTTCGACTATCTTCTTGCACGCGAGCCCCTGGCGCTCGATTATCTTGAGCTGGTCGTGGCCGTCGGTCCCTTCAGGAAACTTCTCCAGAAGAAGGTCGGTGAAGCCGAGGATGATGGCCAGCGGGTTGTTGATCTCGTGTGCCACGCCGGCCGAGAGCGTCCCCAGCGCGGCAAGGCGGCTCGACAGGTTCACCTCGCGCTCCTTTTGCTTCTGCAAGTGCGCCCAGTAGCGTTCGAGGCGAAGGACGGAGAACGCCCCGGCGACTATGGCCAAAAATATCGCTGCCTGCATGAAAAACTGGCGCAGGAAAAGAGAGCGCACAAGGCCTTGGACCTCGCTCGTCGGGGCCACGACGGCGACGGACCAGAAGAGGCGCGGCGGCGATGAGTTCACCTCGACCGGAGCGTAAGCGATGAGCTTCTCTACCGGCCCGGCTACGTTCCTGTGCCACCCCGAGGCGTACTCGCCAGTTCCTTCCTGGCCCCGCAACATCTTGTCGCGCATGATCTCGTTGATCCGCTCGAAGCCAAGGGATGGAAAATCCTCGTGCCTCGCCATGAATGCGTTTCGGCCGACGAACTCCCCCTTCGGGTGGCCGAGAAAAGTGCCGCCGCCGTCAATGACCCATGCGTAGCCCGTCGCTCCCGAGCGGGCTTGGCTCACGAAGCGCGACGCGATCGCCGACGCGTCGAGCACGAAGGCCAGCGCGCCGGCGAACCGGCCCGAAGGCGCGGCGTGCGCCTCGTCCGGCGAAACCTGGTAAGTCGGGACGACCATCAGCAGGAGCGGTTTTGATCCGCGGCCGGCTTTGGCGGAGGGGGGAATGGCGGCCACCAGGATGTCTCCGCGCCTCGGTCCGCCAACGGCCCATTTCGAGATTTCATCCCGGCCGAACGGCCACTGTTCCGAGTGGACGCCGCCGCTTTCGTCCATCACTCGCGCCGCCTCGCCGAGCGAGGGAAGGCGCCATATTTCGAGAAGCTCGCCGCCCTGGATGGAGTCCATCGTCACCTTCATCCTGCTTCGCCACGAAGGCGACTCGGAAAACTGTATGGAGGGGGAACTGTTCAGAACCATAAGCTCCCTGCGGAGAAAATCAAGATCCTGGCGGATCAGCGCGGAGAGGTTTTTTGCCAGGACGAGCTGCTGCTGGTTGAACTCATCCGCCACGACCTGGCGCATCTTGCCAAAAGAGACCAGGCCAAGCACGAAGGCCGCGATCAAAAGCAGTATCGTGGCAGCCATTCCTGCGAAGGGGACAACTCTTCTCGTCTTGGCAAGACTGGCCGTCATTGCTTCTCCTTTCGCTCGCCCAACCCGAACGTCACGTCGCCAGCCATAAAAGCAGCAAGGGCATTCTCGGCCGCGAGGCCGTCACTCAGGAGCGTGTCGGCCTGCCGGGTGGCCACCAGCAACCGGCCGAGCGTCCGGAGTTTTTCTTCCATCTCTTGCTCCGTAGCCCTTTCGGTTCTGGCAAAGAGCGCATCGCCTTTCGATGCGACTCTAAACCCTTTAGTCTCGAGCACCTTGGAGATGAGCGAGACGCGCCTGGCCCTTGAAGCGGCGTTCGCCGCGCCTCCCTGGAAAAGGAAGCTCGCGTAATTATCCTCCATTGTCCGGCCCATACGGGCGTCAACCCGGGAGAAATGGTACCCGAGCCTGAAGCCGAGGTTGACCGAATCGGGCGAGACCATGGCGTAGTTCGGGCTTGAAGCCGCGGCAGCGGCCCTTGTGTCGGTTAGGGCCGTCATCATGAGCGACGCCACCTGCCCGCCGGAGGCCGCGGCATCTTGCGACCAAGGGACATCGGCTATTCCCTGCCAGAGGAGGACGAGGGGACGGCACAGGAACTCCTCCGGCGTGACGGTTCCCTCCTTCTTTGGAGCGGCGAGTCCCCCGCCCAGATCAATGATCCTGAAATCGAGCGGAAGCTTGGAAACCAGGCGGCGGCAATTTCCTCCCGCCCGGCTGAAGCGGCTTCCGGCCATGGACATCTCTTCCACGGCCTTTTCGTGCGCGAACCGCAGAATGTCATTCAGCGATCTGCACTTCGACGGCTTGAACGACGGGCTTTGCGGGTCCGTCAGGTTCAACGGGGCCAGATGGGCGGCTATCGCCTTCGCGCGCTTGAGCAGCGGCGACTGGTCCGCGGCGTCTTTGGGCTTCTTTTGCGAGGCGGCTCCGAGGAGCTTCATGATGGACCCTTCATAGACGTTGCCCATCTCGGCATCCAAAGTCACGACGGCGCCATGTCTCAACGTCCCGGTGGCGGCGCGAGCATCGAAAAGCGCGGGGATGTTGAATTCCCTGGCCACGGTGCCGAGGTGGCTTGCGCTAGAGCCGGCGTCGCAGATAATGCCGGCGGCGCGGTCAAGAGCCTCGGCCAGGCGGGGGGAAGCGGCCTTCGCAACCAGGATGGCTCCGGCCGGAACCTCCGGCAGCCGGTCCTCGCTCTCCAGAATGAAGACCTCCCCGGCGGCGCAACCCCGGCTCGCTATGACGCCTTCCCGGATTAGCGGCTTCAGTCCTCTCCGCAGCTCCGCCGGATCCGCCGCGGGCTCTTCATGGGCCTTCAACCTAAGCGGGCGTGACTGAAGGACGTAGATGGTGCCCAGTGAATCGAGCGCCCACTCGACATCCTGCGGCCCGCTGAAAAAGGCGCTCAGCTTGTTGCCGTATTCGGAAAGCTGCCGGAGCTCGTCGTGCGAAAGAGAGGGGCTCTCCCGCATCCAGCCCGGGACGGAAACTTCCGTCAGCCCGGCCCCCTCCCGGCACAATAGCATCCTCTCCTTGCGCGCCACGCGAGCGTTGAGAACCGTTCCATACTTGCCGCTCACGGAGAAAAGGTCGGGCGTCCTGGAACCATCAACCGTCGGCGTACCAAGGCCCCATTGCGCCGCCACCGCCACAACTTCGCCCTCGGGGGCCTCCGGGTCCCTTGTGTAAAGAACGCCGGAGACCCTGGCGTCAATCATGGCTATGACGCCTATGGCCATCGGCAGGATGCCTTCGGAGATGCCCCTGGACTTGTAATAGACCAGCGCCCTGGGAGAAAACTGGCTGGCTACCACTTCCGAACACGCGTTCAAAAGCCCTGTGCGCCCGACGTTCAATACCGTGCCGAACTGCCCGGCGAAGCTGAACGCGCCGTCCTCTCCGAATGCGCTTGAACGCACAGAAACCAGGGCGCTTCCGCCGAGCCGCTCTTCGAGCCTGCCGAAAGCGGCCACGATCTCCTTCGCGACTGGCTCCGGCCACGGCGCCTCCATAATGCGCTTCCGGATCGCCGCGCTGGCCTCGTCCAAAGCGGCCTTGTCAATTATCGAGAGAGCTTCAACGATGTCCGTCGCGGCTTGGAGGAGACCGCCGTGACCGAGAAACTCGAAGCAGGCGGCGCTGGTCACGCAGAAACCTTCGGGCACCGGAAGCCCGGCGCCAACAAGGATCTTCGCTATGTGGCCGATCTTTGCGCCCGAAAGCGCCTCGGGATAAGACGGCACTTCGCCAAGTTCCAACGCCCATGGCCCCGAAGGCCTCGGTGGAGAAGAGCGAAGCGCAGCCTCGACCTCCTCCTTGAGCCTGAAGTAGGCTTTTTCGGCGGCGGCGTAGCGCCCACCTGATAATTGTTGAAGGAGGCTGGTGGTTTCGCCCCCCGACTCCAACGCTTTGCGCACCGTGTTCTCGAGATAGACCCGGTCAAAGACGTAGTCCCCCGAAGCCTTCGCCTGCAAATCCGATATCAGTTCCAAAGCTTCCGTGTTGGCTTCGGCCAGTCGCCTGAAAAGCTCGTACTTTGCCTGCAACGCGTCAATGCTCATTGAAGCGCGGCCATGGCCCCGCAGTCGCTTTTTCAGGGAGTCCAGAAAGCCGCCCATTCTCATTGGCCTGCCCCCCTGGGGCTTGTTTCGGCGGACGCGTCCGGGTCAAAGAGATAGTTCCCACGGAAAAATTCCTCGACGTACCATTCTATGGGAGCCCCGGCGCCCATCCGCATGTCGAGCTGGCGCGTGGCGACGACAAGCCGGCCAACTTCTTCAAGCCGGCTGAGGAGGACGTCAGGGGGGAATTTTCTGAAACGGGCGTTGACCAGGTCCTGGTGGCGCTCGACCTGAAAATCGAGCTTTTGGAGAATCTTCTCGATCATCAGGCAGCGGGTCGCCCGCCTGAACTCGTCCGCGGCGCCTCCCTTGAACCTGAAACTCACGTAATTGCGGCTGGGGGAATCGCAACAGTATGCGTCAACCGCCGTGAAGTGGTACCCGATGCGCGAGTTAAAGTTGCAGTAGGCGTCGGCGATTATCGCGTAGCTACGGTCACCGAGCCTCCTCTGGCCGAACTCGCCCGGCGGCCCGAGAAGCGATTCGGTGGCGACGGAGACCAAGCCCCTCACGCTTACCGGCTTGGGTTCCCACCACCTCAAAGCCGGGTCAGCCATTCCCTTCAGCAAAGCGGCCATTGGAAGCGAGGTAACCTCTGAAGGCTGGACCTTTTCTGGCCCGTAGGGGCGTGATAGCCCGCCTCCCAGGTCTATCAGGTAAAGCTCGAAGGGGAGCCGGGCTTCGAGAACCATCGCCTGATAAGAATCCTTCGACACGCGGTCGCTTAGGCGGAACATCTCCTCGAATGCCTTTTCGTGGGCGAAGCGGGCGATGTCGTGGAGCGTGCGGCAGGCCGATGGAGCGAAGCCGGGCGCGCGGGGATCGGCCAGATTCAAAGGGACGATGAAACGCGCCACTTCCTCAAGGGCCTTGTAAACGGGCGTGCCCGACATATTTCGTCCGCGTTTGCCGCCCGGATCACGAAGCAGGCTCTCTACGTGGCCTCGATACACCGCGCCGCTGCTCCCGTCAACGGTTACTACTTCTCCGTTGGCCAGCAAAGACGTGGACTCCTTCGCGTCGAGGACCGCCGGGACCGCAAATTCCCTGGCCAGGGAGGCCATGTGGCCGGCCACGGCCCCCACGTCCGTGACTATCGCCGCGGCGCGGCTCATCACCTTCACGTATTCGGGCGACGAATGGCGGGCCACCAGGACCGCGCCATCAGGGAAACCGCCCACGTCGTCCGGGCGCATCGAAAGAAAGACGGGGCCTGACCTGCAACCGTTGGAGGCCGGCGCGCCGCGAACAACCAGGCGATGGCCTTCAACTTCCGCGGCCGGCTCCTTGCGGCTTTCGGCCCGCGCGGAAAAGCGCAGCGGGCGGCTTTGCATGAGAAAAAAGCGGCCGCTCGAGTCGAGCGCCCACTCGACCTCCTGCTCGAAACCATAGTGCGCGCTGGCGGCCATGATCAAGAGGGCGAGGCACTGGACCTGCTCCGCCGTAAGGCAGAAGGCCTTTTTCAGGTTTTGAGGCAGGGGGCGCGGGGCAACTCCGCCCTCTTGGAGAGGCTCGATGCTGGTCTCCTTGCTTCCAAGCGCGGCGCTGACTATTGCGGGATCGGGCTTGATGGAGACCTTCCACGTGTCTGGACTGACGGATCCGCCGACGGTCGCCACGCCCAACCCCCATGCGCCGTTGATCACCAGATTACCGGAGGCGGGATCGTTCGGATCCACGGAGCATGCCACTCCGCTTGCCGAAGCCTCGACCATCGCGAGGCAGGCCACGGCCATCGGTATGTCCTCGTTCGGAATGCCGTTGACGCTGCGGTAGTAGATGGCCTGCGGCGTGTAGAGCCCGGCTATCACCTCGCGGTAAGCGTCCAGGATATTGGGAGGAGGGACGTTCAGCAGGCTGACGTACTGTCCAGCGAAAGAGAGTTCTCCATCCTCCCCGATGGCGCTCGACCTGAGGGCTACTCGCGGCGAGTAGCCGAGGGAAGCGCACAACTCGCGGTAAGCGGCGTTTATCGCCTCTTCGAGGGATGACGGAACCGGCGCGCCGTGCACGAGCCGCCTGATGGCGGAACTCGTCTCATCAAGGCTTCCGAGGTCATCCACGTCCAGCCCCAGAAGCCTCGCCTGGATCTCTTCGCCCAATTGGCCGGCTTCCAGGAACGCGTGGCAGGCGCTCGTTGAAATCGCGAAGCCTTCGGGAACTGGCAGCTTCGCGCCATTTTTCAGTTCGCCCAGATTGGCGCTCTTGCCTCCAACGCTCTCGATCAGATGCAGGCCAATCATGCCCAGCGGATAGGTGAACGGGCCTTCGTTTCGCGTTCGGCTCCTCTCTATCGCCTTCTCCAGCGCCCGCTGGATGTCGCTGAAGACGAGAAGCAGCTCCGGGTAGCGCCGGTTGGAGATCGCGTTCAGGTTCTGAATCATCCTGTACGCGTGCGTGGCGGCGGTCACGCCCCTGGAACGGACGTAGCCCATTCCGAAAATGGAGTCCGAGCTGAGCCTCTGTTCCAGATCGGCGACGACTTCCAGTATCTCGTCGTTTGACGTTGTCAGCTCTTTGAAATTGAGGTACCTCAGGTGGAGCGCGGCTTGAGGATCCTGGCGCGCTTCCACCGGGCGCCACTGGTTAAAGCCGAAGAGTCGTCCAACAAGCCTCCCGAGCCTCATGATGATCCGTGGCGGCGGGCGCGCCAGGCCGCCTATTCGCCCTTGCCGTGCAGATCCTTCTCCTTAAGGCGCTTCTTCTCGAAAGCCTCTTCCACCTTGGCGATCACGTCCTCGATGTCCGCCGGCTTCAAGAGGTAGTCGGACGCGCCAAGCCGCATCCCTTCGACCGCCGCGTTGATCGAGGCGTTGCCGCTCAACATGACCACCTGCAAGAGCGGCTGGGTCCGCTTGATCTCGCGGAGCGTCTCAAGCCCGTCCATGCCGGGCATCCTCAAGTCCAGAAGGACCACGTCGAATGGCTTGGAGCCAATGAGCGAGAGGGCCGCCTCGCCGCCATTGGCGCCCTCGACGTAGAGCCCCCTCGCGGCGAGCCGCTTGGAGAGCGTCTCCACGAAACGCTCCTCGTCATCAACTATCAGAAGGCGTATCAGCCTCGCCATTTTTTATCTCCTGAGGCCGAGGCGGCTTCTTTCGCCGCCGTGGCGGTTACGCGGAACATCGCTCCGTGCCCGGGCCTGCTCTCCACGCTTATGGATCCGCCCTGCTTTTCCGCTATCCAGCGGCTTATGGGAAGGCCAAGGCCGGTTCCTTCCCCGGCCGCCTTTGTAGTGAAGAAGGGGTCAAAGATGCGCCCGATGTCCTCCGGCGGTATACCCGGCCCCGAGTCGCCGACGACGGCGATGACCGCGCCGCCGCTTTCGGAGGTCGAGAGAGTCAGCAACCCTCCGCCAATTGGCCGCATGGCGTCCAGGGCGTTCTTGATCAAGTTGAGAAAGACCTGCTGCCATTCGCTACCTGGCCCCTTCACGAGGGGAAGCTTCGGCGCCAGATGCTTCGCGACTCTCACGCCGCTGGATTGGAGCTCGCTCTCCATGAGGTAGAGCGTCTTGTTCAAGAGCGCGTTGAAGTCCGCCGCTTCGGCTCCACGGCCGCCTTCGCGGGTCCAGTCCAGAATGCGCTTGGTTATGTCGCGCGAGCGGCGTACCTGCGCCTCGATCTGCGACGCCGAGTTGGCGATCTCCTCAAGAGTGGCCTTTCCAGAGGCATCCGGTTTGTGAAGCAAATCCTGAATCCAACCGGCCTCCTCGTGCACGATCGCCAGGGGATTGTTGATGTCGTGCGCTATGGCCGAAGCAAGCTCGCCAAGGCCCGCCGTTCTTGAAGTCCGCAACAGTTCCTGGTAAAAGGCGTCGCGCTCCTGCTCAAGCTTCGACATCTTGCGCCGAAATGAGACCCAGCACGGCCACGCCAGAAGGCCAAAGATAACGAGGACCAGGACGAGAAGAGCGGCAGCCGTTGTTGCGCGGCAGCCGGCTAGGAGCCAGACTCCCGAGGCGAAAAGCAGAAGGCAAAGCGGGCCGGCCAACAGAACCGGCCATCCGCCTTTAAGCGCCGGTTTTGCCGCCAGCGGCGCGTCTGTTTGCTGGACGTTCTTCTTCACGGCCATCTCCCTAGCCTTTGTTATTGTAGCACTCAGCCATCCGCCCAACATTCAAATGCCATCCGGCGTTCTTCTCTGATACCATCTTGACGTCAACGGTAGAGTAATGTAATCTACGGCGGGAGGGTG
>JBBINO010000087.1:0-10321 GCA_037443845.1 Acidobacteriota bacterium
GCGAGCAAAGGCCGCTACGGGAGGGAACAGAGGCGCAAGACTTCGCCTAACTCAAAACTCATAACTCATAACTGCAGACCCGCCTCGCGCCGCGCACGTCTTGCATCCTTCACGTCTCACGTCTCACCGCTCACTACCTGCGCATCGGCATCTGGAGATGCCTCCTACAGCGGCGGGTTCGCCGTGACCGCACGGCCATCTTTTGTAGGAGGGTTCTCCAGAACCCGATAGCGGTTGTCTCTCGCGCCCGCGGCTTGACAAAATGGAATTGGGAGTCTATATTTGGAATCTGGATTTCTGGAAGGCCGGGCGGCGCCCCTTGGCGGGGCGGCGGCCTCCAGCTTGGCCCGCGGAAGGAATGCGCCTCATGGCGGCCGTAAAAGGAAGAAAAGAGAAGGAACGCGAACTCCGGCGCGAGCTTCTGTTGCAGGCGGCGGAGAGGGTGTTCGGCCGCAAGCCGTTCGACGAGGCCTCCATGCAGGAGGTCGCCAAGGAGGCCCAGATTGGGATGCAGGGCCTCTACGAGCAGTTCCCTTCAAAGCAGGCGCTCTACGAGAGCCTAATCCTTTCGCGGGTGCAGGCCATCCGCCAGGAGATAACCGTCGCGCTCGCCAAGGCGCGCGACCCGCTCGAGAGGCTTCGCCTCTGGGCGGAACACACCGTCTCGTCGTTTGACGGCGCGCCGGCGTTCTTCCCGGTCTTCCTCCGGGAGAGGATACACAACGACTGGGGGCTCCAGACGAGGTTCGGACCAAAAATCCACCGGCTCCTTGACAGCGAGGACAAGCGTGTCAAGGAGTTGCTGTCCGACGCCGCCAGGGGAGGCTACTTGAGAATGGAGGCCGGTGATTTTCTGTTACAGTCTTTTTTCGGGGTGCTGCAAGCAAGCCTGCACAGCCGGCTGCGTAGCCGCCCCGGCGAGGAGGCAAGCGAGTGCGTTCAAAGAGCGATGGAACTATTTCTCAAAGGCGCGGGAGCGGCCCAATGAAGGCGAGGGCGCTGGCGGCCGCGCTGCTTATGATGTTTGGCGCGGCGGCCGGAGCGCAGCAGACGCTGACGCTATCCGGCGCGCTGGCCGAGGCGGCCGCCAAGTCAGACGCCGCCAAGTCCTCTGAGCTTCAACTTCAAGAAGCCGCACAGCAGACGGCGGAGGTCAAGTCGGCCTACGTGCCCTCGGTTGATATCTCCGGAGGCAGGACGATGCTGGACAACGACCCGTTCTTCGCCTTCGGCCAGGTCGCCTTTCCAGCCGGCGAGCAGGACTACTGGAGCTACCAGTTGACGGCCAAGTACCTTCTCTGGGACTTCGGGCGGAGGAAGCGGGCCGTCGAGGCGTCCCAAAGCCGCGAGAACGCGGTCCAGCAGGCTGGCCATGACGCGGTCGTAAAAAACCAGCTCGCCGCGGCGAACAGCTACCTGGGCGCGCTCCTTTACAACGCGAAGAGCCGCGTGGTCGCGCTCAGGGAGAAGGCGCTTCAGGGCCACCTCCGCGTCGCTAAGGACCTTTTTGAACACGGCGTCGTGGCTAGAAACGACCTCCTCAGGACCGAAGTGACCCTCAGAAACGTCGAGGATCAGGCCAAGGAGACGAGCAACGGCGCCGCCGTCGCGAGGCAGGCGCTGAACCGCTCCCTCGGACGCGATCCTTCGGCGGCCGTTACGCTCGTGAGCGGCCTGCCGCCGGTGCCGCCGCTTCCCTGGGATTCCCAAGGGGCGAAAAAAGCGGCGACCGAGCGCAATCCCTCGATAGCCACGCTCGAAGCGAAGGTCCAGGCGGCGGAATCGTCCGTCAGCTTCGAGCGGCGCGAAGGGGCGCCCTCTTTGGTGGCCGAGGCATTCCACAACTACACGCAGAACCGCTACATGCTCTACCCCTACGTGACCGGCGCCTTCTTCGGGGTATCGTGGAGCCTGGACGGCGGTGCGCGCCATGCGAGGCTTCAGCAGGCGATGACGAGGGCCGATCTTGCGCGCGTCGAGCTGAGCGACGCCAAACGTGGCGTGGAAATCCAGGTAGACAAGGCATACCGCGATTTCGAACAGGCAAAGAGAGAAGAGGTCACGGCGGAGACCAACGTAAGCGCCTCGGCCGAGAACCTCCGAATCATAGAGGACCAGTACAAGGAGGGCTTGGCCAAGACGACCGACGTGCTGGACGCCGAGTCAATCCTTGCGGACAGCAGGTACACCCTCGCGGCCCAGCGGCTCAGGGCCTACCAGAAACAGGCGGAGCTCCTCGCCCTCTGCGGCGAGGACATGGCGAAATTTTACGCGCAACTTCCGGACGCCCTTCCACAGGAGCCTTGAGATGATGGCCAAAGCGAAAAAATGGTTGAGCCTTGGGATAGTTCTTTTGCTCGTCGTCGTGGGGGCTGTCGTGGGCTACGCGCGGTGGCGCCATAACCAGATCTACATCTCCACGGAAAACGCCTACGTCCAGGGCGACGTTTACATGGTTTCCTTCAAGGTCCCCGGTAAGATTCTCTCGGTCAACGTGACGGACAACCAGCCCGTTAAGGCCGGGGACGCAATAGCGGAGCTCGATCCGCACGACTACGACTTGACGATAACTTCGGCCGAGGCAAAGCTGGCCGAGGCCGTCTCCGGCCTTGCCACCGACCAGGCAATGATAGCCCAGTACCAGGCGCAGGCGGCGGCCGCCCAGAGCCAGTTGGACCTTGCCAAGACGGAGCTTGAAAGGGTGTCGGCGCTCTATAAGCGCGAGTCGCTGCCCAAGCAGAGCTACGACAACGCCGTGGCCAGAGAACAGGTCGCCAGCGCCCAGCTCGAAGCGGCAAAGAAGGTCGTTGCGGCCGCGCAGGCCAAGCTAGTAGTCTCGCAGGCGAAGGTTGACGGCGCGAAAGCGAGCCTCGAAGGCGCCAAGCTCCAGCGGACGTACTGCACCGTG
Organism: Acidobacteriota bacterium; assembly: GCA_037443845.1. Taxonomy (GTDB): domain Bacteria; phylum Acidobacteriota; class UBA4820; order UBA4820; family DSQY01; genus JAEMPZ01. Next base: position 2,909 of record JBBINO010000087.1, read on the forward strand.
GTGGCGCCGGTAACCGGCTACGTCAGCAAGAAATCGGCGGAGGCGGGCCAGGTGGTCGCGGCCGGGCAGCCACTCTGCGCCGTCGTGCCGTTGGACCTCAAAGACATCTGGGTCGAAGCCAACTACAAGGAGACGCAGCTCAAAAGGGTGCGGCCGGGCCAGAAGGTCCAGATATGGGCGGACATTGATAAGAGCAGGGCTTACACCGGCACCGTCGAGAGCCTTTCCGCCGGAACGGGAGCGGCCTTCGCGCTCCTTCCGCCCGAGAACGCGACAGGCAATTGGGTCAAGATCGTCCAGCGGCTGCCGGTGAGGATCAAGATCAATCCCGAGAGCGACCCGAGGCACGAGCTGCGCCTGGGCTTGACCGTGACCTGCGAGATAGACACGAGCGGGCAGGGCGGCTGAGAGAGGGTGCTTCATGGATAGCCCAAGAACAATCGTAGTCGCCATTTCGAGGCAGTTCATGAGCGGCGGCTCGGCGATCGGGCGGAAAGTGGCCGCGGAGCTTGGTTTTCGTTACGCCGACAGGGACATTCTCGAAAAGGCGGCGGCGCTTCTCGGCGAGGAGCCGGATCGCCTGGCGCCGGACGAGGAGCGGGGCACCACGGCGTGGGAGCAGTTCCTTCTCTCGATCCCGCTCGGAGCGGTCGCGCCGGTCTATCCCACCGTCCCTTCTCCGGCCGGGTACAGCCGGGAGCTTTTCGACGCCGAGGCGCGCATAATCCGTGAAATCGCGAAGCGCCACGACGCCGTGGTGATGGGGCGCGCCGGCAATTACCTGCTCAAGGACCACCCGGGGCTTATAAGCGTCTTCGTCCACGCCCCCGATGAAATCAGGGTCAGGGCGGCCATGGAAAAGCTCGGCCTTGAAAGCGAAAAGGCGGCGCGCGAGCTGGTCGAGCGGACCGACAAGGACCGGGAGCTTTTCATCAAGAGGGTCGCCGGCCGCGAATGGTCCGACCTTCGCAACTACCATTTGACCATCGAAACGTCCCGCTGCGGCGTAGACTGCGGCGCCGCAATGGTCGTCGGTCTGGCCAGGGCGCTGCGCGAGTCCCTCGGGGCGAAGGGCTGACGGCGATGACCCAGGCGACCCGCGGGCCGAACTACAAGTGGTTCGTCGCGCTCACCACCGTCCTGGGGACGTTCATCGAGATTCTTGACACGTCGGTTGCCAACGTCGCGCTGCCCCACATGAGGGGGAGCTACGCCGTGGGCACGGACGAGGTCACCTGGGTGATCACCTCGTACCTTGTAGCCAACGCGATCATCCTTCCGTTGGCCGGCTGGCTCGGCTCCTACTTCAGCCGCAAGCGCGTCTACATCCTCTGCCTGGCGCTCTTCACGCTCGCCTCCTACGGCTCGGGCACCGCGCCGACGCTCTGGTTCCTCATCCTTATGCGGGTAGTTCAGGGGCTGGCCGGCGGCGCGATGGTTCCGATGTCCCAGGCGATACTGCTTGAAGCCTTCCCGAAGGAGGAACACGGCAAAGCGACGGCCGTCTTCGGCATCGGCGCGGTTGTGGCCCCGGTCCTCGGCCCCCTCGTCGGAGGGTGGATCACCGACAACTGGTCGTGGCCGTGGATCTTCTACATCAACATACCGGTGGGCGTCGTGGCGATTTTCCTCGCCTTCCTGTTCATTGAGGACCCGCCCTACCTGAAGAGGCCTCAGGGCAAGGTTGATTACGCCAGCCTCCTCTTCATAGCGGTGGGGCTCGGCAGCCTGGAGATCATGCTCAACCGAGGCGAGCGTTTCGACTGGTTCGCCTCCAACTTCATCAAGCTCTTCGCGCTCCTGGCGGTCCTGGGCATCGCGCTCTTCATCTGGCGCTCGCTCACCGCGGAACACCCGCTGGTTGACCTTTCTATCTTCAAGGAGAGGCAGTTTTCCTCGTCGGTCGCGATCATGTTCTCGGCCTCGTTCGTCATGTACGGCGTCTTCATCTTCGTCCCGCTGTTCGTGCAGAACCTCATGGGCTACACCGCCACGTGGGCCGGCGTCGTCCTTTCGCCCGGCGGCATGGGAACGATCCTCGCCATCGGCGCCGCTGGGCTGATGGTGGGAAAGTTCGACACAAGGCTGATAGTCGGAACCGGGACGCTGGTCCAGGCGGCGGCTTGCTTCATCCTCGCCTCGTCCACGCTGCAAGCCGGCCTAGGCCACTTCTGGCGCGTGATGTTCATTCACGGCATCGGCGTCGGCCTTTTCTTCGTCCCGCTAGGGGTCGCGATGGCCCAGAACATAGCCCCCGAGAAGATGGGGCTGGCCACATCCCTTTTCAACCTGATGCGCAACGAGGGGGGCTCCATCGGGATAGCCATCTCGTCAACGCTGTTGGCCAGAAGGGAACAGTTCCACCACGCGATGCTATCGGAGCACGTCACGGCGCTGAACCCGGCGGTCCAGGGGGCGCTCTCGAAGACGGGCGGGCTTCTCTTTTCGGCGACCGGCCTCGATCCGTCCTCCTGTTCCAGCCTGTCCACCGGATTGATAGGCGCCGAGGTGAACCGGCAGGCTTACACTATGGCCTTTCTGGACATTTTCATCTACCTGGGAACCGCCCTTCTTTGCATCCTCCCTCTCGTTTTCTTTCTTCAAGGCAAGGCAAAAGCCGGCCCCATCGGCGTCCATTGAGTGAAAGACGCCGAACGGCCCTGGCGGCCCACACCCGGCGCCGTGCTAGAATATCGCGCTGGCTCGCCACGCCGGGCATTTCCGGTGTCACGCCCGCGTTTCGCAACCGGGGGCGGGAGATGAAGGCGGGCCGGTAGCAAGCGGAGCTCAAGAGATGGCCAACGCGGCCTCGAACAAATACGTCATCGCCTTCACCGCGATGCTCGGAACCCTGATGGAGGTCGTGGACACCTCCGTCGCGAACGTCGCCCTGCCGCACATGCAGGGAACCTTCTCGGCCGGCACCGACGAGATCACCTGGGTCATCACCTCCTACCTCGTCGCCAACGCCGTCATCCTTCCAATCACGGGCTGGATAGGCAACTTCTTCGGAAGAAAAAGGTTCTACCTCTCGTGCCTGGCCCTCTTCACGCTGGCGTCGCTGGGCTCCGGCGCCGCGCCCTCGCTCTGGTTCCTCATCCTGATGAGGATAATCCAGGGCTTCGCCGGCGGGGCGATGGTCCCCATGTCCCAGGCGATACTCCTGGAATCCTTCCCGAAAGAGGAGCGCGGCAAGGCGATGGCCCTCTTCGGCGTCGGCGTCATATTCGGCCCAATCATCGGGCCGACGCTCGGCGGGTGGATAACCGACACGTGGAACTGGAGATGGATTTTCTACATTAACATACCGGTGGGCATCCTCGCCTTCCTCCTGGGCCTCGCCTTCATCGAGAACCCCGCCTACATGAAGCGCCCGGAGGGCAAGGTTGACTACGCCAGCTTCATTTTCATCGCTCTGGGGCTCGGGTCGCTCGAAGTATTCCTGAACCGCGGGCAACGCTACGATTGGTTCAAGAGCCCGTTCATAAAGACTTTCGCCGCGCTGGCCGCGCTCGGCATAGCGCTCTTCATCTGGCGCTCCTTCACCGCCGAGAAGCCGCTGGTGAACCTGCGGCTCTTCAAGAACACGGAATTCGCGACGGGCACGCTCTTGATGTTCCTCGTTGGGTTCGGCCTTTTCGGTTCGTTCGTGATGCTGCCGCTGTTCGTCCAGACCATGCTCGGTTACACCGCTACGTGGGCCGGACTGGTTCTTTCTCCGGGCGGCATAGCCTCGCTCTTCGCGATGGCTTTCGTGGGGAACCTGATCGGCAAGGTGGACACGAGGTTCCTCGTCCTCGTCGGCGTGGCGATGAACGTCGTAGCCCTTTGGCTCCTGTGGTCCATCAACCTTGGAGTGGATTTTCAATACGTGATGATTTCGAGGCTCTTCCAGGGCTTCGGCCTCGGATTCCTCTTCGTTCCCATCACGACCGCCGCCTATACGAGGATACAGCCCCACCAGATGGGAGACGCGACCGGCCTCTTCAACCTTCTGCGCAACGAGGGCGGCTCGGTAGGCATCGCGCTCTCGGCCACGCTCCTTAGCCAGCGCGCCCAATTTCACCAGGAGAGGCTCGTGGAGGGAATGACTCCCCTCAACCCCATTTACCAGGAGAAGCTGCACGCCATGGCGCAGGGCCTCTTCATGCGCTCAGGCCACTCCGCCTATTCGTCCGGACAGCTCGCCCTCACCGTTTTGCAGGGCGAGCTCGAACGCCAAGCAACCGTCATGGCGTTCGTGGACGTCTTCTTCGCCCTCACACTCGTCTTCGTGATGCTCCTGCCCTTCATCTTTCTTCTCAAGGGCAAGGCCCAGCCGGGCGAGCCGCCGCCGGCCCACTGATCCCCGGCCCGCTCGCTCAACTCGCAGGACGGAGAAAGGGTGGGAAGCGGCCGCCGTCGTTGAGATTGGCCTGGCGGAATTCGTATGGTGCGCCGGTGCCAGCCAACGCGCCTGCCAGGCCGCCTTTAGTGACCCATGCGGGAAGGGGACAACCCATTTCCGCCCGGATCAGAAGTATTGATAAAGGGTGACCGGCGGAGCCCATCCGCTGGCCATGCGGCTCATTTCTTTTCAATCGCCGCTTCGATTCGAGCGAGGCTGGCGCTCATCTCTTCCATGATCCTGTTTATTTCGTCCAGCCTTTCGTTGACTCCGTTGAAGTATGAGCCGAGGCCATCGAGCGCCTCGACTTCCCTGGCCAGCTCCGGAAACGCCCCGGGCGCGCCGGGCCCCGATCCCTCTTCCTCCTTGGCCGGGTCCGGGTAGAGCCGTTCAATGGCCTCCGATATGCTCGACTGGGGCGCCACCATGGGGGAGACCCGAAGGCCGGTCTCTTGCTCGATCTGCTCGATCACGTCAACATCCAAGGGGTCAACCATTGCCACGTGGAGGACGTTTTCCTGCAGCCGGACAGGAACGGCGTGGAACTGGAGCGCCTGCAGGCGCGTGAAGCTCTTGAGCACCCGCGAGGGGATTTCGAGGCTGTTGAGCGAAACGCACGGCATGTCCAGTTGCCTCGACAGAAATGCCGTGAGGACGTTTTCGTCAACGAAATGCAAGGCCAGGAGCGTCGAGCCGAATTTAGTGCCCCAACGCTTCTGCTCTTCGAGCGCGATCTTGAGCTGAACTTCGTCTATCAGATTGGCCTCGACCAGCAGGTCTCCCAGTTTTGGCTTCGACATCTTCCCCGCCTCCGCCCAATACTATACGCAAGGACGGCCGGAAAGGGAAGAGGCGTGGCGGCACAGGGCCGCGCGGACGAGAAGAAGAAGGATTCACCACAAATCCCTTTTGGGGGAACGCCCATTTCGGCTAAACGGCCCGCTCATCCGCACTTGGGGGCACCGTTGCACTTCCATCACGGGATTGGGGCCGGCCGGCGCTCTACCCTTCGGCTCGTTTCTCTGGTAAAGTCCTCGCATGGAGTTCGAGGGCGCCACCGGGCGCAAGCTGGAAAAGGTGCTCCTTCACAGGGTGGGAAGGGCCATCGCCGATTTCGGCCTCCTTCGCGACGGCGATAGGGTTGCAGTCGCGCTCTCCGGAGGGAAGGACTCTTTCAGCCTCACGCTCCTCCTGGAACAGCTGAGGAAAAGGGCGCCGGTGAGGTTCGAGCTGGTCGCTCTCACCGCCCACAACGGGAGCGAACTGTTCCAGAGCGGCCTGATCTCCGATTTTCTGAAGCGCCGGGCTATTCCCTACAAGGTGGAGATGACCGGCATCTCGCGCATAGTCCCGGAGAAGCTGAGGCCGGGCACGCCGCCGTGCTCGCTCTGCGCCAGGCTGCGGAGGGGGGCGCTCTACGGGGCGGCCGAGAAGCTCGGGTGCAACAAACTCGCCCTAGGCCACCACCTGGACGACATCATCGAAACGCTTCTGATGAACCTCTTTTTCGCAGGGGCGCTGAAGGCGATGCCGCCGAAGCTCCTGGCCGAGAACGGGCGCGTGACGGTCATCAGGCCGCTCGCCTACGTCCCTGAAGCGATGCTCGCCCAGTACGCGGCCGAGCAAGGGGCGCCGGTCATTGACTGCGGGTGCTTCCTGTGCGGCGCCAAGGAAAGCGAAAGGCGCAAGATGAAGGAGCTGGTCTCGGCGGTCTCAGCGAGGTACCCCAAAGCTCGCAGGGCCGCGCTCAGGGCTCTGATGAACGTCGAGCCGCGCTATTTGCTCGACGCCAGGATGCACGATTTCGGCAAGGAGGAGGCCACTCCTCGCTCCATATTAAGCCTAGACCCGGGAACCTTGGGCCAAGCGGCTCAACCGTTTTGTTCGCAGAAGGAGGACTGAATGACCAGGCGCTTGTTGCTCGTGGCAATGTTTGTCTGCGCCGCCGCTCTGCCCATGAGCGCGGAGTTTTTCAGCAAGCGGTACGACTTCATGCAGGAGAGATGGATCAAGCTAGACCAGTCCGTCGGATCTGTCACGATCCAGGATGTCCAGTTCGAGTTTCCAAGCTACATCGGCCCCAAGAAGCTCGAAATAAGAGGGCGCAACACCGCCGTAGTCAACGTCAAGAACTACGGCACAGCGGCCATGCGCATCCACGTCGCGGTCGCCATTTTCGACGCCGACAACAACCTGGTGGCTTGCGGCACGACGGGCAGCAAGCTGGGCTCGACAAAGCCCGGCGAGCAGGAGACCTTCTTCGTCAATTTCGACTACGTGAAGAGCAGGCTGTCGTCGGCGAAATACTTCTACCTGACGGTCGAGACCGAGCCGCCGTTCTGACGAGCCCATTCCATTCGGCCTATCGAGCCGCCGGCGCCGATGGAGAGGAAAGGCCCGCTTCCTCTGAACTGGGGGGCGAAGCGGACCACGAGCCCAGCGGCCACGACGGTCTTGTCCTCGTGGAAGTGGCCCACGACGGCCGCCGAGCACCCATCGGCCGTGACGCCCCTGGCCCAGCGCTCAAGTTCGGGAAGAGGGGAGTAGTCCTTGTAAGCCCGGTTCGTCGGCCCGAGCGCCTTCTCGGCGCGCCTGGCCAGCGACGCCTGCCACCTGCCGGGAAGGGCCGCCACGACCCTTCTCACGGCCCCCGACCGGGAGACGAGCCTCCATCGCTGGTAGTTCTCGTCCGACGTGTTGATCAAATCGCCGTGCTCAAACCTGATCAAGCCGCGCCGAGGAATGGTCAGGTCCCAGCGCTCGCCAACGAACGAGAAGGGCTGCGGGTCGAGCGACTCCACGAAGTAGTCCCTGTTTCCTATAATGAAAATAATCTCGCGGCCGGCCTCTCTAATTTCGCGCAACTCGTCCAAAATTTCTCTTTGGTAATGGGCCAGCGCCCCCGGCAGAGCGATCCACGAAGCGAAGAGGTCGCCCAGAATCACGAGCGTGCCTGGCCCTTCTGACGAGAAGCCGCCAAGGAAACGCTTGAACAGCCCTAGCGCCTCGTCGTCCCGTGCCAAGTG
>JBBINO010000088.1:0-10247 GCA_037443845.1 Acidobacteriota bacterium
TGAAGAGGCCGCCGCCCGCGTTCACGAAGGCCAGAATGGCGCTCTTTTCGGCGGAGGTGAAGGGGGTCTGGGGCTCGACCACGATAAAAAGCTGGTAGTGGGAGAGGTCCTGCGGGTTTGTGTTGTCGCCGTATGTGATCAGCCCGCCGTTGGGGAGAGTCTCTATCGCGTGGCCCGCCTTCGCCAGTTCTATGCCCCAGGAAGAGATGGCGCCAGTCCAGTAGGTTTCGGCGGTTGTAGGGGTGATTCCCGATTGCGCCGGAGTCGGATAGCGCTGCGGGTTCGCCTCGCTCGTGGTTTTGCAGGTCGGCGTGCTGTAGGCCGTCATGGAGAGGTTCCAAGCGTCGGCATCAACCACCCAGTCGGCGTTACCGGCCATCTCGTGATGCGACGCGTCGAACAGAATGCTCGCCGCGAACAATGGCAGAGACGCCGCCAGCACCAAAGACGTAATGACAAGAAATCTGCGCATCGTCAAACCCTCCCGTTACGGCGTCACCATCACTTTGTACGGACCCTTTGGCAGGACGCAGCCGAACCAGGCGACGTTTTCCTGGACGAGGTCCGGCACGAACAGATATTCCCCGGGATCAGGCGGCGCGGCCGCTTCCATGGTCAACGTCACGGTCTCGCCCGGACCGACGGCGGTCTTCACGCACGAGCGGCGCCCATCGTGAACTGCCACTTTCCCGTCGAGACCGGTCCAGTGGTAGGAGGCGTTGAGCGGCTCTGAGGTAACCGCAAGCTTGTCTGAAGGCCAGAGGCCGGAACTATCATTGGTGAAATCCATCCGCACGGTGAAAGTGCCCCCGGCGGTTACCTTGGAGGGGATGTCCGTGACGACGCACGAAGCTTTTCTCAAGTCCTCCTTGATGACCGGGATGTCCGCCGCCAAGACCGTGGCCGTGGCCGCCTCGTCACCGTTTTGCCCGCCTCGCGGAGGGATCGCCATCAGCCCTTCTGGGATTCCCGTCCAAGCCCCGAGGGCCCTTCGGTCCTGAGTGTCCCGCCACTGCCTTGGAACGAAGGTGGGCTCGACCGCGAAATGGAGCAGCACTCCCTTTGAGCCGGGAGGAATGGTTACTTTGATCTCCTGCATCTCCGCGGTGTCGAAACGGCGGTCCAAGATGGCTAGGCCATGCGACTCCACCAGCAGGCGCGGATGTACCTCTTGAAGGTCAGGCCTTGGGAGGCCGGTCTTAATTATCCACTCGCCAGGAACCGACGCCATGAGCCATGCCTGGGGCCCGCTCCAGCGCCACTCGTACCCGCCGGCCCTTTGCTCCGTCCCGTGGAATCCATAGGCCCTTGCCGCGCCTGCCGCCGGCGCGGCCTGAGTCGCGCTCCATAGAGGAGCTAAAAGCAAGAGCATGAACGCCCACCTGTAAGGCTTGGCCCCGCCCGGCTCGGCCAGCCGGCTGAAATGGCCCGCCAGTCCGCCAAGCGCGGCCCAGAAAAGTATCTGCTGCTCGGCGAGCAAAAGCGGGTGGCTCTGGAGGCTGTGGAGCAGGTAAAAGAGCGTTCCCAAAAGGAGGCCCGCCGCTTCCGGCGAAAGTATCCGCCACTGCCTTAGCCTCGGCGCGAGGATCACCCATAGGAGCCCAACCCAGAGCAAAAGCAGCGGCACTCCATATTCGGCGGCAAGCTGGAGCGGGTAACAGTGGGCGTTTTCATGAACGGTGTAGACCGGCGTCTCGACGCCCTTGAGGTAGAGTGGCATCGCGGAAGGGAGCTCGCCCGCCCCCACGCCTGAAACGGGGTAAGCCGCCACCATTTTTGACGCCGCCTTCCAGAAACCCAATCGCCCAGCGAAGTGCTCCTGCTTGAATGCCTCGCCGTTGGCCAGTTGCCGAAAGCGGCCCTCCTTTACGAACATGAATCCGGCCAGGAGCGCCAGGATCGCGAAGACCATGAGGACCGGCCCGAGCGCCGCGTGCTGGCTCGGCGCCTCCGGGGTGTTTCCACTGCTTTTCCTTTCCGTCCTTTGTGCCCAGAGAAGCCAGCAGAGCGCGCCGCCGCAACCCAGAAGCGCGATCGCGAACGCGGCGCGAGAGCCGCCGAGGAAGAGCACCGCAAGCCCTGGCAGCGGGTAGAGGAACCAGTATTTGAGCCGCCTGGCCGCGAGCGCTATGCCGGCCCCAAGGACCAGAAAGCCGAACGACGAGGCGCTGTTCGCGTCCTGCAAGGTCAAAGGCGCCCTGAACCTGAGCCAGTTGTTGGCCGGATCAAAGAGCCGCGGCAGCCAAAAAACGAAGTAGGAGAACGCCGCGGCGCAGCCTCCGGCCCAGAGCCCCCATAGCGTGGCCCTTCCCTCGCCCGGTTCCGTGTCCACCCTTCTGGCCAAAAGAAAAGCTATCATCCCCTCGAGAAGCAGCGTTCCGCCCCTGAAGCCGTAGAAAGGCAAGGCCTGCCTGAGCTGAAGAAGGTCGCCGAGCGGGTGTATGGCGAGCGAAAGGCCCATCGCCCAAGAGGAGTACCTGTACCTGAAAAATAGGGCGAAGACGGCGAGCGCGACGTAGAGCCCGAAAAGAAGGACGAGCGTTCCGGCCAAATCCATCGGCCTCGCCGGCGCTTTGATGTCGCGCAGAGCCACGGCGAGCCAGAGCGCGAGAAGGCCCCCCTCCGCGGGAGAAAACCAGGGAACCTGGAATATGGCCGAGAAGAGGGGCGTGACGGCGGCGAAGGCAACGAGGGCTCCCAGGGCGAAGCGCGGTTTCCACAAGCCCAAAGCCAGAAAAGCCGCCGCCGAAACCGCGCCGGCGGCGAAGGCCGTGGACCCCGCCAGCAACGCCAGCCATGTGACGAGAAAAAGCGCCGCCGCAACCGTTTTCGCAAGGCCGGTTCCGCTCATGGCGTATGCCCCTCCACTTCTGCCAACTCCCGCATCAGCGCAAAAATCTCCGCCCCGCTCCGCTCCCAACTGAAGCGGCGCGACTGCTCCAGCCCCTTCTCGCGCAGGCAGGCCCTGAGCCCCCCGTCCTCCTCGATGCGGCGAAGCCCCCCGAGTATTTCTTCGTCGCTCTCCGGGTCAACGAAGAGCGCCGCGCCGCCGGCCGCCTCGGGCAGAGAAGCCCTCGTCGAGCATAGGACCGGGCAGCCGGATGCCATAGCTTCGACGACCGGAAGGCCGAAGCCTTCGTAAAGGGATGGGTAAACGAGAGAGACGGCGCCTGAGTAGAGCCCGGGCAGGTCTCTCGCCGGGACGTATCCAAGGAACCGGAGCAGCTCCCTCTGCGCAAGTTTTTCGAATTCGCGCATGATTTCGGCGTTGCTCCATCCCTGGTAGCCGCAGAGAACGAGCTGGGGAGGCCTTTTCCTTCCGGCAGCGAACCGGCCGAAGACCCGTGCCAGCGCCTGAAGGTTCTTGCGCGGCTCGATGGTTCCGACGTAAAGGAAATACTGGCCGGAGATGTTGTACTTCGACCTGACCCTGGCCACGGCCTCTTTGCCTTGAGGCGAGAAAAGGCGGTGGTCGCAGCCGGGGTAGAGCATTCGGAGTTTTTCTTTGGGGATTCCGAGATGGGCGCAAGCCTCGTTCATGACATAATTCGAGTCGGCCAAGACCACGTCGGCCCTTGTTATGTTGTGGGAGAAATGGTGCTGAAAGTAGGCCACGCGGTCCTTCGGGTGCCACTGCGGATAGAGGAAGAAGGAGAGGTCGTGGACGGTCACGATGCAGCGCCGGGAGCGAATTTCCGGCAGCGGTATGAAATTCGGCTCGAAGTAGATGTCGAATTGTCCCGGTTGAAGGCGGGCAGCCTGCCGTTGAAAGAAGCGCGACGCGGCCTTGGTCACCCGGTTCGAGCGAAGGAGCTTTCCCATCGTGAAAAGCGAGGTTCCCACGGCCTCCTCTTCACCGGCCAATTTCTTGGAGGTGAACCCGTAGTAGGAATACCAATCCTCGGAAGGCGCCAGGCGCCTAAGCTCCCGCGCCATCTGGTAGGTGTACTGGCCCACTCCGGTCAAAGGCGCGAGCGTCGGAATCGTATTGATTATAATCTTCAATTCGCCCCCTGAAAAGCGAAGGCCGCCCGCGGCCAATTTTAGCACAGATACGCGTTTTGGCGGCATGAATCCGCCTTTGGATCCTCGAAGTAGTAAAATAGGCGGGTGGAACCGGCCGGCGCCTCCTCACGGTAGCTGTTACGCGGAGCGGGGCCGTTGCATCTTCACGACAGCGGGCGCTGGCAGGGTTCCGCAGGAGAAGGAGGATGTCTTGACATGAAACCACTACCGATATGGCGGCTCGCCGCCGCCTTGGCCCTGTTGCCGGCCTTCGCCCTGGCTCAGGATGCTCCGCGCAAAGTGACGCTTGGCTCGGCGGTGAGCGAGGCGATCGAGCACAACGCGCTTTTGGGGGCGGCCCGCGCCGGCGTGAACGCCAAGGAGGGCCAGTTCAGGGAGGCGCGCAGTTACTTCATCCCGGACCTTTCGCTGTCCGAGATGGCGTCGAGGACCAACAATCCGGTCTACGTCTTCATGGGCAAGTTGACGCAGTCTCAGTTCACGATGCAGGACTTCGCCCTGGACAGGCTGAACAACCCCGATCCGCTGACAAACTACCAGACCAGGTTCGAACTGACGATGCCGCTCTTCACTGGCGGCAAGCTCAAAGCGGCCTACAAAGCGACGAAGTGGGGCATCGAATCGGCGAAGCAGGACGTCGTCTTCGCCGAATCATCCGTCGCCCGCGCCGTCACCGAGGCTTTTTACGGGAGCCTCCTGGCGGAGCAGGCGGCGCTGGCCATGGACGAAGCCGCAAAAACGGCCAAAGCCCATGAAGCACAGGTCGAGGCGATGTACAAGCAGGACCTGGTTCTCGACTCGGACCTCATGCGCATAAGAGTTTACGCCAGCGACGTGGAGCAGCAGGAGGCGTCGCGGAAAGCCGACGCCGAAGTGGCGCGAGCCTACCTCGGTTATGCGATGGGAGCGGCGGGAGACGTTGCCCCGGACGGCCCGTTCACCCCGCCCGCGGAGCCTTTGCCATCTCTCGAAGAGGCAATGAGAAAAGCCGTGGGATCGAGGCCGGACCTCAAGGCCGCCTCAATCCAGAGCGACCAGGCCTCCGAGGGAGTCAAGATGGCCAGGGCCGACTACCTGCCTCAGGCGGGGCTCATGGCCTCTTACGAGTGGGACACCGAAAAGTGGGCTCAGTATGGCGACAACTGGCAGGTCGGCGTCCAGCTCAAGGTGCCGCTATTCGATGGCGGGGCCAGGGCCGGCCGCCTCGAAACGGCCAAGGCGCAATCATTCCAGGCCCAACAGGCGCTGAAGGATTTGAGGGAGAAGGTGGCCGTCCAGGCAAAAGAGGCGTGGCTCAGGGCAAGGGCGGCCGACGAGCGGGTTTCGGTCACGACCGACGCCGTGGCCCAGGCCAAGGAGAACCAGCGCATCGTCGAACTTCGCTACAAAGAAGGGCTAGCGCCCATCACTGACCTTCTCGACGCCGACATGGCGCTGACCGCTGCGAAGCTTTCCAGGAACCAGGCCATTCACGACGCTCTCGTCGAGCGCGCCCACCTTTCGTGGGCAATGGGCGAGCCGCTCGCAGGGAGCGGAAAATGAGACGGGGCCAAGGCGGGCTTCAGGGGAAAATTATCTCCGTCAAAACGAACCATCGAGGTGCAAAGATGAAAACGTCCTTTATTTCCGTAGGCGCCCTGGTGGCGCTGGCCGCGCTGGCTGGCTGTTCAAGCCACGAAGGTTCCAAGGGGCCTCAAGGCCCGGCCGTTCAGGTCTCGGCAGCCAAGGCCGAGATGAGGGAGATGCCGTCGGCCGACGCCTACGTCGGGAACGTCCGTTCGCGGCAGGCCGTGATGATTTCAACGAAGATGATGGGGCGAGTCCAGCGCATTGCCGTCGAGGAGGGCCAGGCGGTCAAGAAGGGGCAGCTCCTCGTAGAGGTTGACGCCGCGGAAGCTCAAAGCGCCTTTTTGCAGTCCAAGGCCGGGGAAGGCGCCGCCGGCGTCGCCGTCCGAAACGCCGAGCGCGACTACGAGCGGTTCAAGACGCTCTACGCGGAGAAGGCGGTGACGAAACACCAGCTCGAGCAGGCCGAGATGGGGCTCGCCGCCGCCAAAGCGCAGCAGGCGCAGGCCGAGGCCAGCATCGGCATGTCGAAGACGCTTCTCTCCTACGGCAGGATCACGGCCCCCGACGACGGCATAATCACGAAGAAGTGGATGGACGCGGGGAACCTCGCCTACCCGGGGGCGCCCATTTTGACGCTGGAGAATCCAGGCAACCTGGAGCTGTCGGTCCAGGTGCCGGAGGAGAAGGCGCGCGCCCTCGCCGCGGGCCAGGGCGCTTCGGTCTCCGTTGACTCCCTTGGCAAGGCGTTCGAGGCGAAGATTTCGGCGGTCGTGAGCGCCGCCGATCCGGTAACCAGGACGGCCACCGTGAAGCTCGAAATCCCACCGAACGCTGGCGTGCTTCCCGGCCAGTTCGCCAGCGTCCGGTTTTCGGCATTCGGCCAGAAGGCGCTGGCGGTGCCTTCGAGCGCGCTCGTCGAGAGGGGCCAGATGGACGGCGTCTTCGTCGTTTCCGGCGGGGCCGCCAGGCTGAGATACATTCAGGCCGGGCTGAAGGCCGCGGGCTTGGTGCAGGTGCTCTCCGGCCTCGACGAAGGCGAGACGGTCATCGCCCCCGTTCCCGATGGGCTGGCCGACGGCGCAAGCGTCAGCGTGGCCCAGTAAGGTCCTGTTCCGGGATGAGTGGAGGTTCGTAAATGATCAAGGTAGGGCCTTCGGGCCGAGTGGCCCACTACTTCATCAACAACAAGCTTACGCTGCTGTTCATAGTCACGGCGCTCCTCCTGGGCGTCTTTGCCGTCCTCATGACGCCCAGGGAGGAGGAGCCCCAGATAAAGGTGCCGATGGTGGACATCTTCGTCCCGATGCCCGGCGCCTCTCCCGAGGAAGTGGAGCAGCGCGTTTCGACTCCCTTGGAAAAGCTGATGTGGGAGATCCCCAACGTGGAGTACGTCTACTCCACGTCGTCCCAGAACGTCTCCATGATCATCGTCCGCTTCAAGGTCGGCTCGGACGAGGACACGGCGCTCGTCCGGATCTACGACAAGATCAACGGCCACAGGGGCGAGATGCCCCAGGGAGCGATGGAGCCGATCATCAAGCTCCACAGCATTGATGACGTGCCGGTGCTGGGGCTCACCCTCTGGGGCAAAGGCTACGACGCCTACACGCTGACGCGCATCGGGCAGGAGCTGGAGCTTCAATTGAGGGCGGTGCCCGACGTCTCGGCGGTTGACGTCATCGGGGCGCAGAGGCGCGAGATGCGCGTCGTTCTCGACCCGGTGCGCATGGCGGCTCACGCCGTGAACCCGCTGGGAATAGCCCAATCGCTTCAGGCTTTTAACTCGCGGCTTCCTGCCGGAGACCTCGTGAGGGACAACCGCGAGGTGAAGCTCGAAGCTGGCTCGTGGCTCAAGAACAAAGAGGATGTCGCCTCGGTGCTCGTCGGCTTCTACCAGGGCAAGCCGGTCTATCTGGGCGACGTCGCCAGGATAGAGGACGGTGCGCCGCTTCCCGGCCAGTACGTCCTCTTCGGCGCGGGTCCCGCCGCGAGCGAACAGGGCGTCAAGGCGGCGGCGGGAGCGAACTTCCCCGCCGTCACGATCAGCGTGGCGAAAAGGCCCGGCGTCAACGCCACGGCGCTCAACGAGCTTCTATTGAAGAAGGTCGAGGCGCTCAAGGGGAACCTTCTCCCTCGCGACCTGAATGTGACGGTGACCAGGGACTACGGCGCGACGGCGGGCGAGAAGTCCAACGAGCTTATACAGCACCTGCTGCTCGCGACCGCCTCGGTCGTTCTCTTGATCGCGCTGATGTTGGGCTGGCGCGAATCGCTCGTCGTCGGCATAGCCGTCCCGGTCACGCTGGCCTTCACGCTCCTCATCTACTACCTCGCCGGCTACACGCTGAACCGCGTGACGCTCTTCGCCCTGATCTTCTCCATAGGCATCTTGGTGGACGACGCGATCGTCGTCGTCGAGAACATCTACCGCCACTTCTCGATGAAGGACAACAGGTCGCTCTTGAGGAAGGCTGTAGAAGCGGTGGACGAGGTCGGCAACCCGACGATCCTCGCCACCTTCACGGTCATCGCGGCGATTCTCCCGATGGCCTTCGTCCGCGGAATGATGGGGCCCTACATGCGGCCCATTCCGGTCGGCGCCTCGGCGGCGATGCTCATCTCGCTGTTGGTCGCCTTCATGGTCTCGCCGTGGGCCGCCTACAGGCTTTTGAAGAACAAGGTCCACGCGGGCGAAGAGCACGAGATGAAGCTCCTGAAACTCTACCGCAAAATCATGACCAGGCTCACCCACGACAGGAAGGCCGGCTTGACCTTCCTCGCCGTCACCTTCGTCCTGCTGGTAATTTCCCTGTCGCTCGTCCTCTTCAAGGTCGTCAAGGCGAAGATGCTTCCTTTCGACAACAAGAGCGAATTTCAGGTCGTTTTGGACATGCCGGCGGGAACGCCGGTGGAGGAAAGCCTCCGCGCCGCGCAGGCGATGGCCGAGAAGCTCACCGAGATGAAGGAGGTGACCGACTACCAGATCTACGCCGGTACCTCCGGGCCGATCACTTTCAACGGCCTCGTCCGCCACTACTACCTGAGGCAGTCGCCGAACAAGGCCGACATCCAGGTGAACCTCCTTCCCAAATCCGAGCGGTCGGAGCAGAGCCACGAGCTGGCGAAGAAGGCGAGGCTCATGCTCGAGCCCCTGGCCAACAAGTTCGGCGTGAACCTCAAAGTGGTCGAGATCCCTCCCGGGCCGCCAGTCCTCTCGACTCTGGTGGCCGAGATATACGGCCCCGACCTCGAAGGACAGTTCCGGATTGGCCGTGACCTCCTGGCCATTTTCAAGAAAACCGCCGGCGTCGTGGACAGCGACATCTACGCGCTGGCCCCCCAGGAGGAGATTGAGCTCCACGTTGACCCGAAGAAGGCGGCCTCCGCCGGCCTATCGGTCATGGAGATTTCCAACGCCGTTTCGATGGCCGTCCACGGCGCTCCGGTCACGATGGCTCACATGCCGAGGGAGCGCGAGATGGTTCCAATCATCCTCAGAATGCCGCGCGAGGCGCGCTACGACGTCACGGCGCTCTCCTCCCTCCAGCTTCAAAACCGCCAGGGGACGATGATCCCGCTGGGCGAAGTCGTTGACGTCAAGAAGAGCAGCGTGCCGCAGGACATCTACCACAAGAACCTCCAGCGCGTCGTTTACGTCATAGGCGACGTGGCTGGAAGCGAAGAGAGCCCCATCTACGCGATGCTCAAGCTCAACCACGCCATCGCGAAGATGAAACTTCCCGACGGAACCACGGGGCTGAAGCGGCTCTACACGGCGATGCCGGAGCTGGCCAGCCACTACGTGATGAAGTGGGATGGAGAATGGCAGGTCACCTACGAGGTCTTCAGGGACCTTGGAATCGCCTTCGCGCTCGTCCTGGTCCTCATGTACATCATGGTGGTCGGCTGGTTCAAGAGCTACCTGACGCCGCTCGCCATCATGGCGCCGATCCCCCTCTCGCTCGTCGGCGTGATACCGGCCCACGGGCTTTTGGGCGCCTTCTTCACGGCGACCTCGATGATAGGCTTCATCGCGCTCGCCGGCATCGTCGTGCGCAACTCGATCCTCGTCATTGACTTTGCCGAGATGAAGATGCGCCAGGGGATGCCACTTAAAGACGCGGTCGTGGAAGGCGGCGCCGTGCGCTTCAGGCCGATGCTGCTCACCGCTCTTGCCGTCGTCGTCGGCTCCTCGGTGATGCTCATGGACCCGATCTTCCAGGGCATGGCGATAGCGCTCATGGCCGGGACGATAGCCTCGACGCTTCTTTCGTGGGGCGCGATCCCGATTCTCTACGTGCTCTTCTACGGCGATAAGCCGCCCGTTTCCGACGAGCCCTTTAACGAGGAAGAGGAATAACGAAGGAGCAGAAGATGAAGATGCTCGTTCTCGTGACCGACAGCGAATACGAGCCCCACTGCATGAACCTGCTGCGCGAAAGGGGCGTGACTGGATACACGATGATTCAGGACGTTCTGGGGATGGGAAAGACCGGCGCCAAGATGGGCGACCGGGTTCACCCAGGCGCCTCCATGATTCTCCTTTCGGTCGTCCCCGACGAGGCGGCCGGGGGGCTTCTCGAATGCATCAACGGCTGCGTCAAGGATGGCCGCCTCTGCCAATCCACCCACGCGTGGATCGTGCCCGTGGA
>JBBINO010000089.1:0-10207 GCA_037443845.1 Acidobacteriota bacterium
TCGTAGCCGCCATATGCAGCTTAAGAGCAGCTTATGTTTTAGGATAGGCTCTAAGGTTCACATTGGAAGAATCTACGAGAGATTTATCGGGCACTTATATGAGAAGAAAAGCTGGAATGTTGCATACACGGGCATCATTAAGGGACTGGAGGATTTAGGACGCGATCTGGTCTGCACAAAGGGCGACAGGACAATCATCGTTCAATGCAAGTACTGGTCGCAGTTTAGAACGATATACGAGAAGCATATCTTCCAGTTTTTTGGCACCGTCTTTCAGTTCAGGGATCATTTACAGGCCGGTTCCGTGGAGGGCTATTTTTACACGACGACTAAGGTTTCGGATATAGCTAGGCGATTTGCAGGGGAGCTTGGAATAACGCTAAAAGAAGAATTCGCTTTTGACCAGAATTACCCATGTATCAAATGCAACATCAATGCCGCTACAAAGGAAAAAATATATCACCTTCCTTTTGACCTGCAATACGATACTACAAAGATATTTAGGCCCGGCGAATTGTATTGTAGGACCGTAAGGGAGGCGGAGGCGCGGGGATTCCGCCGCGCGATGAGGTGGCATGGTTATAGAGATGGTGCCAATTAGTAGGTACGCAAGAAACGAAATTGCCCCGAACAAGATACAAGTGTTTGTATGCATCGGATGCCCCCAGCCTTTGGATCTTTTTTCGAGAGGTGCGCAATGATCACGATTCTCTTTGATATCGTCCTTAGCATGCTGCTGATAGCACTCTTCGCATTTCTCAAAACGAAAGCGAGCAATCTTGCGACAAAACAGGATTGGGAAGAACTCACTAGGATTGCAGAAGCAGTCAAGAGCGAGTACGCCCTTCTTATAGAGGCAAGAAAGAACAAGAATGAACTCCGTCGCGCCACCTTGGATAGGCGGCTACAGGCTCATCAAGACGCCTATTATCGCCTTGTCACTCTTGTTAGAAACAATCAGAAGCCGGAGTTCGCTAAGTTAACTATGGAAAGCCAAGAATGGTGGTTGAGAAACTGCCTTTACCTGGAACCCCTTGCTAGAGAGGCCTTTTGGAAAGCTACTAATAGCCTTTGGTTTCGAAGTCAACTCTTAGGCACTTCCGGTCCAAAAGAACCTCATGTCTTGGAGATGATCAAGACATCATGGCAAGAGGCAGAGCAGGCAATGCAAGTAATTATAGATTCGGTGGGTCTTCCTGCGATTAAAGACGAATATGCTGAGATTGTCACAGATCTGACTGATAGGAATGGCGCGAATGGACCATAGGGTATGACTGGCATTCGTAGCTCTTTCGCTCGTAAATTCTTTGTAGAGGAATTGCGGTAGAGTCACTGGCGCGAACACTGGCGCGAATCTTCCATCCCCAAAATGGGGGTGGGGTGCGCCCATCGGCCTTGCGCCATGCTTGCGCGATGCAAGCACGCGGAAGGGCACGGAGGCCGCTCCTCTACAAAGCTGCGCAACTCCAAGCTATCTCTCTTCTCTCTCCGTGACCTTGGCGCATGTAATGCAACTATGATCGTCCCTCCGTGCCTCCGCGACTCCGTGGTTCAGTCCTTCCCTTCGTGTCCTTTGTGGTGAACATTCTTTTCCCGCCGGTCTTGCGCGATGCTTGGACGTTGCAAACAAGCGGGGCGGGCGCAGAGACCCGCCCCTACGGAAAACGCCATACTTGCGCGCCTCCGTGTCTCCGCGCCTCCGCGGTGAAATCTTTTGAACCACAGAGACACGGAGACACTGAGAAAGACGACTGATAGTTAAAGACGAAGAAGAGGTGCAAAGAGAGCGGGCATAGATCAAGATTCTTCCCCTAAGCCACCCTCCGTGCCTCGGCGCCTCAGTGGTTCTATCTTGCCCTTCGTGTCCTTTGTGGCCTTTGTGGTGAACTGTCTTTCCCGGAGCCTCACTTCTTGCCCTGCCGCTCCATTTCGAGTTGCCACCGGATGATCTCGTCCTTGGCGGCCCTGGCGTCGGGCGCGTCGGGCGCGCCTTGCAGATAGATGTTCATGAGCCGCATCGCCTCGGCGTAGTTCTTGATCTGGCCGTTCAACAGCGCGGCGTTGTAGTAGAGCTTCGGCATGTAGGGCGCCAGGCGGATCGCCTCGTTGAACTCCTTCACCGCGGAGGGAAGGTCTCCGTCCTTTATCAGCGCCTCGCCCCTCACCACGTGCACCCGCGCCTCTTCGGGAAGCTCGGGCGGCGTCGGCATCTTCGAAGCGTCCGTGAACATCGCGGCGCGCAGGGCGGCGGCCTCCTTGTCGCTCGCGGCGAACTTGAGCGCCTGGCCGTATTCAGGCAGCGCGTCGGCGTATTTGCCCTCCGCTTCGAGCTTCTTCGCTGCCTCCAGGTGGCCCTGGATGCTCGGGGCGAGCAGGGCCAGTAGCGCCTCCCTGTCCTTCCAGCAGGGGACGTCGTTGGGGTTGAGCTTCTCCGCCAGTTCGAGGTAGATCTCGGAGGCCTTCGCCAGGTCGCCCTTCTTCGCGTAGCAGAGGGCGGAGGCGAGGCGGTCGTGGTAGGTCATGAAGAGAACCGTCGTCGTGGTTCCGGTTTTCGTCAAGGCGCTCAGCGCGTCGTCGTACCTTCCCTTTTCGTACAGGGCCAGCCCGTAGGGGAATTGAGAGAAAAGGATGGCCGGGTCGAGGCTGACCGCTTTCTGCGCGAGATCGAGCGCCTGGTCGAAGTCGCCTTTGGACCTCGACGCCAGCGAGGCGACGCCGTAGAGCGGGGCGGCGTCCTTGTTGGCCAGAGCCTTCCTCGTCACGACGCGCTCGATCGGAAGAACCTTGCTGGGCCTGTAGATCTTCAGCTTGACCGTCGTGCCGGGCTGCCCCGAGATCGCCTTCGTCACCTCGTCCATCGTCATCACCGGTTCAATGTGGAACGCCCCCTTCGTCGTGCGCTTTCCGTCAATCTCCCAAATCATATCCTCGGGCTTGATTCCCGCCTCGTCCGCGGGGCCTCCTGGAACGACCGACTGGACGGCGATGGCGTTCTGCGCGTTGAGCGTCAGGGTGATGCCGATGCGGCCGTTCTCCGTGCCGGCCACGCCGGCCTTCGCCCTCGCGAGCGCTTGGTCGTAGTCGCCCGCGCAATAGTCGCAGAAGGCGATCCAGAAACCCGCGTCGGGCTGTTTCGCGTCCAGCGCCCTCTGGTAGGCCTCGGCGGCCGCCTTGAAGTCCATCTTCTCGACGTTGACGCGCCCGACCCCCATCAGCATGTTGCCGTCCTGGGGTGCCAGGGCCAGCCCCTTGCGAAGGGCTTCGAGCGCGCCGTTCAGGTCGCCCTTGTTGAAGGAACATGAGGCAAGCAGGCTGTAGGCGGCCGGCGTCGGCTTCAGTTCGAGCGCCCTCTTGCCGGCCGTGAGGGCGTCGTCGTAGCGCCCCATGGCGTTGTAGATCTGGCAGAGGAGCCTGTAGTTTCCCTCGTCCTGGGGCTGCACCGCTATCGCCGACTGCGCGGCGGCGAGGGCGGCGTCGTACTGGTTTAGGCCGCTGTAGGCCATCGCGAGGACCCACTGGAGATTGCCTACCACGTTGGGGTCGCCCGGCCCGAGCGCCAGCCCCTTCCGGGCCGTCTCGACCGCCTTGTCATTGGCCCCCGTTCTCGTGTAGGCGTTGGCGAGCCAGAAGTAGTATCCGGAGTCGCTCAAGTCGTATTTGACGACGTTCTCCTCGGTCCAGATGGCGATCGCCTGGGAGTAGTTCCCATCAAGGAAAGCCTGCTTCCCCTGGAGCCACCTGGTCGTCGCGTTGATCTGGGCGAAACCGGCGAAGAGCGGAAGCGTCACGACGACGGCCAACAGAGCGGCGATGCACATTTTTTTCATGAGCGGAACCCCTTTCGAAATCGAATCCGTTTCTCTCGTCATCCCCACTACCGGTTACTCCGCGGGTACGCGCGCGACGCCCGCAACCCCTTCACCATTCAAAATTCAACATTCAAAATTGAGAATCACGGCTGCCCGGCCGGTCCGCCTCCCTGCATCTGCTGCTGAACGTTCAGAAGCTCCTGGCGGATGGACTCCTTCTGCTGGTTGAGGTCGTTCGTCTCCTTGTCGAGCGCGTCCAGCTTGTTGTTGGCGTCGTTCAATTGGCACTGCGCCTCGCCGATCTTGCGCTCTATCTCGGCCAGCAGGGCCGCGTCGTCTGGCTTGGCCTGAGTCTTCTGCGCCTGCGCCTGGGCGAGCGCCTGCTCGGCCTCCTGCTGCTTGGATTGGGCCTGCTGTTTATCCGACTGCGCCTTCTGGAGCTTCGTCTCGATTCCTTGAAGGTCGCGGGCTTTCTCCTGGACGATGTTCATCGCCTGGATTGACTTCTCCATTGAGGGGCCGGAAGCCGTTGGTTGGGGCGAGTCGGCGATTTTAGGAAAATTGCAGGCAACGCCTATCGGCTGGCCCGACATGGCGAGCTGAGCCTGGTCGTCGAAATAGCGCGCCTGTTCGGGATCGGTCCGCACGACCGAAAGCGCGCTCTGTGAAAGGTAGGCGGCGCAAAGCGCCCGCTGCCAGTCTTTTAGGCCGGAGGTGTCGTACGTGGCGCTCGACATCGGCTTGAACTCGGCGCCAGATGAGGCGCCCATCGGCTTGAGCTGGAGCGTCCCGAAGGCCCCCGCAACCGGCTCGACCGTCAGCGGCGCGGCGGAGGGGGATGTTCCGCCGATGCTCTGCATCTGGGAGAGAAGGTCGTTGCCCGCCTGGACGTTTTGCGCATGCTGTTGCTGGGCCTCTTTGGCGGCTTGCTCCTGCCGGGCCTTCCAGGCGGCGAGGAGCATCTTCTTTTCCTCCTCCGCCTTTTTCTTGGCGGCCTCCTCCTGGGCCTTCTGCGCGGCGAGGGCGGCCTGGTCCACCTTTGGCGGGGCGAAGGCCGACGCTATGATTTGGCCGATCATGTCGCCGACCATCTGCGCCGCGAACATCTGCATGGTCGCCTTGCTGGAATAGTGGCCGCCAGACCACGGCGCCGCGGGCGCCGAACCGACGGAGGTGCAGTCGGGCTGGCAGGTCTCACAAGGGCATGTGCAGTGGTGCGTGGCCATGTAATCCTGCAAACCAGGCGTGACGCGGTCTCCTTGCCATGACAAAATGGTTGTTTGACAGTCTATTCGTTGAGGGACCTGGGCAAACACCGGCGCGCCTAACGCTAACAGTGCCCACGGCACTGCCACAATAGCAAAGCCAAGCGTGCTGCGCTTCATGGCTATTTCTCCCACCACCTTGGCATCTCCTGGATGTTAGCTCTCGTTGGCTCGGCGGGTGTTCCGTCGGGCAGGATGTAGCTCTGCTGGCCGGCGTTAACCAGAACCGTCTTCGTCCCTTTGATGTCGCTGAAGGCGACGGTGCCTCTCAAGACGATGACCGAGGAAGGCTTGCCCGGAAGCTCCCGGACGACGAATTCCGTGCCCCTCACGCTGGTGACCGCCGACGGCGTTCGCACCTCGAATTTGCCCGCCAGCTTGTGCTTGACTTCCGCCTTGATCTGCCCAAAGAACAGTTGGAGCCCGTCCTCGGCAAGCATGACAGCGGAGCCGGCGCCGACGGAGATGTCGCTTCCGTCCGGCAGGAACAGGCCGGCGTTCCCGTCCTTTCCCGTCCTGACCGTGTCACCCGGCTGGGCGACCGGCGGCTCGTCTCCCGTGATGCTCCTTGGGGGCCCGCCCTCCTTCGGCTCTACCGTCACTTCACCGTCGGCCCTGGTCATGAAGGCGCCGATCCGCCTCGCGGTTGCGGCCTCCCGCTTCAGCCTCGCTATCCAGCCGAGCGCATTCTGCGCCCGCTGCTCGCGGAGCCTGTTTTTCGCGAGCGCCTTCTGGGCGAGGTCCACCGCACGCTGGGCGCCGGTCACGGCGGTCATGTTCTGCGCCGCCTGCGCCCTTGAGAGGAGGGCTTGGCTCTCATCCAGCGTTTTTCTGTTATCCGCCTGGTCGGAGCGCGCGACGGTGACCTCGTTCTGCATGCGCGCCTCCAGCCGGTCGAGAAAATCTTCCGTGGGGGATCTCTTTGCCTGGGCGGCGGGAGCGAAGGCCGGAAGTGCCCAGATCGCCGCCGCCAAAGAAAGCGTTCCGATGGTGCGCGGTTTCATCATTGCCATGGCGCAACCCCCCAGGCGGCCTCTCAGTTTTGGGCCGTCGTCCTAAATATACTTTCCGCCTGGCTGGGTTGCAACCTATTTGGCGCCTGTCCCTTTGTTGAGGATCAAATGAACCAGAGTTCTGACTCCGGCCCCGGAAGCCTCGTGACCGTACGCGTCCACGCCGTCGTCGTCCCTCAACGCCGGGCCGGCGATGTCCAGGTGGACCCATGGCATCCCCTCGTCAATGAACTTCTGAAGGAAGAGGCCGGCCGTGATCGCGCCGCCCCACCGAATCCTGGAGATGTTCGCCACGTCGGCGACCGCGCTCTTGATGTACTTGCGGTAGGCGGCGGGCATCGGAAGCTGCCAGAGGTTGTCCCCGGAATTCTTGGCGGCCGAGAGCACCTCTTCCATGAATGGCTGGTCGTTCCCCATCGCACCCGAGAAGTCGGGGCCAAGCGCGACGACGCAGGCGCCCGTGAGGGTCGCGAGGTCAATCACAGCGTCGGGCTTGCGTTTCTGCGCGTACCAGAGGGCGTCGGCGAGCGTGAGCCGTCCCTCGGCGTCAGTGTTCTGGACCTCGATGGTCTTGCCGCTCATGCTGGTCAGGATGTCGCCCGGCCTGTATGCCCCGCCGCCGGGCATGTTCTCGCACATGGCCATGACCGCGTCAATGGCGATCTTGGGTTTGAGAAGGCCGACGGCCGCCATCGTTCCCATGACCGCCGCCGAGCCGCTCATGTCGCTCTTCATCGCCCCCATGTTGTCGGCGCTCTTAAGAGAGAGGCCGCCCGAGTCGAAGGTGAGCCCCTTGCCTACGATTGCCAGGTGGAACTTGGCCCCCTTCGGTCTGTAGGAGAGGTGAATAAGGCGGGGCGGGTTGGCCGATCCTTTGGCGACAGCCAGGTAGGCGCCCATTCCGAGCTTGGCGCATTCGTGTTCGTCGATGACCTTCAGCGTGAAGCCGTGCCTTCTCGCAAGCTCCCTCGCACGCTGCGCCATGAACTCGGGGTTCAACACGTTCGCCGGCTCGTTGACCAGCGCGCGCGCGTAAGCGGTGCACTCGGCGATTACGCGGCCGAGGGCCAGGGCCTTCGAAAGAGGCGGAGTCTTCTTCGGGACCCTCAGCGAGACGCCTGACAACCCCTCAAACCGCCGCTCGCCGTCGGTGACGTACTTTTGGAAGCGGGAAGCGCCAAGGAGCGCCCCTTCGGCCGCCGCCGCGACGACCTGCTCGGCTCGCTTCCCGGCCGCGTCCAGCCGCAGGTCGAAAATCGCGGTCGCGGCGAATCTCTCCCTGAGCATTCGCCCGCCGAGCGCCGCCGCTGTTCTCGCCTCCTGCGGGCCATATTCGGAGCGCTTGCCGAGGCCCACGACGAGGAAATGTTTGGGCGGCGCGCCAAACCGGTCGAAGGCGAAGAATGACTCGCCCGCGCCTCCCTTAAATCTGAGCCGCTTCGCCGCTTCCGCTAGCGAGCTGGCGTTGCCAAGCCCTCTGAAATTCAGGTCGTCGAAGACGCCAGCGACTATCGCGTCCCCCTTGAAGGTTGCAGCGTTTTCAGTCGTGAGCCCGATCTGCGTCATGAACCCCTCCAGCAAAGACAAGCGTGAAGTAGTTGAAATATGAAGTGCCTTACCGCCTCCCTTGATGCCCCGTCTACAATTCAACAATCAAAATCCTGGCCGTGCGTTGAGGTGAAAGATATTGTGGCGCACGTCTCTCACGGCAGTGCGGCTCTTTTTAGCGTCGCCACCCGGGCGAACGCGGCCACCTTGGCGGCCACTGCATCGGGGGTGAGCCCCACTTCCTCAAGCAGTTTGGCCCTCGCGCCGTGGGTGACGAACCGGTCGGGAATGCCTATATTGAGGAACTTCGCCAAGGCCCCGTTCCCGTGCGCCCATTCAAGAACCGCGCCGCCGAACCCTCCCTCGACAGCGTTTTCCTCGACCGTCACCACGCGCCCGAATCGCGCCAGCGCTTCATGGAGATAATCGCCGTCGAGCGGCTTGATGAACCTCGCGTTGGCGACTTCCACCGAAAGCCCTGATTTCGCCAAGCCGTTGGCGGCCTTCAGCGCCACTTGGACCATCGAGCCGGCGGCAAGGACCAGGACGTCCTTCCCTTCGCGCAGCCTTTCCCATTTGCCGATGGGCAGAATTTTCGGAACAAGGGCCTCGTCGAAAGGCTCGGCGTTTCCTTTCGGGTACCTTATGGCGAAGGGGCCCTTTTCGTGAGCCAGCGCCGTGAACATCATGTCGCGAAGCTCGTTGCCGTCCTTCGGCGCGCAGACGACGATGCCTGGGATGTGGCGCAGATAGGAGAGGTCAAAAGCCCCGTGGTGCGTCGGGCCGTCCTCGCCAGCGAGCCCGGAACGGTCCATGCAGAAAATCACCGGAAGATGCTGCGTCGCGACGTCGTGGACGATCTGGTCGTAGGCGCGCTGGAGGAAGGTGGAGTAGATGGCGACTACCGGCCTGATCCCCGAAGCCGCGAGGCCCGCCGCGAAGACGACGGCGTGCTCCTCGGCTATGCCCACGTCGAAGAATCTGCCGGGGAACTCCTCGGCGAACGGGACTATACCGGTGCCGGTGGGCATCGCCGCGGTTATGCCCACGACGCGCGAATCCTTTCTCGCCATCTCGCAAAGGATCGCGCCGAAGGCGTCCTGAAAAGCCGGCTTGCCTGGCAACTCGGGGGCGACGATGCCCTCCTCGCGACAGAATGGCTTTACGCCGTGGTAGCCCTCCGGTTGCTCCTCGGCCGGCCCGTAGCCCTTGCCTTTCACCGTAAGAACGTGGAGAACAGTCGGCGCTTCCGCGTCCCTCAGGTTCTTGAGGGCGTGAACAAGGAGGATCACGTCGTGGCCGTCAACGGGCCCGTAGTAATTCATTCCGAGCGACTCGAAGAGCGCTCCCGGGGTGATGACGGTCTTTGCCGCCTCTTCGATGCGCCGGGCGAGGAGGCTCAGCCGGTGGCCCATCCGCGGCATTCGCTCGAGCCGGTCGCGCACCTTCGACCGGAAAGTCTGGTAGAGGCGCGTCGAAGTGAAATTCGTCAGGTAGCGGTTTATGGCCCCGACGTTCGGGGAGATGGACATGTTGTTGTCGTTGAGGACGGCGAGAAACTGGCGGCGCGTCGTTCCCGCATTGTTCAGCGCCTCGTAGCAGAGGCCGCCAGTCAGCGCCCCGTCGCCGACCACGGCGGCCACGCGGTGCTTCTCGCCCTTCAGGTCCCTGGCGGCGGCAAGCCCCAGCGCGGCCGAGAGGGAGGTGGATGCGTGGCCGGCGCCGTAAGCGTCGTAGGGACTTTCGGAGCGCTTGAGGAAGCCGGATATTCCGCCGTACTGGCGGATCGTGCGAAGCGCCTCCTTGCGTCCCGTCAGGATCTTATGGATGTAGGCCTGGTGGCCGACGTCCCATACGATCTGGTCTCTCGGCGTGTCTAGGGTGTAATGGAGCGCCACCGTTAGCTCGACGGCTCCCAGGCTTGAAGAGAGGTGGCCTCCCACTTCCGAGACCACGGTCAGGAGATAATCCCTCAACTCGGCGCAGAGCTGCGGTAGCGACTCCTCTGGAAGCGCGCGCAAATCCTCGGGCGTATTGATGCGGTCAAGAATAGAAACCTGTGCCAAGGCTCCTCCAAGCACAAGATATTAAAACCGAATGGCCTTGCGGTCAAGGCGGGGGGCGGGGACAAGGGACAAGGGACAAGGGACAAGGGACAAGGGACAAGGGACAAGAAAAGAAGTGTCTTGTGTTTGGTGAAAGAATGGCATGAAGGCGGGAGCGGGGAGCGGGAGGCGGGAAAGAATGTTAACCACAGAGGACACAAAGGACACGAAGGGGAAAGATTGAACCGCGGAGGCGCAGAGGCACGGAGGGAAGATTATAGTTGCGTTACAAGCGCGAAGGTCACGGAGGAAAGGAAGCCTTCCTTGAAGAGAGTGCCCGTCGTTGGTTCGAGTCATCCTTAGTTCGCGTGGTGCGCGGGCAACGGAGGCGCAAGGCCTTACGCAACCCAATAACCCTCGGTGTCTCATACCGACTTTACGTCTAACATAGAGTATAGGGAGCAAGAGGCAAGAGGGGTCAGGTCTTGTATTTTAACATCGCTCATCTTGTTCCCCCGCTTCTGGCG
>JBBINO010000090.1:0-9877 GCA_037443845.1 Acidobacteriota bacterium
AAAAGGTCAACTGGCTTGACGCCTACAAGCGCAGCTACCGCGACCTCTGCCGCATCTACTTCAAAGACCCCAAGAAGGCCGACAGCTACTTCAAGCCCGCCGCAAAGGGCAAGAACGGCGGCGGCCCCACGCCCGCCGGGGACATCGGGACCCCCAAGCCGCCCGCCACCAAGGCGTGAGGGGAAAGGCGAATCGTGAAAGGTAAATGGTGAAAAGTTAATGATGCATGACATACGCGGGCGCCCTCAGAGCAGACTTGACCAAAGGTTCTGCGCAACTTATCATTTAGCCTGAGAGGTGGCAGTGAAGATTCGCGACGTTCTGAAGATCATAGAAAAGGACGGTTGGTATCAAGTTGTGCACGAAGGAAGTCACAGACAATTCAAGCATCCAACCAAGCCTGGTCGTGTAACCATTGCAGGTCATCCCGGTGACGACCTCGCACCTGGAACGCTTGGCAGTATTTTCAAGCAGGCCCGAATCAAGAAGCCGGGCAGAAAGTAGGGTGAATCGGTCATGTACCGTTTCCTAGTAGTAATCGAGAAGGCAGAAAGCAATTTCTCCGCATATTCTCCTGACCTTCCTGGCTGCGTGGCAACAGGCAGAACAAGAGAGCAGGCCGCCGAAAACATGCACAAGGCTATTCAAATGCACATCCGTGGCCTTCGAGAAGATCGCCTGCCTGTCCCCAAGCCGCATACAATCGCAGAATTCATCGCAATTCCGGCCTAAAGAACCATTACCGAGCGCATGCTAACAGCGCATTGCACTGGATCTGGTCGGCCTTTGGGGTTCTCCTAATGCCCTCTGGTGCATTCCGTTGTTCCATTGGCTCAGTACGCTG
Source organism: Acidobacteriota bacterium (assembly GCA_037443845.1). Classification (GTDB taxonomy): domain Bacteria; phylum Acidobacteriota; class UBA4820; order UBA4820; family DSQY01; genus JAEMPZ01. Next base: position 845 of record JBBINO010000090.1, read on the forward strand.
CCTTGTGCCCCGGCCCGGTGCACGCGGCGTTGGCGCCCGGTGAAAGACAAGAAGGAGGTACGCGCATGAGCTTCAAGACCACCGCGGTCATCACCGCCCTCGTCACTTTCCTGCTCGGCGTTGGCTACCTCGTTATCGGCCACCTTCTCATCGCACGGTGGCAAATCGAACCCACGGAAAGCGTGCTGTTGTTTGGCCGTCGGATGGGTGCTGTCTACCTCGGCCTGTCCCTCATCTTCTTCCTTGCTCGCTCAATCGGTGCGTCCCCTGCGCGGTCAGCTCTCGCCTCTGGCGGCGTCCTCACGTGCTCGCTCCTCGCCGTCCTCGGCGTCTACGAACGCCTGTCAGGCCACGCTGGGTCGGCCATCCTCATCAGCGCAGCGCTCGAACTCTTCTTGGCCGTTGCCTTCTCCCTGGTCATCTTCAACGATCGGCGCGCCTCCAAAGCGGCGCGGCTGGCTGCGTAGCCGTGCGCTACATGGGCGCCTAACCACCCGTTGCAGCGGGCCGAGTCCTGGCGGGCTCGGTCCGCAAGACCAAGTGCTGGGTTGTTCGGCTTTGCCGGCCGCTAAACGCGGGCGTTGGGCAGAGCAACAGATGGAGTTCTGAAGAATGAATATTCTTGGAATCGGACCGTTGCTTGCGATAACGGGTCTAATCACGGGGGCGATAGTCATGATTTTCTGTCGCGTTGCCGAGTCCCCGGTATCTCTTCCATCTCCGTGGCGTGAATGGATATTCTGGATTGGCATAGTCTTGCTGGTCATAGGGGTATACTTTTGGATTTCTTCCGCCATACTCGTCAAGCGGGCATTTGAGTCACGGCGTCTTGTGCAAACGGGGGTGTATGGTCTTTCGCGAAATCCAATGTACGCAGGCTTCATCGTATTCATCGTTCCCGGTCTTGCATTGATGCTGAACAACATATTGTTGATTGCCGTGTCGGTGGCGATGTATGTCGTATTCAAACTGCGCATTGGACTGGAAGAGAGCTTTTTGTCGAAGGAGTTCGGAGTCGAGTACAAGCGGTATCGGACAATGGTTCCACAGTTGATTCCATTTGTCCGGCTGAGAAGAACATAGGGATCCCACCACGAATAATGGCGCCTTCCTTTCATATCCTGCGTTATTTTGTCGAGAAGCGCAGTAGTATCTGAGCCCCATGGCGGGAGGCCGGAAAGCCCGCGAAGGCGCTGGAAGAGGTGGCTGCGGATGGGGTTCGATCGTCGCCGTCTGCGGCAAAGGGAAGAGGCCGCTAGCGGAGAGCCAGGCTTCGCTACGCCACCGGGAACCGATGTTCGGCCAAAGGGGGGTACGGACCCTCCTCAGCCCGGCCATTCCGCAAGACGCCCCCTCTCACTGCCCTACTTCATTCCACCGTCATCTCCGCGGCGAATCTGTTCCTAGGCGAAGTGGCAGGCGGCGTGGTGGCCGGGGGATATTTCGCGAAGCTCGGGCGCTTCGGCGGCGCACCGTTCCTTGGCGATCGGGCACCTCGGGTGGAACCGGCATCCTGAAGGAGGGTCCGAGGGAGAGGGGATTTCTCCGGAGATCGGCGCCTGCGCCCTTGCCGATTCAGGGTCCGGCTCCGGGGCGGCGGCGAGGAGGGCTTTCGTATACGGATGCAGCGGCGTCTTGAAAAGCTCCGCGGCCGGCGCCGTCTCGCAAAAGCGCCCAAGGTACATGACGGCCACGCGGTCGCTAATGTTTTCCACGACCGGCAGGCCGTGGGCGATGAACAGGTACGACAGGCCCATCTTGTCTCTCAGGTCCCTGAGCAAGTTGATCACCTGGGCTTGAACGGAGACGTCGAGCGCGCTGACCGGTTCGTCGAGGACGATCAGCTTGGGCGAAAGCGCGAGCGCGCGGGCGATGCAGATTCTCTGCCGCTGGCCGCCGGAGAATTCGTGGGGGTAGCGCGCCGCGTCCGAGGGGTCGAGCCCGACCTGTTCCAGCAACTCGCGGACGCGCTCTCGCCGCTCTGCTTTGGTCCCGATCTTGTGCACCAGAAGCGGTTCCTCGACCGATCCACCGGCCGTCATCCTTGGGTTGAGGCTCGAATATGGATCCTGGAAAACCGCCTGCATCTCGCGGCGGGCTTTGCGCAGCGCGCCGCCCTTGAGCGTAAGCCAGTCCATTCCGCCGAACTCGATCGTGCCGGAGGTGGGCTCCTCGAGCCGCAGGAGGCACCTGGCCAGCGTGCTCTTGCCAGACCCGGATTCGCCCACGACGCCGAAGACCTCTCCGTTAAAAATGTCGAAAGAGACGCCGTCTACCGCCTTGACCAGGGCTCGGGTTCTTCCTAAAAGCCCGCTCTTCGCCGCGAAGTGCTTAGAGACTTTCCTGGCCTCTACCAGCGGGCGCCCGGTCATTGCGCCTCCAACGAATAGAAGGGACACCTGACCCTGCGGCTGGGCGAGACTTCCATGAGGCCCGGCACCGCCTCTTTGCATTGGGGGCGAAAGAGCGCGCAGCGCGGCCCGAAAGCACAGCCGGGCGGGCGCATCGCAGGCGGCGGGACGGCGCCCGGTATCGCCTTGAGCTTTTCCCTCGCTCCGCGCCTCGGGATGCTTTGCAACAGGCCCCTGGTGTAAGGGTGGAGCGGGCTCTTGAAGATTTCGGTGGCCGGCGCCTCCTCGACGATCCTGCCGCTGTACATGACGTAAACCCTCTTGGCAAAACGGGCGACGACCGCGAGGTCGTGAGTGATCAACAAAACGGCGAGGCCGAAGGATTCCCTGAGATGGTCCAGGAGGTCGAGAAGCTGCGCCTGCACCGTGACGTCGAGCGCCGTCGTTGGCTCGTCTGCCAAGAGCAGCGCCGGGCGGCACGAAAGCGCCATCGCAAGGAGCGCGCGCTGGCACATTCCGCCGCTCAACTGGTGGGGGTATGAGTCCATTATCCTCCCAGGGTCGGGTAGCCGCACTTCAGCCAGAAGCTCCTTGGCGCGCGCCCGGGCCTCTTTCCACGAGGACTTTTCATGGACTCTGAGCGCCTCGGCCACCTGAAAACCGACGGTCAGCACGGGGTTCAGCGCGGCCATCGGTTCCTGAAAAACCATGGCGATCCGCGCGCCCCTGATGGCGCAAAGCTCCTTCTCCGAGAGCAAGCCCAGCTCCTTGCCTTCAAACCAAACCGAGCCCCCGCTTATTTTCATGGGATTGGCGAGGAGCCTGAGAACCGCCAGGGCCGTGAGGCTCTTGCCGCAGCCGGATTCGCCGACCAGGGCGACGGCCTCGCCCTCGTTCACTTCGAGGGAGACTCCAGCAACTGGGCGAACGTCCCCGCCCTTGGCCGGCAGGCTTACGGCGAGGTCGTGGATTTCCAGAAGAGCGGTCATTTAACCCAGACCGACTTTATGTTGACGAACTCCTTGATGCCGTAAGCTCCCAGTTCGCGGCCGTAGCCAGAAGCCTTTACGCCGCCGAACGGAAGCCGCGGGTCGCTTTTTACGATTCCGTTGACGAAGACCGCGCCGGACTCGATGCGCGCCGCCAGCGCCTTCCCGGCCTCGGGGTTTTTTGTCCAAATGCTCGCGCCGAGCCCGAATTTGGAACGGTTCGCCAGATCGGCCGCGTGCGCCGCGTCCTTCGCCCTGATGACGGCGCCCACGGGGCCGAATACCTCCTCCTCGAAAGCGGGGTTTCCTGGGGCGACTCCGAGAAGGACCGTGGGAGCATAGAAGCATCCCTTTTCCCCGAGACGCTTTCCGCCGAGCGCCAGCTTGGCGCCGGCCGCGACCGAGCGCTTGACCTGGCCGTCCACCTCGTCGAGAAGGTCCGGCCTCGCAAGGGGGCCGAGATCGTTGGCCCTGTCCAGAGGATCGCCCGCCTTGAGGCGGCCCATCGCGGCCGTAAACTCCTTTTCAAAAGCGGCGGCCGCCTTCTCGGCGACGATGAATCGCTTGGCGGCGATGCACGATTGGCCGGCGTTAATGCAGCGCGCCACGGCCGCCTGCGCCGCCGCCTCCGCGATATCGGCGTCGCCGAGGACGATGAAGGGGTCGGAACCTCCCAGTTCGAGCACGGTCTTCTTGAGAACCGACCCCGCGATCGCCGCCACTGACCTTCCGGCGGGCTCGCTGCCAGTCAGCGTGACACCTTTCACCGCGTCGTTGCGTATTACCGCCTCGACACCGCTCGAAGGAATCATCAGGGTGGTAAAGACTCCTTCGGGGAAGCCCGCCCTCGTGAAAATCTTCTCGATGGCGAGCGCGCAGCCCGGAACGTTCGAGGCGTGCTTCAAAAGGCCCGTGTTCCCGGCCATGAGGGAGGGGGCGGCGAACCGGAAGACCTGCCAGAAGGGGAAGTTCCACGGCATCACGGCGAGAACCGGCCCCAGAGGATCGAAGCAGACGTAGCTATCGGAGGCGTCGGTCTGAATTTTCTCCGGGGCGAGCAGGCGCTCGGCGTTGTCGGCGTAGTACTCGCAGACCCAGGCGCACTTGTCGGCCTCGGCTTCCGCGGAGGCCAGCGTCTTGCCCATCTCCATCGCCATGAGCCGCGCCCAGGCCCCGCGAGATTCCCTCAGCACCCTTGCCGCGGCCTTCATCAGAAAGGCCCTCTTGGCGATGGGTGTATCCCGCCAAGAGAGAAAAGCCTGGCCGGCCCTCTCCACTAGCCGCGCGGCCTCATTTGGAGAGTGCTCCTCGTAATCCTGGATGACCTCGCCGGTCGCCGGATTGATGGCTCTCATGGGTGGCCCTCCACGCACGCCATTTTAACCCCAACAAACGAATGAAAGCCAGTCTGGGCGCATCCGCTACTTTTGGCCTTTTCTCTTTTTCAATTATAATGGCCGGGAGGGCCGGGATGCCTCCGGAGAGGCCATGAAGATCAAGCGTGCGCAGAGGTACGGGTTCTGTTCGGGCGTCAGGGTCGCCGACATCAAGGTCAGGCGGTTCGCCGCGAAGGGCGGAAACGGGGCGATCCTCGGGCAGGTCGTTCACAACGAGCGCGTCGTCGAAGAGATGGAGAAGCTCGGCGTCAGGACCGTGTACTCGCTGGAGGATGTCAAGGCGCCGGTCGTCGTTTTCTCGGCGCACGGCGTTCCGCCCTCTTACCACGAGAAGGCCAAGGCGCTCGGGCTTGAGATACTGGACACCACCTGCAAGTTCGTTTACGACATCCACAAGGAATCCCGCAAGGCCCTGGAAGAGGGGGCCCACCTCGTCTTCATCGGCGACCCGGGCCACCGCGAGGTCGTGGGCTACACCCACGACCTCGCCAAATCCTCGTATCACGTCATAGCATCGCAGGAACAGGCGGCCGAGGTGGACTGGTCGGTGTACGGCTCCATCAAGATTTTCTACCAGACGACGCTGAACGCCGAGGAGTACGAGCCGGTGGCGAAAGCGATAGAGGCGGCCAATCCGCGCGCGTCGCGCGCCGACACGATCTGCTACGCGACCAAGGAAAACCAAGAAGCGGCCATGAAGCTAGCGATGGACGATGAAGTCGGCGTCGTCATCGTGATAGGCGGAAAGCACTCCGCCAACACGCGCCACCTTTTCGAGATATGCTCCAAGCTGAAGCCCTGCCACCTCGTGCAGGGCGCGTCGGACCTCGAACTCTCCTGGTTTGATGGCACGAACTGCGTCGGGCTCACCGCTGGCGCCTCCACGCCCGACTACGTGATAGAAGAGGTTGAGAAAGCCATCTCCGTATTGTGAGGCGCGCGGTTGTTTATCCGGCGGGCCCGCTGGCTTTGCGCCAAAAGCCCCACGGTAGTGCTGGCGGGCCAATCGGCTAGTTGCCGCGCCCGGCTGGAGCGGCTTATATTTGGATCGAGTCAGGCGGTTCGTGGCGAACGTCAACTCGCTTTCGCCGCGCATTGTCAAAGGAAGGGGGTCGCCATGTTGTTCGGTATACCGAAAGAATGCCCGGATGGTGAGCGTTGCCAGGAGAAGCGCGCTGGGCTTTCGCCCGGCGGCGTGCGCGACCTCGTGGAGGCGGGCGCGATCGTCGTCGTGGAAAGCGGCGTCGGCGCCGCGGCAGGTTTTCTCGACGAGGTTTACCGGAAGGCCGGGGCCCAGGTCGTCTATTCCAGGGAAGAGGTCTTCGGCAGGGCCGACGTGGTCGTCAAAGTGGCCGCCCCTTCAGCGAAGGAAATCACGCTCATGCAGCCGGGCGCCTGCGTGCTCGCCTTCTGGCACATGGCGGTCCTATGGGATACGCTGCAAGAGCAGCTCAAAAAGGCCAAGATAACCGCCATCGGGTACGAGGTGATCCAGGACGAGGACGGGGTCCTGCCGATCCTGCGCGTCTCCTCCGAAATTGCCGGCATGCTCGCCCCGCAGATAGCTGGAAGGCTTTTGGAAACGGAATTCGGGGGCATCGGCGTTCTTCTTGCCGGGGCGCCGGGCATCCCGCCGGCTGACGTCGTCATAGTAGGCGGCGGGACGCTGGGATTCTACGCGGCGCGCGCCTTTCTCGGCCTCTGCTGCAGCGTTCACGTGCTGGACATCTCCAAGAAGCGGCTGGAGCTTCTTGACCGCTTCTTCGAGGGGCGCGTCGTGACCGCCATGGCGACGAGGGAAAACGTGGAGAAGTTCGTCTCCTTCGCCGACGTCGTTGTCGGAGCCGTGCTCCATCCCGGGGAAGTGGCCCCGATCGTCGTCACGCAAGAGATGGTACGCAAGATGAGGCCAGGGCGGGCGATCCTCGATTTTTCATACGACCAGGGAGGCTGCGTCGAGACGACGCGCCTGCAAGGGCCGACGGGCGGCATTTTCGTGAGGGAGGGCGTCCTCCACTTCGCGGTGCCCAACTCGCCGTCGCTGGTGGCGCGCTCGGCGACCCACGCGCAGACTCACGCCATACTCCCGTACGTGCTGGGGATTCAGGCCAAGGGCGCGGCGGCGGCGATCAAGGAGGACAGGAGCCTTCGGAGCGGGTGCTACCTGTTCGAGGGACACGCGGTCAGGTCCGGTTTCAGTTCCAGCGTGGCGGGCCTGGACGAATTGCTGGGGGGGTAGCCATGTCCATCATGGAACAGTACCGGGCGAAGCTTTGCAGCCCCGCTCAGGCGGTGGCGGCGGTGAAGTCCAACGATTGGGTCTGGATGAGCGGCAACGCCGCCGCGCCGTTCGTGCTGATGGAGGCGCTCTCCGAGAGGGCTGGCGAGATCGAGAACGTGACGCTCTCGCACGTCCTGCTGATGGGCGACGACCCCTTCTCCAAGCCCGGAATGGAGAAGGCCTTTCACCACAACTCGCTCTTCGTCGGCTCGGGCGACCGCGCTTCGGTCAACGACGGCCGGTCGGCCTACGTCCCCATCCACCTTCACATGATTCCAAAGGCCATAAGGAGCAAGGCTGTCCAGGTGGACGTGGCGATGATCCAGTGCTCCCGGCCCGATGACCACGGCTTCATGAGCCTCGGCGTCGAGGTGATGGCACAGAAGGCGGCGCTTGAAATGGCCAGGACGGTCATCGTCCAGGTCAACGACCGCATGCCGAGGATTCACGGCGACGCGTTCATGCACGTCTCTCGCGCGACGCACATCACGGAGGTCTCGCAGCCGCTTCTGGAACTCAAGGGCAAGCCGGCTACAGAGGTCGAGCAGAAGATCGGCGCGCTGATCGCGGAGCGGATCCCCGACGGCGCGACTTTGCAGCTCGGCATCGGCGGCATTCCCGACGCGGTGCTTTCCCTGCTCAAAGGGAAAAAGGACCTCGGCATCCACACGGAGATGATCAGTGATGGGCTCATCAAGGCGATGGAGGCGGGGATAATAACCGGGAACCTGAAGACCCTCCACCCTGGAAAGGTCATAGCCACCTTCGCGCTCGGCACCCAGACTCTTTACGACTTCATGGACGACAACCCGCTCTTCGAGCTTCATCCGGTTGACCACACGAACAACCCGTACATCATCGCGCAGAACGACAACATGATGGCGATCAACTCGGCGCTGGAGGTTGACCTTACCGGACAGGTTTGCTCCGATTCGATCGGCCCCTACATTTACAGCGGCTTCGGGGGGCAGCTCGATTTCATGCGCGGCGGCGCCGCGAGCAAGGGCGGCAAGCCGTTCATTGCGCTGCCGGCGACCGCGAAGGGAGGAACGATGAGCAGGATAGTGCCCATGCTCAAGGCCGGCTCTGGCGTGGTTACCACGAGGGCCGACGTTCACGAGGTCGTGACGGAGTTCGGCGCCGCGTCGCTCTGGGGAAAAAACCTCTCGCAGCGGGCCAGGGCGCTCATCTCCGTCGCCCACCCGGATTTTCGTGACGAGCTTGAAAAGGCCGCGAAGGAGCGGCATCTGATTTGAGGACGAGGCGGGCTGGCGGCCATGACCGATAGCTCGCGATGGAGACCGAGATGCGCGTAATGATTGAATACTGCGGCGTTTGAAACTACTACCCGAAGGCCGCCGGTCTGGCGGCCAGGCTTGAGAAGGAGCTAGGGGCCAAGGTGGAAATGATCCGCTCCTCGGGAGGTGTCTTCGAGGTTATCGCCGACGGAAAGCTCGTCTATTCAAAGAAGGCGACTGGGGAATTTCCCGACGAGGATGCGCTGGTGAATCGTCTCGCCAAGGGAGGCGGCTCATGAACATCAACGTCGTCATAAGGCTGATCGAAAATCACGCGGACACTCTTGCCGAACGGTGGGTCGAGGCGCTCTTGAAAGAGGGAGGGGCGGAAGCCTACCTCAAGATCCCAAAGACGGAGCTGTTCCCGTTCCTCAAGGAGACCTTCCGCGAAATCGGCACCTACCTTGACCAGCCCAACCACCCCGTCTCTTCTCAATATTTCAAGGAAGTCGGCCGGAAGCGGCGCCACGAGGGGATGCCGCTAAAGGAAGTCGTCTGGGCGGTGCAGCTCGCCCGCAAGGTTCTGTGGCGCTACTGCATGGAGCAGGGGCTCTTCGACTCGACGGTTGACGCCTACATGGCCCTAGACCTCTACAAGCAGGTTGTCCACTTCTACGACGCGGCCATCCTCCACGTCATCGAAGGCTACGCCGAGGAATAATGGGGTCAGGTCTTGTATCTTGACACCGGCCTCTAATTGCTCCTAAAATGTGCGAT
>JBBINO010000091.1:0-9415 GCA_037443845.1 Acidobacteriota bacterium
ATTTTAATGGACTCCGCTGGAGCCGGCCTCCTCATCCCATCTCTGTGGTTCAATCTTTCCCTTCGTGGCCTTTGTGACGTGGCGAAAAAGCCTTCGCGAAAGCGGCTAGCGCGGGCCTTGGAGGGCGCCGAGGCCGCGGCGGAGCCTGGCGAGCGTGCGCGCCTTGCCCATCGCCGCGAGAAGGTCGAATATCCCCGGGCTTTCAAAAAGCGGGGGTCACACCAAAAAGCGGGGGTCACATCTTGCATTCTAGCAGTCAAGCGTCCGCCCCTTGCGCGGCGGCGTTATTGGCCGCCGGGTTGCGCTCGGGCGGCGGAAGACAATCACCACGAAGACACGGAGACACCGAGGGTTATTGGGTCGCGTAAGGGCCTGCGCCTCTGTTGCCCGCGCAACACGCGAACAACGGGCGGCGCAAACCACCGACGGGCGCTCCCTTCAAGGAAGGCTTCCTTTCCTCTGTGTACTTCTCTGCGCTTGTAACGCAACTATAATCTCCCCTCCGTGCCTCCGCGACTCCGTGGTTCAATCTTTCCCTTCGTGGCCTTTGTGACGTGGCGAAAAAGCCTTCGCGAAAGCGGCTAGCGCGGGCCTAGGAGGGCGCCGAGGCCGCGGCGAAGCCTGGCGAGCGTGCGCGCCTTGCCCATCGCCGCGAGAAGGTCGAATATTCCGGGGCTCTCGGCGTGGCCGGTTAGAAAAAGGCGGACCGGGTGGATGAGCGTCCCCGCCTTCACGCCTTTCTCTTCGGCGTGGGAGCGGATCAGCGTCTCAAGCCCCTGAGCCGTCCATGCGTTCGTCCCCGCGGATTCAAGCTTGGGCACCAAGTCCGCAAGAGCGGCGAGCCCGGCCGTGTCCTTGTCCGCCTTTTCTTGCGCCTTCTGGTCGTAGGGGAAATTCTCCGTCAGGAAGGGGACGAGCGACGAAGCAAGCTCCTTCATGTCCTTCGCCCGCGTCGCCATCACGGTGATCGCGGCCTCGTCCGGCTCCGGCGCGTTTTTTAGAAGCTGTTCGAGGAAGGGGCCCAGCAAGAGCTTCAGCTCGCAAGGCGGAGTGCCGCCGATCACCTTGGCGTTGATGAAGGCCAGCTTCGCGCGGTCGAAGACCGAGGCCGATTTCTTCACGGCGCCGAGGTCGAAGCGGGAGATGACCTCGCTCATCGTCAGGTACGGCTCCTCGCCAAGGTTGACCCCGAGTTGCGCCAGGAAGTTGAAAAGGGCGAGAGGAAGAATCCCCTCGTCGCGGTACGCCATCACGGAAGTCACCCCGTGGCGCTTGCTGAGCTTCTTCTGGTCAGGCCCTAGAATCAAAGGCAGGTGGCCGAAGGACGGCGGCTTCTTGCCGAGCGCGCGGTAGATGGCAATCTGCTTCGGAGTGTTGCTGATGTGGTCCTCGCCGCGAATGACGTGCGTCATCTTCATGCGGGCGTCGTCGCTCACGACGGAGAGGTGGTAGGTCGGCGTCCCGTCCGAGCGGGCGAGTATGAAATCCTCCACCGAGCCGGGCTCGAAGCGGATTGGGCCCTTGACTATGTCGTCCCACTCGAGCGCCTCATCAGGCACCTTGCAGCGGATGACGAAGGGCTCCCCCGCAAGCGCCCGGCGCTCCGATTCCTCTGGGGCGAGCGTCCTGCAGAGCCCGTCGTACTTCCATTCGCCGGGCTTTTCGAGCGCGGCCTTTCTGGCCGCCAGGGATTCCTTCGAGCAGAAGCACCGGTAAGCCCCGCCGGAGGCGATCAGCTCCCGGGCCGTCTCGGCGTAAAGCTCCTTCCGCTCGCTCTGAAAGAATGGGCCTTCGTCCCAGGTGATGCCGAGCCATGAAAGGCCGTCAATGATGGCCTTCGTCATTTCGGGCGTGGAGCGCGCCTCGTCGGTGTCCTCGACCCGAAGAATAAAGGCGCCGCTGTGCTTTTTGGCGAAGAGCCAATTGATGAGCGCCGTGCGCGCGCCGCCGACGTGAAGATAACCCGTTGGAGAAGGAGCGAAGCGGACTCGGACGGACATGCGAGGACCTCCCAGACCCGGTATCGTAACACACCAATGGGCACTGGGGGGGCCAGGGACAGGAACGGGAGACGGCGCCGCTGGCGGCGCAGCAGCATGCTCCCTTTGGCTTCATCGCAACGCCGCGCCTGATAAAGGCGGCTCACTCGTGCTCTTCAAAAGCCTGCCGTGTTCTGGAGGCGGCGAAGAAAAAGAAGGTCGCCCTATCGAGCATCAGTCCACCTCTCCTCCTGGGATCACACGCCGCTTCAACTCTGCAAAGGCGCCTTCCGGCCTGGGCCGGAAGGCGCATTTGCCCGGCCGCCGAGAGGCTACTGCTTCTTTACGGCGTCAACCTCGATCGCGCTTATGCCGTCTCGCTCGAACAGAGGGCCGGTCACTTCCACCTGGTCGGCGGCATAGCTCTTCGCCTCGTCAAAAGGCTTCGCGTCCCTGTGGCTAGCCACCAAAAGGTAAACCTTGCCGCCGGCCGTTTTGAGGCCCATCGGTTGGCCTCCCTTGAGGCACATGAGGGCGCACTCCTGGTGTTTCTTTCCCGTGGCTCCGTGGCCAAGGTAGCAGGCCATGTCCAGAATCTCGCCTTTGACCGTGACGCTCTTTTCTTTTCCCATCGGCATCGGGCCCGCCGCGAAGATGGTTGAAGCGGTCAGCGCCATCACGCCGAAAGCCGTGATCGCCGTCAAAAGATTGGACTTGATATTTCTTTTCATTTTGAACCTCCTTCAAGGCATGAGAAACTGCCCGAAGGGGGAAGGTATTCCGCGAAGCGAGCCTAGCGAAACTCCGCTATGGAATTTCTAGCGAGTCACCGCGCCTTTTTGGCCTGCTCCCTCAGGAACTGGACATAGTCCCAGAGCGCATCGCCGTCGCCCGGCTTCAGCGCGTCTCGGAACGAAGGCATGTAAAGATTAGCTCTGTCCAGGAAGAATGAGGCGGCCCGGTTATGGGCCATCCGCCTGGAGCGCCCGTCCAGAAGCCACTCGCCGAACTCCTCCCTGCCGCTCACTAGATGGGAGAAGCCGGCTCCAGTCCATCCGGGCACGTCAAGGGTGAAAGAGCGCGGGTTCGGCACGCCGCCGGAGCCGCCGATTCCGTGGCACGACTCGCAGCCGAAATTTCTTGAAAGGGAGAAGCCTTGTGCCACCGGCCCGGAATCGGGAACCATATAGCCGTCGGCCGCCATGACGTAAAGAGCCAGATCGCCGATGTTGCGGGCGCTCAGCCGGTCCTTGAACGCCGGCATGCGGAAGAGGGGTTTTCCAGATGCCGGACCAGCGGCTTCCCCGGCTCTTGGCGCCTGGCCGCCGTCGCTGATTATTTTCTTGACGTCACCAGGCGCGCCGGCGTACATCATCAGGCTTCCCCGGTAGAAGGAGGGGACGGCGCCCCAGCGGCTTCCCGGGTCCGCGTGCTGCTCGCGCTCCAGCGGCGCGTGGCACGCCAGACATCCGCTTCTGAGCGCCAGTTCGGCCCCGGTGCGCACGGGGTTCCCGGTTCGCCACTCCCAGTACCAGTGAGGCCACCAGCGCGCCGTCGCCGCCAAAATCAAGCAGGCGGCGGCGATGAGCGGGAGGAGACGCTTCGGCATCGCGTTCCTCTACTTGCCGCTTTTCCCGTTGCGCCGCTTCCGCGCTTTCGGCCCGTGGACCTTCTTCTCGGCCGAAGGCTTTTTCGCGGGGCGCCCCGGTTTCTTCAGCACCTCTTCTAGCACTTCCGGAATGTCCTTTACGAAGACGAAGCGCATGTCTTTCCTGGCTTCGCCGGTGAGGTCCTCGAGGTCGCTCTGGTTCTTTTCGGGCAGCACCACTTCCTTGATGCCAGCGCGCTTCGCGGCAAGGACCTTCTCCTTGATGCCTCCGACGGGAAGCACCTTGCCCATGAGGCTAATCTCTCCCGTCATGGCGACGTCGTCGCGCACGAGCCTTTGCGTCAGGAGGGAGACGAGGCTTGCCGTGATCGAAACACCGGCGGAAGGACCGTCCTTCGGCGTCGCGCCCGCCGGGACGTGCACGTGCAGGTCCTTTTGCTGAAACATCTTTTCGGGAATCCTGAGATCGTCCGAATGCGAGCGAATCCACGAGAGCGCCGCGTACGCCGACTCCTTCATCACGTCGCCGAGCTGCCCCGTTAGCATGAGGCCGCCCTTGCCGGCCATCGAAGTTGATTCAATGAAAAGGATGTCGCCGCCGACCGGCGTCCAGGCGAGGCCGGTCGCGACGCCGGGCCGGTCTATCCGCTCGCGGCTCTCGAGGTAGACGAGCTTTGGCCCGAGGTAGTCCTTGAGGTTTTTCGCCGTGATGACGGCTTTATGCTTGTTCCCGCTGACGCGCGCCTTCGCGGCCTTGCGGCAGACCGCGGCCATCTGCCTCTCCATGTTGCGGACGCCCGCCTCGCGGGTGTAGTCGGTGATGATGGCGGAGAGAGAATCCTCCGTGAACTTTATCTGCGACGGCTTGAGGCCGTGCGCTTCCAGGACCCTGGGCAAAAGGTGGTTCGTCGCGATGTGAAGCTTTTCCTCCTCGGTGTAGCCCGGAAGCCTGAGCAGTTCCATCCTGTCCATCAGCGGCTGGGGGATCGTTTCCAGGATGTTCGCCGTCGCGATGAACATGGTCTTGGAGAGGTCGAACGGCACTTCGAGGTAATGGTCCGAAAAGCTGAAATTCTGCTCCGGGTCGAGCACTTCAAGGAGCGCGGAGGTCGGGTCGCCTCTGAAATCCATGCCGACCTTGTCCAATTCGTCGAGCATGAAGACGGGGTTGTGGCTGCCGGCCTTTCTCATGCCCTGGACGATGCGGCCAGGGAGCGCGCCCACGTACGTCCTGCGGTGGCCGCGGATCTCGGCCTCGTCCCTGATGCCGCCGAGGCTCATCCTGACGAAATTGCGGCCGAGCGAGCGGGCCACGGAGCGCCCGAGGCTCGTCTTGCCGACGCCCGGAGGCCCAACGAGGCAGAGTATCGGGCTTTTCAAGTCCTTCTTGAGCTGTTGGACGGCGAGGTACTCGACGATTCGGTCCTTGACCTTTTCGAGGCCGTAGTGGTCCTCGTCGAGGATGCGCCGGGCCCTCGTGATGTCGAGCCGGTCCTTGGTGGCCTTGCTCCATGGGAGCTCGATCAGCCAGTCTATGTAAGTTCTCGAAACCGTGTACTCGGCGGCCGACGGGTGCATAAGGGCGAGCCGCTCCACCTCCTTGAGGGCAACGGCCTCGACGTCCTTCGGCATCTTGGCCTTCGCGACCTTTGCCTTGAGCTCGCCGGTTTCACGCGCCCGGTCGTCGCCTTCGCCCAGCTCCTTCTGGATCGCCTTCATCTGTTCCTTGAGAAAGTAGTCGCGCTGGGCCTTGTTGACCTTGTCGCTGACCTCGGACTGTATCTTGCTGCCGAGCTCGACCACCTGAAGCTCCCTCGCAAGAATGCCGGTGAGCACCTTGAGGCGCTTTAGCGTTCCCGTCTCTTCGAGGAGAGCCTGTTTCTCGGCGATGGGGATCGTGAGGTTGAAGGCTATCGTGTCAACGAGCCTGTTCGGGTCATCGTACCGCTGGAGCGCGCCCACGACCTCCTGCGGGACCGACGCCCCCAGTTGGGCGAGCTTCTCGTACTGGCTGGTGACGTTGCGCTGGAGCGCCTGGACCTCGAGGCCGCGGTCGTCGTCGTTGGCCGTGAAGGTGACTCGCGCTTCGAGGTAGGAATCGTTCGGCTTGTACTCCTCCAGGACGACGCGGCCCTGGCCGTGGACTATGACCGAAAGGTTGTTCTGGGCGACGCGCATGAGGCGAAGTATCCTCGCCACCACTCCGACCTTGTAGATGTCCTGCGGAGAAGGGTCCTCCTGCTCGCCGTCCTTCTGGGCGACTATGACGAGGAACCCCTCCCTGCGGGTCGCCTCCTCGACGGCGTGCAGAGAGCGCTCGCGGCCTACGGCGAGCGGGATAATCATGTCCGGAAACAACAGCGTGTTCCTGAGGGGCAGCACCGGCAAGACGGGGTTTTCCTTGAGTTTTTCGGCCAGGTTGATTTCGCCTTCTGGATTCATTCAATCGCTCCTTAAGGAGTAGCATAGCCAACCAGCCCGGCAAATTGCAAGCCTTTGGAAACTTTACAGCGAAGCCGGGGTGTGGTAGAATCCCCATCTTGGAGCGAATGGCGCACTAGAGAGCGCGAAAAAGAGAGGCACGCTATGGAGCGTACGCAGAAGAAGACGATCATGGAACAGTACAAGCAGAACCCGAACGACACGGGTTCGCCGGAGGTGCAGATCGCCCTCCTCACGGAGCGGATCGGCAGCCTGACGGACCACATGAAGAGCCACAGGAAGGATTTCAGCACGAGGCGCGGCCTGGTGATGCTGGTTGGCAAGCGCCGCCGCCTGCTGAACTACTTGAAAGAGCGGGACATCGAGCGATACCGCAGCGTCGTATCTCGTCTGGGCCTTCGGAAGTAGCTCTCATCCAATTACTCCGTTCATTCTTTATCCCCATGGGCTCGGCGTGTAGCCCGCGAAAGGCATTGCATGTATAAGGAACAGGTTGTCGAAATCGAAATAGGCGGGCGGATGCTCCGCTTTTCAACGGGTAAAGTCGCAAAGCAGGCCCACGGCTCGGCCTGGGTCCGCTACGGCGACTCGGTGGTCCTCGTGACCGCCGGCATGGACAAGCGCGACCGGGAAGGGATAGATTTCCTCCCCTTTACGGTTGACTACCGCGAGTACACTTACGCCGGCGGGCGGATCCCGGGCGGCTTCTACAAGCGCGAGGGCAAGCCGAGCGACGGCGAAGTGCTGGTAAGCAGGATGATTGACCGGCCGATGCGGCCGCTCTTTCCCGAGGGCTACCACAAAGAGACCCAGGTGATCGGTATGGTGCTTTCGGTTGACTACGAAAACGCCACGGACGTCATGGCAATCAACGGCGCCTCCGTGGCGCTCTACTGTTCGCCGGTGCCGTTCACGACCCCCGTCGGCGCGGTGCGCATCGGGATGATAGACGGCCAGTACGTCGTCAACCCATCCCAGAAGGTGATGGACAAGAGCCGCCTGAACCTCATAGTCGCCGGGACCAAAGAGGCGATCGTGATGGTCGAGGCCGGCGCCTCCCAGCTTTCGGAAGAAGAAATGATCAAGGGGCTGGAGCTCGCCCACTCCGAAATCAAGAGGATAGTCGCGGCTCAGGAAGAACTTTTCTCCCGCCTTGACATCAAGAAGATGGAGGTCGCGGCTCCCTCGCACGATCCGGCCCATGAAGCCGAGGTAGAGGCGAAGACGGCGTCGGCCTTCAGGGAAGCGATGGCGGTCAAGGGCAAGCTCGAAATGTACGCGGCTCTGGACAAGGTGACGGAAAACCTGCTCGCCGATTACCCCGCCGAGGACGAGGCGCTTCGCGCCGAGGCCGAAGTGCTCGCGCACGAGGTGCTCGTCAAGACGTTCCGCTCCATGATTCTGAAGGACGGGCGGCGGGCCGATGGGCGGCTGTTCGACGAGATACGGCCCGTCTGGTGCGAGACCGGCGTCCTTCCCAGGACGCACGGTTCGGCGCTCTTCACCCGCGGCGAAACGATGGCGCTCGCCAACTGCACGCTGGGGACGGCGTCCGACATTCAGCGCCTCTCCGGGCTTTTGGAGGGCACCGAGAAGAGGTTCATCCTTCACTACAACTTCCCGCCCTTCAGCGTCGGCGAGGTCAAGAACCTGCGCGGGCCGGGCAGGCGCGAGATCGGCCACGGAGCGCTCGCCGAGCGGGCGCTGCTGCCGGTGATCCCGGACGGCAAGAGTTTCCCCTACATGATCCGGGTGGTGTCGGACATCCTCGAATCGAACGGCTCCTCGTCGCAGGCCACCATTTGCGGCGCGACGATGGCGCTGATGGACGCCGGAGTGCCGATCAAGGCTCCCGTCGCCGGCGTGGCGATGGGCCTCATCATGGAAGACGGCCGCACGGCGATACTTTCCGACATCGCCGGGCTCGAAGACCACTACGGCGACATGGATTTCAAGGTCGCCGGGACGGCTGAGGGCATAACCGCCCTGCAGATGGACATCAAGGTGTCGGGCATTTCTTTCGACATCCTGAGGCAGGCGCTCGAACAGGCGCGCCACGGAAGGATGCATCTTTTGGGCATCATGCGCGAGACGCTGCCCGAGCCGAGGCAGGACATCAGCGCCTACGCCCCGCGGATCTACTCGCTGACGATCGCCAGGAGCCGGATCGGCGAGCTGATCGGCCCCGGCGGAAAGAACGTCCGGGCGATCCAGGAATCAACGGGCGTGGAAATCAACATCGAGGACGACGGCACGGTGACGGTCGCCTCCAGCGACAACGACTCCGCCCAGAAGGCGATAGGGATGATCAGGGCGCAAATGGAGGAGCCGGAAGCCGGGAAGATTTACAAGGGCACCGTCAAGCGCGTCGAGCCTTACGGCGCGTTCGTGGAGATTCTGCCCGGCCAGGACGGGCTACTGCACGTTTCCGAGCTCGACTGGAAGCGCGTCGAGAACGTGGAGGACGTGCTCAAGATCGGCGACGTGCTCGAAGTCAAGCTTCTGGAATTCGAGCGCGGCGGAAAACTCCGCCTTTCCAGGAAGGCGCTGCTTCCCAAGCCGGAGGGGTACGTCGAGCCGAAGAGGCGGGACGATGGCGATAGAGGCGGCCACGACCGGCCGAGGCGCCCGAGCGACCGCGACAGGGGCGGGCGCCCTCCGCGCAGGTAGAGGCGCTTGCCGGAACAATGCCAGTGGACGAGACGGGGGCGCGACAGCGCCCCTCGTTCATGTCGCGGCGCGTGCTTCGGCGGCCTGGCGCCGCTTCGGAGACGGCATGGCAGCCCTTCGCTTGACACACGCCACGTCATGCCTTATATTGCCACCCAGGGAAGCTGAGGAATGAACAAAAAGGTGACCGTCCTGGTCATTGACGACAACCCGGACCTCTTGGACATAGTGGATGGAATCTTGTCCGAATCGGGTTTCGTCGTGGCCAAGGCGCTCTCCGGCGAAAACGGGCTTTCGGTCGCCAGGAGCCTGCAGCCGGGCCTGATCCTCCTCGACTTGAACATGCCCAGGATGGACGGATGGGAGGTGCTGAAGCTCCTCAAGGCCGACGAGGCGACCTCCAGCATCCCGGTCGCCATCTTCTCCGTTCGCACCGACATAAAAGACAAGATGTTCGGCATTCAGCGCGGAGCCATTGACTACATTTCGAAGCCTTTCGAGTACAACGACTTCGCCCAGAGGGTCAAGCGGATCGTCTCCCAGACATCCTGAATCCCCGCCCCCGGTCACGCCTGTCCAAAATAGCTTTTACAGGGGCATGGCGGCGCGCGCGTTCCGAAGCGAAGCGAGAAATGCGCGACCGCGTCGCCGCGCGGCGCGAAAAGCATTCTCACCACAAAGGCCACAAAGGTCACGAAGGGAAAGATTGAACCAC
>JBBINO010000092.1:0-9350 GCA_037443845.1 Acidobacteriota bacterium
GGCCGCAGGAGCTGGCGGTGTCTTTCAGAGTGTAGGAGCACTCGCCGCTCGCGGCCTGCCCGCGCGCGCTAACGCCATAGCAACCTGAATGCCAACGCGGCGGCGGGCGGGGGCAACGCTATCTCAATGATTACAAAGGGGCGAGGCAAACCACCGCGGCGAAAGAGAGGCAACGGAGTTGCTTCCTCGGGCAACCGCGTTGCCCGCCAGGCGGGTCGCCGCCCTTCGCCGGCGGGCGTCTGGCGAGCGGCAAGGCGCGGCTTCGGAGCGGGAATGTTCGAAAAACGCGGCGGGCGAAAACCTGGAGGGGCGCTTCTTCGCCGTCAGTGGCGCTTGGGCGCTTTTTGCTTCGCCTCTTGTTGTTGTTGGGCCAGCATGGCTTGCGCTTCGGCTTTTCCCGAGAGGGCGGCGGCGAAGTCTGGCCGGATCGAAAGCGCCTTGCCGAAATTGTCCAGCGCCTCCCTGATATTGCCTGACGCGTCCTTGCCTTGCCGCTTCTCGTATTTGGCGAGCGCCAGGTTGGCGACGCCGAGGTTCGCGAAGGCGTTGGCGTGGCTAGGGTTGATCTCCGCCGCCTTCTTGAAGCAGCCGATCGCCCGAGCGAGGGCGCCCGTGGGGTCGAGGCCCTGCCGCATATCGTATTCGCCCTCTATGCCGTAGGCGTTCCCCATGTTGCTGTAGGCCCTTGCGTCGTTCGGGTTCTCGGCAAGGACGCGCTGGTAAGCGCCGGTGGCGCCGCCAAGCGCGGGCCGCGGGTCGCCGCCGCTTTCGAGGAGATACTGTCCGGACATCCCTTTGAGGCCGCCCATGTTACTCCAGGCCGTGACGTCCGCCGGGTCGAGCGCGAGCGCCTTGTCGTAAGCGCTTTCGGCCAGGGCGAACGAGGGGCGGGGGTCTTCGCCGTGGCCCAGCTCCCACTCTCCCTTGATGTAATAAGCGGTGCCGAACTCGTTGAGGGCGAAAGTGTTTTTCGGGTCGAGGGCCACCGCCCTTCCCGCCGCCTCCGCCGCCTCCTTGAGCGCTTGGCCCGGCTCTTCTCCCCGGTAGAGCTGGTATTCGCCCCACCTCCAACAGGCGTAAGCGCGCACGGCCAGCGCGGTGGCGCTCGAAGGGTCGGCCTTGAGCGCCCCGTCGCAGGCTTCGAGCGCCTTGTCATAAGCCGCGCGCGGGGAGGCGCCCGTCTGGTAAATCGCCATCGTCATGGCCGCCGTCTCCAGAAGCCCCAGCTTCTCCTTCGGCGCGGCGTCGTTGGGCGCGCGGCCGATCGCCGCGGCGTACGCCTTGGCGGCCAGGGCGTAGCCGTCCATGGCATCCTTGTTGTCCCCCTTCTCGCGCGCCGCCGTACCGATGGCGTACCAGGCGTCCCCTTCTAGCGTGGCGGCGTCATAGAGCCACGGGTAGGCTCTCAGGGAGGAGGAGGCAAGCCTCGCCGCGTCATCGTAGCGCTTTTCGAGAAAAGCGAGCAGCGCCTCTCCGTAGTCGCGCGAATCCGCCCACTGCCCCTTGCAGAGGTTGAAGAAGGCGGCGGCCGGCTCGCCGTACTTGTCGT
Organism: Acidobacteriota bacterium; assembly: GCA_037443845.1. Taxonomy (GTDB): domain Bacteria; phylum Acidobacteriota; class UBA4820; order UBA4820; family DSQY01; genus JAEMPZ01. Next base: position 1,550 of record JBBINO010000092.1, read on the forward strand.
GAAGGGCGGCGAGCCTCGCCTCCCGCTGATGTCCAGGCGGGATGAGGGCGGCGCGGCCGAGCTCGTCGCGGTAACGCGAGGCAAGAGCAAGGCCGAGGGCGTAGGCGACCTGCGGCGGACGGTAGCCGTAGCGCTTCCACGCCAAATCGAGCTCGCTTTCCGCCTCGCCGTACTTTCTGAGAGCGAGGTATATCCTTCCTAGGGCGTAATGGCCAGGCCCCTGGGCGAACTCTCCAAGGCCGGCTATTTCGTTCTTGATCCTGGCCGCCTCTTCCTCCATCCTCGCCGCCTCGCGGCGCGGGTCGCCCCCCGGCGCGGTGAAGGCGTATTCAAGCATCTTCTCGCCGTAGAGGACTTCCTGCTCGAAGTGGCCCGCGGCGGCGATCTGCTGCCTGGCCCGGATTGCGCTTCTCACGCCGGTCGCGGCGCTAATCACGATGGCGGCCACCGCCAACAGGAAGAGCCCCGAAAGCGCTTTGTGCTTCCCCGCTTTTCTTGCAAGCCTGGCCACGGCACCCCGCCTTTTCGCCAGAACGGGTTCCCCTTCGATAAACCGTTGCAGATCGAGAGCGAGCGCCTTGGCGGAATCGTAGCGCTTGCCTGGCTCTCGCTCCAGGCACTTCATCACGACCGCCTCCAGCTCCCTCGGGACGGAAGGGGCCTTGCTCCGCAAGGGCGGCGGGTCTCCGAGAGCGAGCTGGCCAATCGTTTCGAGCGGCGTCCCCTCGAAAGGCGGGCTGCCGGCCAGGACGTAGTAAAGCGTCGCGCCGAGGCCGTAGACGTCCACGCGCCTGTCAATGGCTTTTCCCGCCGCTTGCTCCGGAGCGAGAAACGAGGGCGTTCCCGCGATCGAAGCGGTGGCCTCGGCTCCCTCCTTTTCAAATTCCCTGGCGAGGCCGAAGTCAAGGACGTACGGCTTCCACGAGGCGTCGGCTTCCCGTTCCACCATGATGTTGCCGGGCTTGATGTCCCTGTGGACGATTCCCATCCTATGGGCTTCGTGAACGGCTTCGGCCGCCTTCTTGACAACGAGGGCCTTCTCCTCCACGGTCATCTCGCCGCGGGCGTCGTGAAGCGTCTGGCCCTCGATGCACTGCATCGCGATGTAGACAACGCCCGCTTCTTCGCCCACCTCGTAGATTCGGCAGACGTTTTCGTGGGAGATCCTGGCCTGGGCGCGCGCCTCTCTCTGGAAGCGGGCCTTCTGCCGCGCCCCCCCGCTGGTCGCGACCTTCAGCGCGACCACTCTTTGGAGCCTCGGATCGTAGGCCTTGTAAACCTGGCCCATGCCGCCGGAGCCAAGGACCGAAAGCACGCGGTAGCGCTCCCATTCCTTGATCGGAAAGTCCTCCGGGGACGGCTCCCTCCCGGCGCCGGCTGCCAGCGGCGGAGTTGGAAAATCCTCGGTGGGAAAGCCCTCGGCGCGAAGAAGGCCCAGTAGCTTGGCCACCTCCTCTTCCTTGACGGCGCCGCCGCGAATGAGGCATGACAGCCTCTCTCCGAGCGGGGAGCCGCCCGCTCCCTCGCCCTTCGGGGTCTTCTTTGCGGCCTCCTCGATCTCCTCGGCGCTGATGCGGCCGCTACCGAGGAGCATGCTCAGAATGCGTTCCTCGATTGGGTTGCCCAACTCTATGTTTCTCCGGAAGGACGAGAACCGCCGGCTCCAATCTTCATCCGTTTCATCATCTTGCGAAGGCCGAAGGGAGTCAGCCCGAGGCGCCTCGCGGCGAGGGAAACGTTGCCTTCGGCCACTTCCAGCGCCTTCTCTACCATTCGCCGCGTCAGCTTCTCCATTTCGCCGCGAAGGCGAACCGGCCCCCTTTCAATGGCTTCCTCGGGCGGGGGCGGCGCCGCCTCGGCAGCCCGGCGGAGCTCTTCGGGAAGAAGATGGATGTCAAGCATTTCGCCTGGGCTGGCGAGCGCGACCAGGGACCTCGCGAGATTGGCCAGTTCGCGGACGTTTCCAGGGTAGTCGTAGGCTGTCAGGCGCGCAAGCAGGCGCTTGCTTATCCACTCGGCCGGTTTTCCCTCCTCGGCGGCGAATCTTTGAAGCAGCGCCATAAGGATAGGGAGAACGTCCTCCTTTCGCTCGCGCAACGGCGGGACCCGGATCTCCACGCCGGCCAGCCTGTGAAAAAGGTCGGGGCGAAGCGCGCCGTGGCGGATTAGCTCCCGCGGGTCGGAGTTCACCGCGGAGACGAGGCGAAAATCAATGTGCTCCTTGGACGAGCCTCCCACGGCGACGACGGCCCGTTCCTCGACCACGCGCAGCACCTTGGCTTGCAGCGCCACCGGAAAGGAACCGATCTCGTCGAGGAAGAGCGTCCCGCCGGCCGCCTTCGCGAACAGCCCCTTGCGCTTGGCCACGCCCGTGGCTACCTGGTCGCCTATGCCGAAGAATTCGGCCTCCGCCAGCTCGGATGGAATGGCGGCGCAATTCACGGCGATGAACGGCCCGGCGGCCTTGCGGCTGGAGAGGTGGAGCGTCCTCGCCATAAGCTCCTTGCCGGTGCCGGTCTCTCCTTCTAACAGGACGTTGGTTTTCCCATCGGCCAGGGCGTCCAACTTCTGGTAAACCTCAAGCATCCTTGTAGAGCGCCCAGCCACCATGCCTGGAGGAAAGACGAGCCTGGGGAAGGAGAAAAGCGTTGGCTCTTCCTCGATCCGAAGGTTCCCCACTTCGTCCGTGGCGTAGCCTTCCGGCGTTAGTGGCGGCGTCCTCTGGACCAGGATTTTCGAAGCTCCGGCGGGAGTTGCCGCGACCCTGAGCACGACACAACCGGCCTGGATGCGGTCTCCTTCCTTGATGCTTGCTTCCTCGACCCTCTCGCCGTTTAAGAAAAGCCCGTTGGTGCTGCCGAGGTCCTTGAGCACCCATTCGCCGCTTCTTCTTTTCACGGCGAAGTGGTGCCGCGAGACGCCTTTGAAGGGCAGGCAAATGGCGTTATCTGGCAACGATCCCGCCCTCGCCTCCAGCAAGTCCTCCCTCAACGGGTAAACAATCTCTTTTCCGGCCAAGTCAACGACCAGAGCCAGCATGAGGAAATGATACTACTTTCCTCCAGCCGTTGCACGGGCTGAATCTATTCAGGCGATCCGTCAAGACAATCCGTCAACGCACAATCAACGCACAATCTTGACAGCCGCTTGGCGACGGAATAAATTGTCGGCGGCGGAGTTGGTGCAATTGATAAAATCAGGAGGACTGGATGAAGAAGGGAAGATTCTTGGCGGTGTTTGCGCTGGCGGGCGCGTGCATGGCCATGGCGGCCCAGCAGGCGCCGTGCGTGGGCGAGGCGAAGACGAAGATGGAACAACTGGCCGGGGAGGAGAACACCCTCGTCATCAAGGGGATGACCCGCATCGGCCAGGTACGGGGAGTCAGGGGAGGGTTCATAGTCATTAAGGCGGAGGAGTTCAAGGAGGCGGCTTCCGGCAAGAAGGCCACCGGCATCGCGGCCGAAGTCATTGACATGGCGAACCCCGAGGCTAGGCACGCGTCCTACCTGGACTACGAGGAGATCGGCGAGCTGATGCGGGTCGTTGATTTCTTCTCCAAGACGAGCCACGCGCTCACGCAGCTCGACGAATACCAGGCTATCTTCCGCACGCCCGGCGGGCTGGAGCTTTCCATCAGGAGCATCCGGATCGGGGAGGGGATAAGAATTTCGAGCATTGACAAGTGCGGAACGGCCTTTTCGGTCTTTCTGGAGCCGGGCGACATGCCCGCGTTGAAGGACCTGCTCATTACCGCGAAGGCCAAGCTGGAGGAGCTTCCGAAGTAAATCGCATCCGCGCGGCGTGGCGCCGTGGTCCGCCGCGCGCCCGTCACGTCAAAGAATGTACTTGCTCAAGTCCTGGTTGGACGCCAGTTCTCCGAGGAGCTGGTCAACGTAGGTTTGATCCACGACCACCTTCGTTCCGCAGAGGTCCGGGGCGTTGAAGGACACCTCGTCCATCACCCTTTCCAACACCGTGTGAAGGCGGCGCGCCCCGATGTTTTCGAGTTGCTCGTTTATGACGGCCGCGTAGTTGGCGAGCGCGTCAACGGCGTCGGGCGTGAATTCCACCTCGACGCCCTCGGTTGCCATCAAAGCCGTGTATTGGCGTAAAAGCGCGTTCTGCGGCTCGCGCAGAATGCGCGCGAAATCGGCGCGGCCTAGCGAGGTAAGCTCGACGCGGATGGGAAAGCGCCCCTGAAGCTCCGGCAGGAGGTCGCTCGGCTTGGTCATGTGAAAAGCGCCGGCGGCTATGAAGAGAATGTGGTCGGTCCTGACAAGGCCGTAGCGCGTATTGACCCTCGTCCCCTCGACGATGGGGAGCAGGTCCCGTTGGACGCCCTCCCTGCTGACGTCGGGCCCGTGCCCGCCGCTGGAGCGTCCGGCGATCTTGTCAATCTCGTCCAGAAATATGATGCCGCTCTGCTCGGTCCTCTCGACGGCCTCGCGCGCTATCTCGTCGGCGTCAATCAGCTTCTCCTCTTCTTCCTTGGCCAGGAGTTCGAGAGCCTCCGGAACTTTCACTTTGCGGCTCTTCTTCTGGCTTCCAAATAGGTTGGGCATCATCTTGCCGAGATCGAAACCCATCTCCTCCATGCCGGCCGGGGTGAAAACCTTAAGGCTCTGGCCGGCGCCGGCCTGCACCTCGACCTCGACGAAGCGGTCGTCCATCCGGCCCTGCTTGAGCCATTCGCGCATCTTCTCGCGGCTCTCCGAATTCGCCCCAGGCGGTGGCGGAGGAAGCCACGGCGAGCCGTCGCCCTGCTCCTGCGGGGGCGTCCCGGGGCGGTAGGTGACCGGAGGAATCAGCATATCCAAAAGCCTCTCCTCCGCTGACGCGCGGGCTTTTTCCTGGACGCCAGCCACCTTCTCGGCCCGGATCAGGTTGAAGGCGATTTCCGCGAGGTCCCTGATCATCGAGTCCACGTCGCGCCCGACGTAGCCGACCTCCGTGAACTTCGAGGCCTCTATCTTGAGGAACGGCGAATGGGTGAGGCGCGCCAGGCGGCGCGCAATCTCGGTCTTTCCCACGCCGGTTGGGCCAATCATGATTATGTTCTTTGGCGCCACCTCCTCGCGAAGCTCAGCGTCGAGCCTCTGGCGGCGAAGCCTGTTGCGAAGCGCGATGGCCACGGCGCGCTTCGCGTCTTTCTGCCCGATGATGTACTTGTCCAGCTCTTCAAGTATGCGCTTCGGCGTCAGCGGGTCGTCGAGCCGGTTGAAAAGAGAGCCCTGCTCCGTCCGTATCATAAGGCGAGTTCCTCCACCGTGATCCTGTCGTTGGTGTATATGCATATCTCTCCGGCGATTTTGAGGCTCTCCTCCGCGATTTCGCGGGCGGGCAGCTCCGCGTGGCGTATGAGCGCCCGCGCGGCCGAAAGGGCGTACGGGCCTCCGGAGCCGATCGCCAGAAGCCCGTCGTCCGGGCTTATGAGTTCCCCGCTTCCGGACAAAAGAAGCTGGTGCTCGCGGTCCGCGACTATGAGCGTCGCCTCCAGGCGCCTGAGCGCACGGTCCGTCCGCCAGTCCTTGACAAGCTCGACGGCGGCGCGCTCAAGGTTGCCGTGGTACTCGTCCAGCTTCGCCTCGAAGCGCGTGAAGAGCGCAAAGGCGTCGGCCACGCCGCCGGCGAACCCAGCCAGCACTTGTTCCTTGTACAGGCGCCTAACCTTCTTCGCCGTGTGCTTGAGCGCGGTCTGCCCCAGCGTGACCTGCCCGTCGGCCGCCATGGCCGTGCGGCCCCGGCTCTGCACGCAGATGACCGTCGTGCCGTGGTATTGTTCCATGCGAACCTCCAGCCGAAGGTGGCTCAGTTTCAAAGCGAAGCGGCCGCGACGGCCTTGCTACCCGTGATTGGGAAACCGGCTTTCGTCCAGGCCCGGCGGCGTCAGTTTTTCGGGCAGAGCATGGCGACGTCAACGCAGCGGGCCGCGTAGCCGAACTCGTTGTCGTACCAAGCGAGGATCTTGCCCATGCGGTCGCCGATGACCATCGTCGAGAGCGCGTCAACCGTTGACGAGACTTCGCTTCCACGAAAATCAATCGAGACGAGGGGCGCGTTGCAGACCTCGAGCACTCCTTTCAGCGGGCCCTCCGCGTACTTGGCGAGCGCCTCGTTGATCCCTTGGACGGAGAGGTCCTTCTTGGCCGTAAAGGTGAAGTCCACGAGCGAAACGCAGGTCGTTGGAACGCGGACCGCTAGCCCGTCCAGCTTCCCCTTCAGCTCGGGGAAAACTTGCGTCACCGCGCGCGCCGCGCCGGTGGTGGTCGGAATGATTGACAGCCCCGCCGCCCTGGCGCGCCGAAGATCGGAATGGGTCAGGTCCATGATCCGCTGGTCGTTGGTCGTCGAGTGGATGGTGGTCAAGAGACCGTGGACGAGGCCGAACTCCTCGTGGACCACCTTGACGACGGGGGCCAGGCAGTTCGTCGTGCACGATGCGTTCGAGATGATGCGGTGCTTGTTGAAGTCGAGCGCCTTGTGGTTGACGCCATAAACGACGGTGATGTCCGCCCCTTTCGCGGGCGCGGTAATGAGCACCCACTTGGCGCCGGAGTCCAGGTGGACGTTCGCCTGGCCGGTCTTGGTAAAGCGGCCGCTTGCCTCGAAGACCAGGTCAACGCCCAGTTCCTTCCACGAGTGGCGCACCGGCTCGGGCTCGCGCAGAACCTTGATGGAACGCCCGGCGACTTCGAGCGTCCCCTCCGTGGCCTTGACGTCATGATGGAACTTGCCGTAAACGGAATCGTAAAGCAGCAGGTGGCCGAGCGTGGCCGGCTCCGTGATGTCGTTGATCGCTACGATCTGCAAGGCCGGATTGTCAAACGCGTGCCTGAAAATGAGGCGGCCTATGCGTCCGAAACCGTTGATAGCTACCCTAAGAGCCATGGCATCTCCTCCATAAGGCCAAAGGATACCACCCCCGCTGTCGAAAAAGAAGGGGCGCCGCCCGCGTCGCCGCGCGGCGCGAAAGAATTCTCACCACAAAGGCCACAAAGGCCACAAAGGCCACAAAGGCCACGAAGGGAAAGATTGAACCACTGAGGCGCCGAGGCACGGAGGGGAGATTATAGTTGCGCTACATGCGCGAAGGTCACGGAGGAAAGACAGGCTTCCTTGAAGAGAGCGCCCGTCGGTGGTTTGCGCCGCCCATAGTCTGCGTGGTACGCGGGCAACGGAGGCGCGAGCGGGGAGCGGGAAGAAGTTAGACGTGTGAAGTGAGACGTGAGAAGGAAGAGATAGGCGGCGGCAATGAAAAGACGACGGACGACGATGGACGGACGACGAACGAAGCAATGATTGCGCTCGCCGGCTGTCGGTGGTCGGTCGTCGGCGGTCGGTCGTCTGGAGCGAGCGACGTTAGCCGCCATCAGCACAGGGCACGCGCGGCGCGAGAGACAGCCGCTATCGGGTTCCGGAGAACCCTCCTACAAAGAATGGCCGTTCGGTTACGGCGAACCCGCCGCTGTAGGAGGCATCTCCAGATGCCGATTGCACGTGAGCGGGCGCCTCGTGTCTTGTGTCTGGTGTTTGGTGTTTAGTGAAGGGACTGCACCAAGACCGTCGCTGGCGGGGCTTCCGCCCCGCCGGCGTTTGACAACGCGAAGCGCGAGCGGTAGAGTTACGCCATGAGAGGGATCGCTTCCAACGGCGCTTTAGCACGCCATGCGGGTTTTTTGATATGGAGTCTAACCGGCCTTGGTTGGTGTTTGCAAAGGAGGAACCGATGAAAGGGGCGAAGCTTCCGTGCACGGAGGCGTCATGATGGACAAGGCAAGGGTCATATCGCTGATTGCCGCTA
>JBBINO010000093.1:0-9291 GCA_037443845.1 Acidobacteriota bacterium
CTAAATACGTTCTCGCTGTCTTGTCAATGATCTCGGCGTGAATGAGCGCTATCGCCGTCAAATCATCACTTTCTCGCTCTCTCCAGATCAAGGTATTCGCGAAGGCCTTCCTGCCAAGGTTGGGGGGTTTTGATGTCCGAATCGCGAAGCCATGCGCGTGCAGGACGGCGCGCGGGACGCGGGAACTCCGCCGTCGTGCACGGCTCGACGGCGCAATCGAGCTTCGCCTCGGCCACGATTCTCTTCGCGAAATCGAACCAGGTTACCGGCCCGCCGCCGTTGACCGTATGGCGAATGCCGCTGGCGCCCTCATTCAAAAGCGACACGATCTGCCGCGCCAGCTCGCGCGTCCAGGTCGGGACGCCCCACTGGTCGTTGACGACGCGAAGCGTTTTCCGGGAAGCCGCCAGTTTGAGGATCGTGTCCGCGAAGTTCTTCCCGGTCGTCCCGTAAAGCCACTGCGTGCGGCAGATCAGGTACCGCGTTTTCGGAAGGATCCGGGCGATGGCTTCTTCGCCGCCCAGCTTGCTGCGGCCGTAGGCGCTCGCGGCCGGCCCCGGCGCGTCCCCGGGCAGGTAGCCTTCGGGCCTGTCCCCCGGAAAGACGTAATCGGTGCTGATGTGGACGAGAAGTGAGCCGCTTCGGGAGCAGGCGCGAGCGAGAACCTCTGGGCCTCGCGCGTTCGCCCTGAAAGCCTCTTCCTCTTTCGCCTCCGCCCCGTCCACGTCGGTGAAGGCCGCGGCGTTCAACACCACCTGCGGCTTCATCCGGCCGAGAAAATCTTCCACCAAAGCGGCTTCGGCGATGTCGAGCTCGGGCAGGTCCGCCCCCTCGGCCTCGAAACCGGCCGCCGCAAGAACGGGAAGCGCGTCGGCCGCGAACATCCCGCGGCTTCCGGCAAGCGCGATTCTCGGCTTTCCCGACGGACCCATGAGCAGCTATCTGTCCTTGGTGGCCCAATCGTAGGCGATAAGGCCGTTCTGGTGAGGATCGAGGCGGTACTCGTCGGGATTCTTGTAGTCGTAGGTCTTCGTCGTGACGTTGATGACGAAAGCCTCTTCCGACCCGATGCATTTCCAGCCGTGATAGACGCCGATTGGAACCTGCACCAGCATGGGGTTCTGTTCGCCCACGACGAACTCGTTGATTTCGCCCTTTGTCGGCGAGCCTTCGCGCGTGTCGGCCAGCACCAGCTTCACCATGCCCTTGACGCAGACGAAGTTGTCCTTCTGCAGCTTGTGGTAGTGCCACGCCTTGACGACGCCCGGATAGGTCGTCGAAAGGTAGACTTGGCCGAAAGCCTCGAAAAGCGGGTCGTCGGCGCGAAGCATCTCCATCAGCCTTCCCCGGTCGTCCGGTATGACGCGCAGGGACTTGGTCTTGACGTCGTGAATCATCGTGATCCTCCATCGACGCCGGCCGCGAGGCGGTCAAAGCGAAGCAAGTTGAGATTCAGCACAAAGGTCACAGAGGGCACAAAGGAAAAAAGGCAGTCACCAAGGCGCGGAGACACGGAGCGGAAATTTGGGTTGCATGGCAAACGCAGAGGGCACGGAGAAAAAGAAGTGTCTGGTGTCTCGTGCTTGGTGTTTTGTAGGCCCGGCGTTGGGTTGGACCGCCCGTAGTCTGCTTGTTGCGCGAGCAAGGGAGGCGCGGGTGGAACCGTTGCCCGATTCATTCTTGCCACGCAGAGCGTTGTGAATATGCGGCGTCATGAGGAGCGAGAGGCTTTGCACAGGAGGATCCTCCGGCGGCCTATATCGAAATTTCTTTCAGCCAAAGATCAAATCTCTGAAGGTATGGCTCCGAGAGGCTTTCGCTGAACAAGCCGAGCCAATGGCGAACGGTTGCAAGATCGCAAGACGGGTTCTTAGCCAAGATAGAGCATACATCTTCTTTGTCTATGCCACGGCCCGCCACGACCTTTTGAATGACCAAGTCCTCGAGCGACGCGAACAGGACCTCTACTCCGAGCATCTTGACGGCCCGCGCGCGCATGATTGCTTCTTTTTCGTATTGGGACCACGAAAAGATGAAGTCCACCCTGATGCCCGTGCTGTCCTGGGCACAAGGCAATACCATGGTTCGAGCAGTAAAGGCTGTATCCGTCAGCGGCCGCAGGCCCAAGTCCATCGCGATCTTACGCACCTTCGGCTCGTTCTCGACTCCCGTTCCCAGCGTGACGTCAACGTCGCGCGTCATTCGCGGCTCGCCGTAGACTAGCACGGCTTGACCGCCAACGACCATGTACGGAACGCCGTTTTCCTTGAGCGAGCGGGCGATGCCGCTAAGAAGTTCTCTGAACATTCGTGGCCTTAGCCCATCTGATAGCTGTTTCTATGCCAGCGAGCCAATCCGCTGAAGGAAGGACCTTCAGCGCGATGGCCTCTTCCAGCATTGCATCAATAATGGCGAAGTTCCGCGCGGAATCAGGCTTTTCGAACTTAGCAAGATTCTTCTCGAAACGGCGGAGAAGCTTATAGTCTGGCACTGTCATTGTGTTTCCTTCGTAAAAAACGGAAGATGTAAGGCGAGCATGATTGGCGCTTCGTGAAGGATGCGAGAACCTCCATCGCTGATTTGCACCGCCCGTAGTTTGCTTGTTGCGCGGGCAACGGAGACAAAGTCCTTTTCACCACAGAGGCACAGAGGCACAGAGGCACGGAGCGGAAATTTGGGTTGCATGGCAAACGCAGAGGGCACGGAGAAAAAGAAGTGTCTGGTGTCTCGTGTTTGGTGTTTTGTAGGCCCGGCGTTGGGTTGGACCGCCCGTAGTCTGCGTGTTGCACGGGCCACGGAGGCGGGATTCTTGCGCGACCCTATAGTCCTCAATGTCTCCGCGCCTCGGTGGCTCAAAGGGTCCTTCTGGAGAGGATGGAACCCATGAAGAAGCCTGCTATTTGCGAGGTGCTTCGGGCGACGCGCCGAGCCTCCGAAGAATCTTCTTAGCCAGGCTCTCGGCGATTTCCGCGTGCCTGGGCACGGCCTCAATGACCCCGGTCTGGGGATTGCACCAGAGGGAGTGCCTCGCTCCTTCACGCTTGCGGAAGCAACCGGCGCGACGCAGGAGCTGTAGAAGCGTCTCTCGTTTCACCGAACGACCACGATTTCCTGCAGGGCTTCTTTGGGAATACTCTTTCTTGCATCTTTCCGGCGGTCTTCCAATATCAGCGCAATGGCCTGCGAAAGGCTCTTTCGGCAGCTTGCGGGCGTGCGACCTTGCCCATTCGCGCCGGGGACCTCGGGGCAGTAGCCGACATACCATTTGCCATCCTTCTCGATGATGGCCGTAAATTCGTTTCTCATGAATGCCTCCAGGAGGAATATATGTCCTGCCTCGGCGTGATATCAAGCAACGGAGAGGCGGAGGAAAAACGGTAGCGGGAAGTGGAAACTACGAAGGCACAAAGGTCACTAAGGGAAAGATTGAACCACGGAAGGCACCGAGGCACGGAGTGGAAATTTGGGTTGTATGGCAAACACCAAGGTCACGGAGGAAAGACCGCGCTTGGGTTAAAGAAGCGTTCGTCCTTGGTTGGAGCCGTCCGTAGCTCGCGTGTTGCGCGGGCTGCGGAGGTTTCGGCCGATGCGAGGATCGGCCGCTACAGCTTTTGTCCTCAGCGTCTCTGCGGCTCGGTGGTTCAGTCTATTCCGCTGCGCCGCGCCGGTGTGCGTCCCTCTGGGGGCGGCGTCAATCGGGGATCGCGCCCACACTAACCATCTCCAGCAAGTACTTGCCGTAGCTGTTCTTTACCATCGGCTCGGCGAGTTTTCTCACCTCGTCAGGCCCGATCCATCCCTTCTTGAGCGCCACCTCTTCGACACAGCCGATCATGAGCCCCTGCCGTTCTTCCACCGCCTGGACGAAATTGGTGGCCTGGTGCAGCGCCTCGTGCGTCCCCGTGTCCAGCCACGCCGTGCCGCGCCCGAGAACCTTGACATGCAGGCGGCCCATTTCGAGATAGCGCCTGTTGAGGTCGGTGATTTCGAGCTCACCCCTGGCCGAAGGCTTGAGCGACTTGGCGAGCTCGGTGACGCGCCCGTCGTAAAAGTAGAGCCCGGGAACGGCGTAGTGGGAGCGCGGTCTAGCTGGCTTCTCTTCGAGGGAGAGCACCTTGCCCGAGGCGTCGAATTCGGCAACGCCGTAACGCTCGGGGTCTTTCACGTAGTAGGCGAAGATCGTCGCGCCGCTTTTCTTGGAAGCCGCGTCTTCAAGGGTGGCCGTCAAACCGCGGCCGTAGAAGATGTTGTCCCCCAGGACGAGACACGCGTGCTTGCCGCCAAGGAACCTCTCGCCGATGATGAATGCCTGCGCTAGGCCGTTGGGCTCGGGCTGTTCGGCGTAAGAAAGGTTGATCCCCCACTGGCCGCCGTCGCCGAGCTGGCGCTGGAAGAGGGGAAGGTCGTGGGGCGTCGAAATGACGAGAATCTCCCGCAAGCCCGCGAGCATCAGTGTCGAGAGCGGGTAGTAGATCATCGGCTTGTTGTAGACGGGCATGAGCTGTTTGCTCACCGCGACGGTCAAAGGAAAAAGCCTCGTCCCCGACCCGCCCGCCAGGATTATGCCTTTCATGCAAAGGCTCCTTGAGAATGAGGATTCCGTAGTCTCTTGCCCGGCCATTGGAGCCGGGCTTTGGGTCGGGCCGCATAAACGGCCTTGGGCATCTATTCCCTCAGAGAGGATTATAGGCGTGAACGGCGACGAGTTCCACGCTCGGACATCCGCCCTGGGTCACGAGCAGGAACCTGTCCACGCTGTAAATGCGTTGAAAGCCGGTCGTCTCAAAAACTAGCGCTCCCGCTTTCTCGTCTGGTACGGCCGGCTGCCATCGAATCAGGCTGTCGAGGCTTAGAAGCGCCCCCTCGTCTGGGGCGAGGGCGCCGCGGACTTCAAGCTTCGTGGCGTCCCGCGTCCCGTTGATCCTAAGAGGGATATTCCAGCAGTACGAATAGCTCCACTGCTCCGGCAGGTCGGAGGCTCTAACGTTATACAAGTATCCAGGATAGGCCGCGAGCGCCGTGGCGGGGGGTAGCCTTCTGTAAAGCCAGATGGGGGCCTTCTGAGGATGCGCGCCCCAAGCCTCCGCAATGCCGTCCTCGTTGACGATGACGTACTCGAACCGCCCGGCTGGATGACCGTTTTCCAATAGCCATCGCTCTATGCGGGCGGACCACGCCGAGAAGTTGGGCGATAAAAGCGCGGCTTGGGAAAGAAGAGGCCATCCGCTCTGGAATGACTTGGTGGCGAGATCCTTGCCCACCCCGGCCATGCGAAGAAGAATGCGGTTGTAAATGTCCTTGCGATCTTCCCGCAAGGCCCTGAGGAGACCTGTGCGAAAGCCCTCCAATGCCTTCGCCCCGTCGCCCAATTGTGCCGCCCTTTCCGCCTCCACCAGGCAGCCGAAGGCGCCTTGGCCAAAAAGGACGCGCCGCGTGGTAGGAGGCTCAACTCCTGCTTCGGCGAAAATCGCTGCGAAGGAGAGAAGAACGGCAGCGCAACCAAACATGCCAGCGGCCAGATTGCGCTTCACGCCGCCTCCCGCGAGTGGCGAGCACGACCGTCGTGGAGATGCCCGTTCTCCCCGTTACCCTCCAGCGCGACCATGCCGAGGATGGACGCCAGCAGGATCGTCCCCACTATCGGAAAGACGTGGCCCGTGAAATCAACCAGAGCGTGAATCGTCTCGCCGGCGAGAGCGGGGGCCAGCCAGAAGGCCGCCCTGCCTTCGGTGGCCAGCCGGAAGGCCAGGTAAATAACCGCGGCGCCCATCACCACTCCGAGCAGCGCGGCCAATGTGCCCCCCTCGAAGAAGAGCTGGAGGTACTCGTTTTCCAAATGGGTATTGCGAAGCGGGCCTCCGGTGAGAGCCAAGCGGCTCACCTCGGCTGGAAAGCGTTCTTCAAAACTGTTCAGCCCATGGCCCAGAACGAAGCCGGATTTGGGAACGCTCAAGTCGAGCGCCAAACGGCCGTGGTCCGTCGCAATGCCCGTCCAAAACCCAAAAGCCGCCAAAAAGATAAGCAGCATCAGGTATCCCGCCGTCAGGCTTCGGCGAAGCTTGTTCCCGCCCCTCCAAGCTCCCTTTGCAAGCCACGCCAGCGGATAGAGCCCCAGGGCGAGAAAGGCTCCCCTCGAATGGCTTACGGCGAGGACCGCCACGTGCAAAAAGAGAACCGCGAAGGCCATGACTCGGAGGCCGATTCTGTCGGCCCGCTTCTTGAGAAAAAACGCCGCGCGCCAAATGAGATAGTAGAGCAGCGGGAGCGCCACATTAACAAAGGCCTCGCCGTGATTTGGGTTGACGAAAGGGCCGAAGGCGCCGGCCGCGCGCGGGGTGGCGCGTAGCCAGAGAAGCGCCTCGCGCGCCTTGTCATGAAACTGAATCAGCGCGACGAGTGCGATAAGCAGGCCCATTGACCCGGCCACCCACGCAAGCGCGCGAAGACGGGCGCGGCCCTCTTCGGCCAGCCGCTCAAGCAACAAGACGAGCGCAAACGCCGCGCTGAGCGCCAGAAGAGCGCGCCCCGTCGCCCCGGGAGTGTAGCTGGCCGGCATCAATGACGGGGCGCTCGGCGTGATCGGCGTCCAATCTTCCCGCGGCAGATCCTTTTGGGGCCCGAACGGGTCGGCTCGGTAGGCGTCCGAATGAAGAAGCGCCTCGGCCTTGGCTTCGTCCGTATACCTCGTGTAGCGCTCCGAGCCCCAGGATTGCCACCAGCCGGCTGGCAGTGGCACAAGTTGGACTAGGCCTATGAGCGCAAGGACCGCGATGAGCAGCGCAGGAAGCCAGAGGCGCCTGGGGGTTCGCCAGAACTCCTTGCTTGTCCATCCCACGAGCGCCGCCCCGACAAGCAGAACGACCTCGCAGGTTGCGATGGACCAGCCTTCCATGCAACCAAACGCGAGCGGCGAGAAGACGAAAAAGAGCGCGAGCGGCCAAAAAGCTGAAATGATTGTCTCCGCTACAAGATATTTCCGCCGGTGGAATCAAACCGCGCGTGGCAGATAAGAAAGCTCGCTCCGCGGGGTGGTTAACGAATTCTCGTTTTAATTTTTATTAACACAGTTGGTTTTGATTTTTTCGCGAGCATCCGCCATTGAAGTCCCATTGCTATTGTACCCGAGCAAACCCCTTCTGGCAAGGCTGGATTGAGCGGTTGCGCCACAAGCAAGGCATGAGATTATCGCAAGGCCAGAGCCCTTCGGCGCATCACATAGCCGATGGGCGAGACGTCCTCAATGACCGAGGCCTTGTAGAGGCTGCCCATGCCCCTGGGAAGGTTGTTCACTTCCATGTCCGCGCCTCTGTACCACCGCAGGGCCGCCCAGGCGCAGTGCGTTCTCCACGAGGCTGGTTTCAATTCTTTCATGACGCTTGCCGGAACCGGCGAGCCGAAAAGATCGTTGGCGCATGCAAGATTCAGCCAGACGCCGGCGCGCCACATCCACCGTTGCGAGCGTTCCGCCACGCCGGTCCACTCGCTTGCGGAGAGCCTGCCAGCGATGATGGCGATATCGTGAAGATTCCCCGGAAACAGGACCAGGTTGTCCCTGGCGTTGTTGACCGAGAGGTATATTAGGGCATCGGCGAGTTCGAGCCCTTCGTTTTCTTCTCCCCATGCTCCGGCTCTTTCTAGAATCTCGCCGGACGGCGGCGGATTCTCGTCTGGAGATGAGAGCAGCACGTGCGCCTCGAACGGGAAACTCCCCTCCTTCTTGTATACGGTCTGCCAGACGACTTTGTGCTCCGGCGGCATTACTCGGTATCCGCGGCTTAGCATGAATTCGCTAAGCGGTGCAATGGCGCTGGGGGGGACGAGGATATCGCCGTCCGTGGTACGGCGAAGCGACGCGTCCCCGTATATCCTCCTGTTCAGCCATAAGCCTTTCAGCGGCACCGCCTTGTGCCCGGATGACTTGACGGCGGAACAAACCTCCGCCGTGGCTTCTTCGAGCCGGCTCGATTGGGCCATGACGTGGAACCTGAAGCGCTCCAGGCCCTGGACAAAGCTCGCTGGAAATGTTGGCTCCGCCCGCTCCTCGATGATTTTGGCGTGAAAGAAGCCGGCCATCTTGGCCCGTTCTAGATAGCGGCTGAATGCCTCCCAGCCGCCCGGAGGCTGCCCGGAGTATGCGGGCCGGCCTTGCCGCCACATGGAGGCGATCATTGTCAGGTACGGGTGTAGCCGCGCCGCGTCCATTCGCGATACCCTTCTTCAAGCGGTGCCACGGCCGATTCAAGCGGCGGCCCGCAGCCCGCTCATACTTAAATCAGATGTTTCATGACGAAAGCGCTTGGCGCTGGCGTCCTGACTTGGTGCTTTCTGCCTTTCGTCGGAACAGCCAGATGGCCGCCGGCTTCAAAGGCCCGGCTGAAGACGCCCTGCAAAGATCCCCTGACGACGGCCGCGGAGGCCTTGAATCTTCCCCTGAATAGATTGGAGGCGAACTCCAGCGGCCAGACGCACCCCATCCGAACCGCCAGCGCCACGAGCCGCTTGACCGGAAAGCCATAGCCTCTCAAGAGCCACAACGGATTGCGCGCCCGCTCCAAAGCCAAGGCCACCTGGTCCTCGGCCGGCTGGCACGGCGGCCAGATCGTCGCGGCGCTTTGGGGGACGGCGATCACGTTCCAGTGCTCCCTTGAAGCGCGAAGCCCCAGTTCTGCGTCAAAAGCGAGCGACCCGTAAGCCTCGTTGAAAAGGCCTGCGTCTTCGAGGAATTCCCTTTTGAAAAGAAGGCACTGGTAAGGAGCGAAGCTGGCTGTCTCCCAGTGGCGCAGCGTCTCGTCATCCTTTCGCGCCCCGCTCATGCCGAAGCCCAGGCCGCCCGTCCACTCGTTGACGCGGCCTCCGCGGGAAAAGACGGCGTTATTGTCCTCGCGAACAATGACCGGGCAGGCGACTCCGGCGAAGCGCTGCGCCTCGAGGGCGATAAGAAGCGGGGCGAGAGCGTTCTTTTCGAGGCTGCACGACGCGTCCAGAATGAGGACATAATCCGAACCGGCTTCGAGCGCCGCGATTATCCCTCTGTTCAAGAGCGCGGAAAGGCCATTGGAATCTTCGCTTCCGACCACGACCCGGCCCGACCCGAACTCTCTCTCCAAAGCGTTGGCCTCTCCCGCGTGGCAAGCCTTCACGGCGGCCCACGTTTCGCCTTGCCGGTGCCCAGCGCGGTCGAGCGAAGCACGCGCCTCCACCGTGCGCGAGAGATCCCCGCCGTGTATCACGACCACGCCGATGCTAGGAAGCGGCCTCATCCGGTCAACATCTCCGCGGCGCGCCAGCGCC
>JBBINO010000094.1:0-9269 GCA_037443845.1 Acidobacteriota bacterium
CCATGACTTCCTGCTTAAAAGGCAGATACTCTACCGACTGAGTTAACGGCCCATCGGCCCAAACCGAGCGCTAATTATAGCGAATATCGGGGAAAAGTCAACCGGAGAGCGGCTCAGATGTACGCGACTTCGCGCGAGCCCGCCCTAAGCTCGCCTATGACCCACGGGGCTTCACCGGACTTTTGCAGGGCTTCGGCAACCGCGCTCGCCCTGTTTTCAGAGACGCAGAGTATCATGCCGACTCCCATGTTGAAGGCTCGCCGCATCTCTTCGGCCGGAACGTTCCCTTCGCGCTGGATGTACCCGAAAATCGCGGGCTTTCTCACTAGCGCCGATTCATTGATGACGGCCCCAACATTCATTGGCAATATTCTAGGCAGGTTGTCCACAATGCCACCACCGGTGACGTGCGCCATGCCGTGTATGCCGCTCTCGCTCTGAAGCAGCGGGTAAAGAGGTTTGAAGTATGACCGGTGGACCGCCAGGAGCGCCTCGCCGACGGTGCACCCAAGGTCCGACAGGTAGGTGTCCGTCTTGAACTTCTTCACCTCAAAAAAGAGCCTCCTGGCGAGCGAATAGCCGTTGGTATGCAGGCCCGTCGAGGGCAGGGCCAAAAGGACGTCCCCCTTCTCGACGCCTTTCGGCAGGGCTTTGTCCCGCTTCACTACGCCGACGATAAAGCCCGCCAGATCGAAGTCCTCGCCGTGGTAGAGGCCCGGCATCTCGGCTGTCTCGCCTCCCAAAAGCGCGCAGCCGTTTTCCAGGCACGCATTGCCCAACCCCTCGGCGACTTGGGCGAGCCTCTCCGGGACGAGCTTGCCGGCCGCGAAGTAATCCAGAAAGAAGAGTGGCCTCGCGCCCTGGACAAGGATGTCGTTGACACAATGATTTACCAGGTCCTGCCCCACCGTGTCGTACCGGCCCGCGAGCTGCGCCACCTTGAGCTTCGTCCCCACGCCGTCGGCAGAGGCAACCAGGACGTCCCCGCGCGGGTCGTCCGGGTTCAGCGTGAAGAGGCCGCCGAAAAGGCCTATTTCGGACAGCACGCCTTTGGTGAAGGTGCTCTTTGCTATCTCCTTGATCCGCGCCAGCCCTTTGTCCTGCGCGTCTATGTCCACTCCGGACTCGCGGTAGGTCAGCTTCTGGTCCAATTGACTCCCCCATCCATTCGGTTCACAGGCTGAATTTTCTGATCTCGCCGCCAAGCGCCGTCGAGCCGGACTTTAGCCGGGACGAGGCCTCACGCAGAGAGAAGGCGGCGCCTTCCATCGCGGCGGCCGCATCCGAAAGCTGAGCCATGGCTTTCGTGATCCCTTCCGCGCCACGGGCCTGAACCTGCACGGCCAAGGTCACCTGCCCGCTGTCACTGGTCATGCGCGATACCGCCTCGGAAATCAGCCTGGCGCCTCTCGCCTGTTCCTGCGTCGCGTTAGTGAGCGTCAGGGCGACGGCCCGCACCTTCTCCGCCTCGTCCGTCAACAGGCGCGTTGCCTTTGCCTGCTCGGCCGTGGCGCGCGCGATGCCCTCCGTCATTTCGAAGATGTTCTGGACGTTCCGGCTCGCGGACTGCCCGCCGTGGGACAGCTCTTCCGTCGCGGTGGCGATCCGCTGGCTCTGCTCCTCCTGCGAGGCGGTTGATTCCAGAATGGTCCGCAAGGTTTCGGCGGCGTGCCTGGAAAGTTTCGCGCTCTGCTCGACGGCCCCCGCGGTCCTGGCCATCGCCGCCTCCATATCCTGGCCGCTCTCCAACAGCGTCTTGATAACCGCCCTGATATCCTTCGCGTGGCCCGCCGTCCTGCCGGAAAGCTCTCTCACCTGCGTTGCCACTACGCCGAAGGCCCGGCCGTGCTCCCCGGCTCCGGCGGCTATAATGGATGCGTTCAGCGCCAGCAAATTTGTCTGCTCGGTAACGTCCTGGATCACGTCCACGATTTTCCCGATCTTCTCCATGCTGGCTTGCAGCCTGGAAAACGCCTGCCTGCTCTCTTCCTGGGCCGCCCTGCTTCTTAGCACCTCGTCCTCTACGGCGGAGACCGACGTCCTGCCCTCTTCGGCGTCGCTGGTCACTTTCTGCGCCGAGCCCAAAAGGCCAGCGGCGTTTTTCTGCGTCTCCTCGACCGCGGCGTCCAGTTCAGAGAAGAACGAGACCGCGTCGCGCGTCGCCTCTTGCAGCGTTCCGCACGACGCCTCCACCTCTTCGGCCGACGCGGCTATCTCGTTTATGGAGGAGGCCGTCTGCTGAACGGAGGCGTTGAGCGTCTGCGAGTGGCCCGCGATCTCCTCGACGCTCGCCTGCATCTGAAGCACGGCGGACGACACGTCCTGCGTTGCCGAGGATATCGTCTCCATCGCCGAGGCGATAGCCCTGACGCCCTCTTCTACCGACTGGGCCGAGCGGCTCGTCTCGGCCACGGCCTCGGACTGCCTTCCGACTTCCGCCTGAAACGAAACCGCCGAAGCCGCCGTTGACATGACTTCGCCCTCGACGATCGAAGCCGACCGCTGTGCCTCGCCCACCATTCTGCGCAAGGCGTGAAAGGTCGCCCTGAGATGGTCGGAGACGTCGCCAAGTTCATCGTCGGACCAGACGGGCACGACACCGCGCAAGTCTCCGGCAGCCAGCCTGCCGCTGAAGGTGCTCAGCCGCTTGACCGACCTCGTAAGGTCGGCCCCGAGCGCGAACATGTACCAGCCGAGGCCTATAAGCGTCGCGACGAGGAAAAGCAGGCCGGCCCTCACGAATTTCCCGGTGAGCTGGCCGAGCGTGCCGGGGTTCGCCGCCACGAGAAGCCAGGCGCCCTTCGAAAGCGGAAAAACCCTGAGCCCGCCGGCCGGCGTTTGAAAAATGGTCTTTCCGTCGGCCTGGAAGTTGGAGCGCTTGAGCCATTCAACAGCTCCGGCGGGCGTTTTGCCTTTTACGCTTTCGGCAATGAACTTACCGTCTCCATCAACCGCCGAGAGAACCCAGAGGTCCGAAGTCGCCACCGAAAGTTCTTGAGCCCATTGCTCGCGAGGCTCCTGTTGCAGCCTGGGAGATACCTGCTTGGCGCGCTCCGCCCCTTCGGCAAGCGCCATCTCCTCGATGCCGGCCCTCATCCTGCCGTAAACCAGCGCCCCGAAGGCCATGAAGGCGAGCGTCGAAACGCCGATGAGCGTGACGACCAGCTTGTTCCTGAAAGAGACCCTCCATCGGCCGACCTCGGGGGCATCTGGAAGAAGCTCCTGAATCTCCTCGAGCAAGGGCCTGACGCGGCTCTTGGCCATGAAATACGAAATGGCGAGGGAAATCACGACGATGATCAGAAACGTGAAGAGTAGGTCAACTGCCGAAAGCCACGTTCCGACGAGCCATATCCTGTCTATCACCAAAAGCGCGGCCACTGAAGCCACCCAGAGCACTAGCGACGCGACCTGCGCCCTTGGCACAAGAGAGGCAAATGATTTATACGCCTTGACGAGATCCGCCCGCCCGAGGACGGCTCCGGACCTCCGCGCCTTCTTGTACTGAACCACCGCCGGCAGAAGCTTGGTCTTATAATACCAACTGCCCGGAATCCTGAAGAAGAGCGCCATGATCACGGCCGTCAGAACGTACCGCCATAACAGCGGCTTCGCGGCCGGCAGCACCGCCACGAAATAGATGAATGAAAGGCTCACCCCCACCAGGACGGGGACGGTCTCAAGAACCCAGGATGGCAGCTTGATGTTCCTCCTGGTCATCGCCGCTCCTTATCGAAAAGGCCGGGCTGCCTTTTATCCGGCGCCTCTCCTCCCGCCGGGTAGGGGCCGCCGAAGCAGGCGTGGCAGAAACGCCCCAGCGTTCCCCGCGACGCGTTGGCCATTCCCTCGGCGCTCAAGTAGCCAATCGAATCGGCTTCCACGAAACTCCTTATCTCTTCAAGGCCCAGGTTAGCGGCCAGAAGCTCCGACCTCAAGGGAGTATCTATACCATAAACGCAGGAATTAACAACAGGAGGGCTCGAAAGGCGAAGGTGAACCTCGCGCGCCCCGGCCTCTCTTACGAGCCTTATGATTTTTCTGGCCGTCGTGCCGCGCACCAGCGAGTCGTCAACAAGGACAACGCGCTTGCCCGAAAGCTCCGATGGCATCGGGTTGAGCTTGATCCTCACCTCCAGGTCACGCATGGCCTGGGCCGGTTCTATGAAGGTGCGGCCGACGTAATGGTTTCTAACGAACCCCTGCACCATAGGCAGGCCGCTTACTTCACAAAAGCCTATGGCAGCCGGCGTTCCCGAATCTGGAATGGGCACGACCGCGTCAACATCGGCCGGATGCTCGACGGCCAGGCGCCGGCCCATGGCGACCCTCGCGGGAAAAACCACCCCGCCGAAAATGCGGCTGTCGGGCCTTGCGAAATAGACATACTCAAAAATGCACGGCGCGGGTGGCGCGGCCGGAAATGGCCTTAACGATTTGACGCCCGCCTCTCCGATTATGACGACCTCGCCGGCCTCAATCTCGCGGACGAACTTCGCCCCCAGAAGGTCCAGCGCGCAGGACTCCGAGGCTAGAACAGGCGCGCCATCCAGCTCTCCCAAGACCAGCGGGCGGAATCCCCACGGGTCGCGCGCGCCGATCAAAAGCCCCTGAAGCAGCACCACCAGGCTGAAGGCGCCTCTTAGAGGGAGCAGGCTCTGGACCAGCGCCTCAACCGGATCGCCGCAGCGGTATCGCGCCAGCAAGTGGAGGATGACCTCCGAATCGGTTGCCGAGTTGAAAATGGCGCCGCCGCGCTCGAGTGATTCTCTGAGGGCCTGACCGTTGACGAGATTCCCGTTGTGCCCCAGCGCGACCTCTCCGTGTTGAGTCGAGGCTACTATCGGATGGGCGTTCCTCAGATCGGAGTCTCCGGAGGTCGAGTAGCGGACGTGGCCAATGGCCGCCGTTCCATCCATCTCGTCGAGGTCAACGCCGGCGAAGACCTCCGAGACCAGTCCCATTCCTTTCGTGACCCTGAGGCGGCGTCCGTCCCACGATGCGATCCCGGCCGATTCCTGGCCGCGGTGCTGAAGGCCGTACAGTCCCCTGGCCGCCAGCCGCGCCGCGCCTTTGCAACCGTAGATGCCGAAGATGCCGCACAAGGCCGCCTCCGTGCAAATGAAAATAGATCACCGGCCCAAAAGCCTCAACCCGCTCTGGCGCCGCGCCTGCCGTGGAAGCTCCAAGCGGAGCCTTGAAATCCTACAGCCGGCTGACGAGAGATGGAAACCCGGCTTCCCACCGCGCCCTCAGCTCGCTGATGGAAACAGTGGCCATCGGCTGGCCGTCTATGAGAAGGGCGAGCTTTTCGGGAATCACGGTGCCAATTGGAGTCGCTTCGACTCCGCGCTCCCTCGCCAGGTCGAAAATCCTCTGCGCAGACTCCGGCGAACAGGAGGCCACCACTCGCGTCGCGTCTTCGCCGAACAGCAGGCCATCGAGCCGCTTGCCCCTGGCTTGAAGCGAAATGGAGGCGCCGAGGTCGTCGCCGCGCGGCCTGAAGCAGCACTCGGCGACCGCCACCATAAGCCCGCCCTCCGAGCAGTCGTGCATGGAATGGGCCAGGCGCTCCTTCGCAAGAAGCTGCAGGAGTTCGATGAGGGTTTTCTCCTTCGCGCCGTCCAGCGGTGGAGGCGTCCCCTTCTCGATGTTGTGGATCAACGAAAGATACTCTGAGCCTCCGAGGTGGCCGCGCGTCCTTCCGAGCAGAATGACGACGTCGCCCAGCTCCTGGAAGGAACTGGGCACTCTCATATCCACGTCGTCCAGGAGGCCGACCATGCCGACCGCTGGCGTCGGGAAAATGCCCTCGCCGTTAGTCTCGTTGTAGAAGGAGACGTTGCCCGAAACCACCGGCGTCTCAAGCTCGCGGCAAGCGCTGGAAAGCCCTTCGACCGAGGCCGCGAACTCCCACATGACGTGGTCCCGCTCCGGGTTGCCGAAGTTGAGGCAGTCCGTGATGGCCAGGGGCTTGGCGCCCGTGCAGGCGATGTTTCTCGCCGCTTCCGCCACGGCGAGCCTGGAGCCTTCGTAGGGATCGAGGTGACAGTAGCGCGGGTTCACGTCGAGGCTCATCGCGACCGCCTTCTTCGTTCCCTTGATGCGGACGAGCGCCGCATCGCTGCCGGGGCCGAAGACGGTGTTGGTGCGGACGCTCTGATCGTACTGGGTGTAAACCCAGCGGCGCGACGAGAGGTTGGGGCAGCCCATCATCCTCATCAGCGCGTCTTCCGGGTCACGGAAGTCTGGCAGCGCCGAGAGGTCGAGGCGTCTTTGCTCCTCGTAACCTGACGGCTGCTTGCGCGGGCGATCGTACATGGGGGCCTGATCGCTCACCGGCGCGACAGGCATGTCCACGACCTTCTCTCCGTGCCAGAAAATCTCGGCGCGCCCCGTCTCGGTGACTTCGCCGATAGAGACGGCGTCCAGCCCCCACTTCGAGAAGACCTTCTTGACCTTCTCTTCCGAGCCCTTCTTGGCGACGATGAGCATCCGCTCCTGGCTTTCGGAGAGAAGGATTTCGTACGGCGTCATGCCGGTCTCGCGCATGGGGACTTTATCCAGTTCCATCCTGATGCCGGAACCGGCGCGGCCAGCCATTTCGAAGCTCGACGAAGTGAGACCGGCGGCTCCCATGTCCTGGATGCCGACGATGGCGTCCTGTTCCATCAATTCGAGGCACGCTTCCAGTAGAAGCTTCTCGGTGAATGGGTCGCCCACCTGTACCGTCGGCCGCTTCTGCTCGGTCTGATCCGAGAACTCGGCGCTGGCCATGGTCGCGCCGTGAATGCCGTCCCGCCCGGTCTTGCTGCCGACGTAAAAGACGGGGTTGCCAGCGCCGCTGGCGTAGCCGCGGAATATCTTGTCGGCCCTCAACAGGCCGAGAGTGAAGGCATTGACGAGAATATTGCCGTCGTAGCACGGATGAAAGAAGACCTGCCCGCCGACCGTCGGGACGCCTATGCAGTTTCCGTAGTCGCCGATCCCGGCGACGACGCCCTTTATCAGGTGCGGCGTTTTGGGGTGCGA
Organism: Acidobacteriota bacterium; assembly: GCA_037443845.1. Taxonomy (GTDB): domain Bacteria; phylum Acidobacteriota; class UBA4820; order UBA4820; family DSQY01; genus JAEMPZ01. The sequence continues at coordinate 7,030 of JBBINO010000094.1, forward strand.
CGGCTGGCCGAACGCGAGAGCGTTGAGGTTGGCGATCGGGCGTGCCCCCATCGTGAATACGTCCCTCAATATCCCGCCGACTCCAGTCGCGGCGCCCTGGTATGGCTCGATGTAGCTCGGGTGGTTGTGCGACTCCATCTTGAAGCAGACCGCCCAGCCATCGCCTATGTCAACGACGCCCGCGTTTTCCCCCGGCCCCTGAAGGACCAACGGCCCGCTCGTCGGGAATTTCTTCAGGTGGATCCGGCTCGACTTGTAGGAGCAGTGCTCGCTCCACATCACAGAAAAAATCCCCAGTTCGGGATAGGTGGGAACGCGGCCGAGAATCGTGCAGAGGCGCGCCCACTCCTCCGCGTTCAAACCGTGAGCGGCGGCGAGTTCCACAGTGACCTTTGGCTCAACCATTTTTTGCGGCCCCGTTCTTTTCGTCAATGGCCTTCGCGGCCGAGCGGAGCACCGCGGCGCCGTCGCTTGATCCCAGAAGCGCCTCGCTGGCCCTTTCCGGATGAGGCATCATTCCGAGGACGCGCCTGTTTTCGGAAAGTATTCCGGCTATCGCGTCCATCGAGCCGTTGAAATTCCACTCGTCACATACGCGCCCTTCGGGCGAGACGTACCTGAAGGCCACCCGCTCTTCGCCGAGCAGCCGCCTCAGCGTCTTCTCGTCGCAATAATAATTGCCGTCGCCATGGGCTATCGGCACGCGCATCAATGAGCCCTTCTGAAGCGCCCCGGTGAAGGGCGAGTCCGCCGTCTCGCACCTGAGTACCACCTCGCGGCAGAGAAAACTAAGCGTCCTGTTCTTCAAGAGCGCCCCGGGCAGGAAACCGCTCTCGCACAGGATTTGGAAGCCGTTGCAGATACCCAGCACGTAACCGCCCCGCTCGGCGTGGGCCTTGACCTCCTCCATCACCGGGGACCTAGCGGCCATTGCCCCGCATCGGAGGTAATCGCCGTAAGAGAAGCCGCCCGGAATGATCACGAGGTCCGCCTTCTTCAGGTCGCGGCTCGTGTACCATATCCTTTCCGGCGGCTTGCCGAATAGCCGCAAAGGCCATTCGTATGCGTCGTGGTCGCAGTTCGAGCCGGGGAATTCAATGACGGCGGTCTTCACGGCTCCACCACCTCGACCTTAAAATTCTCTATCACCGGGTTCGCCAGGAGCTTTTTGCAGTACTCCCTAAGCCGCTCTTCCGAGCCTTCCTTCGGCAACAGCGACGTCTCGATGTCGAAAAATTTGCCCTGGCGAACCGACAGAATCTCTTCAAAGCCGAGCGTCTTGAGCGCGTTGGCCACCGCCTTGCCCTGCGGGTCCAACACCCCTTCCTTTAGAAACACGTGAACCCTAGCTTTCATGCCGGTCTCCATGTGCGAAAAAGCGGCCCCGCGTCGCGCACTTGAGCCGCCCGAGGCGGATCAAGCTTCCCCGTTTTCCTCGTCGTCCTTACCGACCGCGAAGTTGTCAATATCGGGCTCATCGCCGCCCGAGGAGTAGTCGTCCTCTTCCACGTCGTAAAAGCGCCCGCCGCCACGCTCCTTGATCGGCCCCTTCGGCCCGCGCTCGCCCCTGTCGGCCTTTAGGAACTTCTTCTTTCCTCTCGGAGGCGCGTCGGGCCCGAAATTGCGGGAAGGCTTTCTCTCCCCCTCGGCGTCCAGCCCCCACATCGGACCGCTGCTTATTCCGCGCGGACCCGCGCCCGAGGGCCTCGGCGAGCCGTAGCCGCCTGGCGGCCTGCTCGGAGGCCCCCCCTCGCCCCTCGCCCGGGCCTCGTTGACCACGAGCGGCCGCCCGCGAAATAGCTGGTTGCTGAGGCGCTGTATGGCGCTCTGTGCCGCCGAGTTGTCCTCCACTTCAACGAAGGCGAACCCCCTCGGCCTGCTCGTCTCCCGGTCTAGCGGGAAATGAATCCTGAGGACGTTTCCGATCGGGGCGAAGAGCTCCCTGAGCTCCTCCTCCGTCGCATCGAACGGCAGGTTACCAACGAACAAACGCGCGGACATCACTCCTCCTCGGGGGAAAAATTGGGCGCACCCGCGCACCCCATAGCGCGGCGCCGCCAAACAGCTTGTGACTGGAACAGAACGGACGGAAAAGCCGATGGAAAGCTTCTTTTCATCTGGCTCATTCAGCGGGCTTCAAAAACCAAAGGCCTTCTCCCTCTCCCCTGGACGCCGTGAGTATAGCATAAACAAGGCCCTGTCAACCACCAGCCGCGGCCCGCCCGCGAGCCAGCGCGCCG